>JAGUUY010000017.1 GCA_020063185.1 Bacillota bacterium
CTTAGACGGATAGGTTTTTGGGGTCATACAGAATATAGAATTTAGAACGAAAGGATTTTGAATTCGGAATCAAAGGCTGATCGCTGACGGCTGAAAGCTGACAGCTATTAAGACTTTAGACTCGCGACCCGTGACTTTAGACTGCTACCTTCTATATTCTAGTTCTACCTTCTATATTCTATATTCTGTCTTCTAATTTTGACTTAGGACTGTCGACTTTAGACTTCGGACTTAATTCAGACTCGCGACTCGTGCTACTATAGTCTGACTTCTGTATATTGCCTTCCGTATTCCGACCCGCAACTCGCCACTCGTGACTCGTGACTTCTAAATTCTACCTTCTACCTTCTACATTCTATATTCCTACAGATTCTCTAGATTCTTCCCATCCTGTTAATTAAAGTGTCCAGCATGTCGTCCATGATGGTGATAACGCGCGAGCAAGCCTGAAAACCATACTGGTACTGCATGAGCTTGGTCAGTTCCTCGTCGATCGAGACGCCGGAAACGGATTTGCGCAGGTTCTCAAGCTGCTCCCGCACGGCCCGCGCCCCGGCCGTACGTTCACCGCTCCCTCGCATGTCCTCGCCGATCCTGGTAACCAATTGACGGTAAAACCCTTCAAACGTGGCGGTACCGTCAACCATGGTGGGGTCGTCACGCAGCCCGGCGACGGCCAGGGCCTTGGTACCGTCGATATTTTTTAAATCTTCCTTAATGTCGTCACTGAGATCAAAATCGGCGGCGCCGGTAGATGCAGCGGCAAAAAATTCGGTTTCGTGAACGGCGTTCACTTCATCGCGAAGTGCGTTTGCCAGGGTGTCCAGGTCACCCATGTAGCCGATGACCTTTTGCCGGGCGCTTTCGATACCGGCCAGGGAACCCGAAAGGGTGTAGGCATTGGCCGCCGCGGTAATGTCGACGGTAGGTCCGGAGGAAAAAGTGATCACCAGACTATCCTCCCTACCCGCAAAAGGCTCTTCGATGGTTATAGTCTCAAATGTGCCGTCCGCGTGTACCAGTTCCTGCCCGAACAGCGAGACTATCACCGTTCCGTCGTTCTGCCGCACCACTGTCTCCGTACCGATGGCGGCCAACTTGTCAAGGAGGATGTCCCGCCGGTCCATTAAATCGTTCGGCTGCGCACCCATACCCACAAGGGTCTTTATCCTCTGGTTAAGATTACCGATTTCTTCAGCGATTCTGTTTATCTCACCAACCTGGTCGTGGACCAGATCGCGCAGATTCCGTTCGTTGTCCCCCAACTGAGCATACGTCTGGCGTACCGCGACTGTGAGTTCCTCGGCCGCCACCCTTACTGCTGCTTTGAGGCCCAGGTCTTGAGGACTGTTGTTGAGTTCGTGCCAGTTGTTAAAGAATTTGCCTATTAAGCTTTGTAGTCCGTGCTCCGAAGGCTCGGGGAAAATAGCCTCGATGCGCGAAAGAGCATCCTCCCGTTCCTCCCAGAAGCCGGCCTCGCCCATCGCGTTGCGCAGCTGAACGTCCAGGAGCTCATCCCGAATACGGCGGATGGCGTAAATCTCCACGCCGGTACCCAACTGCCCCGGGACCAATGTCTGCTCCCGCGTCGGAATTGTGTACGGCGGAGTAGCGGCGTGTACAGCCTCCTGGCGCGTATACCCTTCGACGTTCGCGTTCGCCAGATTGTGCGCGGTGGTGTTCATTGCGGTTCTCTCGGACATTAAACCGCGCCTGGCGATTTCAAGACCGAAGAAGGTAGAGATCATCCCACAAGCCCCCGTTTCGAATCGTTATTATTCAAGCATCTCGTGAGGCGCGGTGATTGGCTACGCACAGCTGCGTCAGCCGGTCGAGCCGAAACCTCACGTACATCCCCGGTACGCTCCGGTTCGTCCCCGCCGACTTCCTTGCTCTGCTTGCCTCTCACCACGTTCCGTCAGTGTGACGAGGGCGAATAGTTACTTCGAATCAAACTACACTATCCAAAGCCTGGGCCGTCGCGGCCGGGAATATCTCGCCGCCGGGCCCATACGAACTGCCCCCGAGAACGCCCATCGCGGCCAGGAGCCGGGTGTTAAACTGAAGGCCGCGCCGCGCCATTACCAAACAGATATCGTTCACATTGCGCAACGAAACAAGCTCCGCCTTCAGCGCGGCACCTAACGAGGCAAGCCGCGCCCGGTCATTTTCCGGTGCGAAGGTTAAAAGTGTGTGCAGTGTCGCACCAGGCCTCAAACCTGAGGCCGCAGCCAGGGCCGCCTGGGTGTCGTACCGCTCCTCTTCGAGTCCGGCTAATTCGTTTGCAAGTATCAGTTGATCGTTGACAAGCGTCATCAAGGCCTCGGTATCGGCCTCGCGCATGACTTCAATTTGACCTCGCGCCAGGCTATACAGCTTGCCGACCGTTTCTTTCTGACGCCGAAGTAAATGTTCTAAACAGGAGAAGAGTTCCGGCAATCCGTTTTCCACGCACGGCTTTGTTATCACTTTCAAACCCCGCCTATCTACTCTCAAAAATAAACATCCACCTGTTCAAAATAAACAGGTTATTAAATACTTTCGTCTATAAAACTCTCGGGGTTAAGATGTCTCCAGATCCGAGCGAGTTCTTCGGCCGGAATTTCTTCTTCGCTTTCCAAACCCGACTCGTCGGTTGAATACCGGTAAATAACCACTTTGTCCTTGACGCGTTTCATCTTAAACCTGAAAGGTGAATTAATAAGCGCGGCCGCGGTGTTCATCTGTTCAATAAGCCGGACCAGCCGCTCCCCTTCCGGAATGCTTCGGTTTAACTCGGGTACCGCCGAACTCCGCCCCTGATGGTCGGTACGCAGCATCCCTTCGCGGCGAACCGGGTCCAGTTCGAACATCACCTGCGCCTGCAGTCCGCCTGCGCCGACTTTCACGGGATCCACCCGCCTTTGCTCTGGTACCATACCGTGCTTCTCTAACAGACTTGCCGGTTAGGCTCCAAACATACCTCCCCTACCCCTGCCTGGCAAGAATACACGCCACCGGTCACCTTTGGTAACCGCAATAATTCTTTTAACAACCGCCATCCGCTCTTTCACACAAGCTGTTAAGTCGCTTTCCGCGTTCGCCGGCCACCCTTCTTTCATATGCCAAATACAATATCAGGGGATAAAAACCGGCGGTACTACCGCCGGTTTAATCCCAATTCTTCCAGAATACCTGCCGCAATCCGTTCAGGGTCGGGTTCATACCTTCCGGCCGCGATTTCCTCGCGCAGCCGATCCACCAATTCCTGTCTGACTTCCGATATGTTCTGTAGGCGCTCTTTGAGCTCCCTCAACTCCCTGATCTGGGTCGAAGGTTCAAAGCTGTCCGCTGCACGCTCGCTTTCTTTCGCTTTTTCTACGCTCTTGCCCAGTCTTTGCTGGATGCCGTACACTTTTGCGGCGTCCGGTCCATTTGGAGGTCCAATCTTCATGACACATCAGTCCCCTCAGCCTCTCTC
>JAGUUY010000138.1 GCA_020063185.1 Bacillota bacterium
AAGTTGAAAGTTCAAAGTTTACGGTTCATAGTTTCGTGATTCGAAGTCCTTCCGTCTTTTGAATGAGGACTGAGGACTTTTGACTTAGGACTTAACTGGTGGCTTTTGACTTTCGACTCGTGACTCGCGACTCGTACCTGATCGCTGACCGCTGATGACTGATAGCTTCTAAAACGGTATGTCGTCGTCAGAAAAATCGACCGCCTGCCCGAAAGGCTCCTGGTCGATTTCGTTTACTTTACCCGGCGGTTCGGGCCCCGGTGGCCTGTCTCCTTCACGCGGCCGGTCAAGGAACCGCACCGAGTCGGCAACCACTTCGGCCGCCTTGCGCCGAACACCCTGGTTATCGTCGTAAGACCGAATCTGAAGTCTTCCCTCGACGGCGACAAGCCGGCCTTTGGCCAGGTTCCGATGACAAACCTCCGCCTGCTTCTGCCACACAACGATGTCGATAAAGTCTGTCTGCCGTTCCCCCTGCTTACCGAAAAACGGGCGGTCAACGGCAATGGTAAAACTGGCCACAGCTACGCCGGTAGGTGTATAGCGAAGTTCCGGGTCGCGTACCAGACGCCCGATCAGGATCACCCGGTTAAGCATACCCCCGCCTCCTTACTCTTCCCGAATAATAATGTGGCGGAGCACCTCACCAGAGATCTTGAACATCCTGTCCAGTTCTGTGACCGCCGGCACGGCTGCTTTGAAGTACATTAAAACGTAATGGCCTTCCCGTTCTTTGTCGATTTCGTAAGCAAGCTTACGCTTACCCCACCGCTCGATCCGGTCGACGGCCCCGCCTTGGTTTTCGATGACGGTCTTAAATTTTTCCACCATCTCGTTGGTGGCTTCTTCTTCCGCCCCGGGGCGCAAAATGTACATGGTTTCATACTGCCGCAATACAAACACCTCCCTTCGGTCTTAAGCGGCCCCTTTGGAAAAGGGGCAGGGAGTTCACCGGAACCGCGACCGCTGCGCGGCTGCGTTCCTTTCCGGTTTGCGCCATACGCATAAGAGTCTCTTTAAAACGGTCTTTATTCTACCACACCATTTAGTCCCGTGACAAGAACCTTTTGACAAGGGAAGTTTCACGGGTCTTTTACCGGGATTATCTGCCGCATGCTACGGCGCAGTTTATCCCTGGCAATAAGAATAATCCGCCCGCACCCGCGGCATTTGAGACGGACGTCGACGCCTGTACGCAGGATTTCCCACTCCGCGCTCCCGCAAGGATGGGGTTTCTTGAGACGCACGACGTCGCCTGTCTGTAATTTTAGCATTTCTCCCGGCCTCTATATTACCGGCAGTTCGTGGTCTTTGGCCCCGCTCATAAACGAAAACCCGCTTACTACCCGGAGAAAACCGTCGTAATAAGGTACCAGGACCGAACCGTTAACGGCTTTTGTGAAAAGATTTTCCGGGCCCTTGAGGAAAACACCGAGCCCCGCCGCGTGGTGAAGCAACAAGACCAGGACCGCGCCGAGCACAAACCCCCCGGCAGCGCCAAGAAAAAGCCCCCCGAGGCGGTCAAAAGGTCTGAAAAACGACCAGCGGCGGAAAAACGTAACCTGATCGCCGATAAAGGACCAAAGCCGCCCGACCACGCCGAAAAGCACCACGAACACCCCCGCGTTGATAAGGCCCCGCGCAAGGTTGTAAACATACTGGTGAACAGAGGCTGCGGGCGGAATGAGCGCGGATGCGCTCACCGCTTCGTTTTGTCCCGGCAGGGCGCCCGGTAAAAGTACGACCCCTTGTCCCGGCTGGAGCGGCGCTGTCGGGACTGCAGGATTATAAAACTGGGTGAGCCAGGCGGCTAAAACTTCGGCGAGGTGGAATTGCCGCTCGAGCAGTTCTCCGGCCTCACGGTAGTACCGGGACGCCGCCAGAAAGGCCACTCCAATCCCGGTAAGGCGAATACAGCTCAGGACAAATCCGGCTTTCAGCCCCCGGTAAACCCCGCCGGCAAGGACAGCGATTAAGACCGCATCAAGCAAATTCACCGATATTCCCCCCCTTAGCCCTTTTATAGCTTCGCGTGAACGGGAATAATTCCTTCTTGCCTCCCTACACAGAGGTAAAAACGGGAATAAATACATGCCTCGGCGGCAATAAATATATTAGTTTTGGTGGTATTTCCGGGAGGCCATTTGAGAAGTGGGGTTGTGAGGCGCAGTTTTGTAGAGCGGCCTGTTAGGTTCCCGGAGAAACCTGGGGGTGGTCAGGTGGAAGAGTATCCGGCGATAACCCACGTTACTGCGGAAGCCGTGCCCCCGCGGACACGGATACACTACGAAGATCCGGACGCCGCGGAACGTCTCGCGGTTGACATTACGGAGCGCGTAGGGCCGTGCTGCGGCGAGGAAATACCCTGGGTGCTTCTGTGCATCGGTACCGATCGTTCGACCGGCGACTCTTTGGGGCCGTTGGTCGGGAGTAAAGTTATCGCGGCCCAAAACAACCCGTTCCATGTTTACGGCACGTTATCGGAACCCGTGCACGCGCGGAATCTTAAAGAAAAGCTTAACGAGGTGCACAAGCTGCACCGTGACGCACTGGTAATCGCCGTGGACGCGTCTCTCGGGTATCCGGAAAACGTGGGCGCCATCAATGTAGGGGTGGGGCCTCTGCTGCCGGGGGCCGGCGTAAACAAGACCCTGCCTCCCGTCGGACATATCCACGTCACTGCGGTGGTGAACGTGGGCGGCTTTATGGAATACGCCGTCCTCCAAAACACCCGCCTGAACGTCGTGATGCGCCAGGCGGAAGTAATCGCGGCCGCTCTCCTCGGGGTAGGCCGAAGAATACGCCGGGTTCCTGCGGCCGTAACCGCGACCTGAAGATAACTTCGGTTACCGGGAACCACCTTTTCTTTCCTGATCGTGTTAGGGAAAATGTGGCGCTTATTATATTGCCGGCGGTTGATCCCCTGGCCGCCTATTCCCGAGCGCATCCCTCAACGCGCCCAAGATTTCCGCCGGCGTTTTGCCGCGGGCATCGACTACCGGCGCGTCAATCATCACGTCCTCCCTGCCGAGCATGTTTTCCTGCATCCCGCTGACAACCACGGCGGCGACGTCCGTCGCGTTTTCGGGCAGGACAACCTCGAAGCCCTCCCGCCGCAAAAACTCCCTTACGTTGGTAAGCCCTTCATCGACTGCTATCCTGGCCAAGATGTTCACCCCTTTCGGAATTAGTATGGCTCCCGAAGGTTGTGGTTTATGCCGTTTGGGCGCACATTCACCACGGAGACACAGCGAGCACAGAGCTGGGACTGAACAGAATAACAGAACAGCTGAGCAGAGCAACGATTGAGATGCATGGGATACTTGGGCCAGGGCTGTTGGAACCGGCCTATGAGGCTGTTCTCCGAGTCTCTATGGGAACCCGGCACTCAACTTGCTGATCTTGAGACGCGGCGTTCCAGGTCGTATTGTGTACAACGAGTAAAGTAGTTTTAACGTACCGTTGAGTGTTCCGGCTAGTCCGGGTTAGGGCAATTCCTTTTTATCTTTTTCGGGAAAGGATAGAAAAGAGGATCGTCTTCTATTTGATACTATCGCCGCCGGTCTCGTTGAGGAGACGGATTACTTCCTGGTCCGAAGTCTGGTCGAAATGGGTGTAAAACTGACCAACCGCCATAAAAACATCGGGGACGAGGAGGCAGATTATTTCGTCGACTTCCGGGCGGAGATCTGCGAGCGTATCGGCGGGGGCAACCGGTACCGCCAGGATTATTTCCTTTGGTCCGGCTTTTCTGAGTGAGCGCAGCGCTGCAATGGCCGTGTAGCCGGTGGCTATGCCGTCATCCGTGAGGATTATCTCCCGGCCTTCCCAGGTGACCGGCGGCTTGTTCCCTCTGTATAGTTCCATGCGCCGGTTGATTTCCGCCACC
>JAGUUY010000135.1 GCA_020063185.1 Bacillota bacterium
AAAGATACAACAGGCAGACGGTGGGAACCGTCTTGGACGGAAGAGTGTTTCTCAGTTTCCGGTAAAACTACTTCGCCCGGCGCCTGCAATTCCCTTCATGTATTTTATGGGATGACACGCACACGGTTTCCAACACGGTATAGCCGTACCCCCTTCGCCACATAACCTCGGCTTTTGAAACCACCCCTTTTCCCCGCCGAATGAGCGGCCCCACCTGTCGCGATTCCGGTAATTCTGAGTTTTTACCAATAACAGGTCCAGAAAACCTTTGAGCAAAAAACAGGAATATAAAGAGAAACGGCGAAATGATAAGCATATAGCAGTTACTGCCGGATTATTTGGCCTTTAAAGTTATTTATCGCCAATTCTGCCTTCAAACAGGCACGCATTTCCACGGGTAACATGTGATGGCAGGAGTGGAACACGGTGGAAGATATAGTTGCTTTAAGGCTGGAAGAAACGTTGCGCCGGTACCCGAAAAGCCGGAGTTCGTTAATCCCCGTGATTCAGGACGCCCAAAGCATTCTCGGCTACCTGCCGCGGGAGGCCTTGCTGAAGGTTGCCGACTACCTGGGGGTCCCGGCGAGCGCAGTATATGGTGTGGCGACTTTTTACGCGCAGTTTCACCTTACCCCGCGCGGACGGCACCAGGTAAAGGTGTGCCAGGGAACCGCCTGCCACGTCCGCGGCGGGAGATCGGTGCTGGAAGCGGTGAAGACGGAACTCGGCATCGGCCCTGGAGAGACCACCGCCGACCGTAAGTTCACCCTTGAGCGGGTGGCCTGTGTAGGCTCCTGCTCGCTTGCCCCGGTCGTACTGGTGGACGATAGGATTCACGGGTCGATGACGCCGGAAAAATTCCGCAAGTTGACGCAGGTGTCGGCGGCCAAAGAGCGGGCCCGCCACCGCGTTTTCAGAATCAGAATGGTCTTTAAAATTCCGGCCGCCGATACGCCCTTGTTCAAAAAAAATGCCGCTTGCGCCGGAAAAGTTATCCCGGAAACAGCCCCTTATTCCTTCACCGGGCTAAGACAGGTATAAAAGGAAACATATGGCGAAGCTCACCTCCGTTGAACAACTGAACTCCCTGCGCGAGCGCATTCGGGCGGCGCAGAACGCCAACCGCATGCGCATCACCGTATGCGGCGATACCGGTTGCCGGGCCAACGGCAGTATCGAGGTCGCCCGGGAACTCGCGCGGGAACTGGCCAGATGCCGGCCGAAAACCACAGTGGAGCTTAAGATCAGTGGCTGCCCCGGATTCTGCCAGAAAGGACCGGTGGTGCTGGTCGACCCGCCGGGCATATTCTACCGCGAGGTGGGCCGGGAGAATAGGCGGCGCGACATTTTTGACATTGTCGACCAGACCGTCGTCGGCGGAGGGGTCGTGGAGCGCCTGCTCTACCTTGACCCCCTTACCAAGGAAACCATCCCCAATTACGACGATATCCCGTTCCGCGCCAGGCAGATGCGCATCGCCCTGCAAAACAACGGTCGGATAAACCCCAACAGCGTCGAGGACTACATCGCCGCGGGCGGCTACACTGCTCTCGCCGCGGTATTGTCCATCGACCCCGAGGAGCTAATCGACCTTGTCAAGCGGTCGGGGCTGCGGGGGCGGGGCGGGGCCGGTTTCCCCACGGGTTTAAAGTGGGAACTCTGCCGCAACGCCGTAGACCGTTCGATGCGCTACATCATCTGCAACGGCGATGAGGGGGACCCCGGGGCTTTCATGGACCGTTCGCTGATGGAAGGGGACCCCCACTCGCTCGTGGAAGGTCTGACTATCGGCGCCTACGCCGTCGCCAAGGGCATCTGTCCTGCCGAAGGCTGCTTCTACATCCGGGCCGAATACCCGATCGCGGTTAAAACCGTTCGTTCGGCGCTAAAGCAGGCCGAAGACATGGGACTGCTCGGCGACAACATCATGGGCAGCGGCTTCGATTTCCACGTCAGGGTAAAGGAAGGCGCCGGCGCCTTCGTCTGCGGCGAAGAAACGGCTTTGATCGCTTCCATCGAGGGGAAGCGAGGCATGCCGCGGACACGCCCTCCCTTTCCCGCGCAGTCCGGTCTCTGGGGTAAACCGACCAACATCAACAACGTCGAGACCTGGGCCAACATCCCGCGGATCATCAACAACGGCCCCGAATGGTACGCCGGCATCGGTACGGAAAAAAGCAAGGGCACAAAAGTGTTCAGCCTGGCGGGCAAGGTCCGCCACGGCGGCCTGATCGAGGTGCCCATGGGCACCACCCTCCGGGAGATCGTGTTTGAAATCGGCGGGGGTATTCCGGGTGGTAAAGAGGTAAAGGCGGTGCAGACCGGCGGGCCCTCCGGAGGCTGCATCCCCGCTGAACTCCTTGACTTGCCCGTCGATTACGAAAAACTGGCCGCAGCGGGTTCGATCATGGGTTCCGGCGGGCTGGTGGTCCTGGACGAGGAAACGTGCATGGTGGACATGGCCCGTTACTTTCTCGAATTCACCAGAAGCGAGTCCTGCGGCAAATGCAACCCGTGCAGGCTCGGTATCCGCCAGATGCACAGGATCGTGGAAGACATCTGTGCGGGGAAGGGCCGGCCCGGCGATATCGAACTGCTCGAAGAACTAGCCCCGGCGATACAAAAAGGCTCCCTCTGCGGCCTGGGACAGACGGCCCCTAACCCCGTGCTGACCACGATCAAATACTTCCGGCGTGAATACGAAGAGCATGTGTATAGACACCGGTGTCCGGCTAAAAAATGCCCGGGGCTGTTCGGGTATGAAATAAACGAAGAAATCTGTAAAGGCTGCGGGCTTTGTGCCAAGCACTGCCCGTCAGGGGCCGTTTCCGGCGAGCTGAAGCGACCGCACGTAATTGAAGCCGACAAGTGTACCGGCTGCGGCGCCTGTTTTGAAAAATGCGCCTTTAAGGCAATACGGAAAGTTTAGACCTAAGAAGCAATGCCCGAGAAGCACTGCAGTTGAGGTCAGAATATAGAATGAGCCTACGGGGGTAGGAATGATAAAGGTCAGAAGTACCGCAATTAAAAACTTAACAATCTTACAAATGTATCACCTGCAACGTAGGGCTACCATAGCGAGCCCTTAGGAGCGAAGCCGCTGTTCGCTCCAAGCCAAGCCAATGTCGCGTCGGCCTGAAGTCCTCCCTACGCGCGGTCAGAAACAAGCGTGGCGCGGAAGGCGAAGCCGGACGGCGCGGAGCGTACATGGTAGTACGTGAGCACCGGACGGCGAGCCTGACAAAGCCAGACGAAGTTTATCACCGCGCGTAATGAGCACGGCGCAGCCGGGGGACACCGGCAGTAAAGGCCATTTCATCTTTCTAATGGTGCCGCGTAGCGGCATGTAAGTCCATATTCTACATTCTATATTCTAGACCCCCAGAATCTATCTGTTTGAGCTAACGTTGAACGTTGAACAGACCGCAAAGGTCCATCCCTTTAAGCTTGAACGTTGAACGTCAAAGAAAGGAGAGCCTCCATGCCTCGCATCA
>JAGUUY010000218.1 GCA_020063185.1 Bacillota bacterium
CCCCTTTCAAGCAGCGGACAGCGTCCCGCAATACTAAACGCCCATTACCGCCATTGGCACTGTCTCCGCTTCTTGTTACGCACCGGAAGCAGTCAGCCGGCCGCTACATTTTAGAACCGCGGGCAAGGCGGAAGACTCAGGCATCAAAAGGTTCGCCGCGCTTCGCAACGCAAAGCAAAGCTCTAAGTACCTCCGTACACGGTACGTCTGCCGTTAATTTAAACCGCGGTATAGATAGGAGAAGCAGAAGCAAGGGGGAAAACAGTGCGAAAAAATGAGGAAATGATTGACCCAAACAATAAATGGTAAACTCTCAAACGCTAACGTGGGTCCGCTCCCCTTACCACGCTTACGGGGTTAGCTGGACGGTTCGGGTCGTAAGGTAACCCTACCCGGCACTCGGTTACTTCGTTTTCCATCACACAGTTGTATAAACCAAGCCTTAATGGAATAACATTGAGTGCCGTGATTCACCCCGAGTAACTGGTTCCCCCGCTTCTCCTTTTAAGAGAGAATTCAGCGTAAGATTAGATGCGACTTTAGATTTTAAACATACTAACATCGCCTAAAAGACAATGTCAACCTTATGATTAAAGCCTTTTGCGTTAGCGGTCCATATAGCCCGGGCATGACCAACATGGCGCGGGCGGATGATGGCCGAAGTGTGATGTTTCAAAAATAATTTTACACGTCGGCATAAGGCGATGCCCCTTGATACAAGATTACCCGCGGCATGTGGCGACCTTGCCAAGGAGCCGGACTAATGCTAACATTTGAGTTAGGGACGGGTGAGCGCCCCTAAGGTGACGATCTAACGGCGCCGCTGCTTCGGCGCTGTTTCAATTTTTTAGTTTATACAATAAGTTCGTCAGTTCGTCTAGATGATGTTAATTTAGGGAACATGGACTTACGACTCTACAATCCGTTGCAGACCGTCACACGAGAAAAACAGGTCAAGAGAAAAATACCCAGGCGGCGGGAACCTGGTAATGCCGGTAGCCTGTTTCTATTCAACCCGGAGGCGTCTTAGATGGAAGATATGAAAACCATCGCTCTGGAAATGATCCAGGCGGTGCTGCCGATTGCGGCGCTGGTTGTGGTCCTGATGCTTATTTTGTTCGAACAGCCGGGGGATCAAATTGCCCGCTTCCTGGCCGGAGTGGTGATGGTGACCCTTGGCCTCGGGTTCTTCCTTTTGGGCGTCAAGGTAGGCCTTTTACCGCTTGGGGATGCGATCGGTTCCGCGCTTCCCCAGTTCGGATCCTTACCGCTGCTGATGTTGCTTACGCTTTTTATCGGAATCGCCGTTACCGTTGCCGAGCCGGATGTCAGGGTGCTTGCCCACCAGGTCGATGTTGTTTCGGGCGGAGAAATCGGGAATAAAGTCCTTGTTGCCTTTGTGGCGGTGGGTGTGGGCATTTTCATGGCAATCGCCGCCGCCCGGGTTATCCTGGGAATCCCGATGGCGTACATTCTGGTAGCCGGCTATCTGGCAGTATTTATTCTGTCCATGTTTGTGCCGCCGCACTTTGTACCCATATCCTTCGATGCCGGAGGGGTGACCACGGGGCCGATGACGGTTCCGTTTATCCTGGCCTTGGGGGTCGGCTTAACCGCCGTGCTCGGTGGAAAGTCGTCAACGGGTGACAGTTTTGGTTTTGTGGCTCTGGCCTCCATCGGCCCGCTACTGGCGGTAATGGTTCTGGGGGTGATTTATGGTTGAGCTTTTTTTAATGTTTTCAGGCTTTGGGTACGTTCTTCTTGAGGTGGCGGAGGCTCTTGCACCCCTGTTGGTCATATTTGTGATTTTTCAGATACTGTTTTTGAAGCTGCCAAAAGAAACCATCGTCAGGGTATTCGTAGGTTTATTATTATCCTTCGTCGGCCTGGCTCTGTTTCTACAGGGGGTTAAGATAGGCTTTATACCTACGGGATTGGCTCTGGGTGAGCACCTGGGCCAGATGTCTCACAAATGGTTAATCGTTCTCGTCGCCACAGTTCTGGGCTTCGTAGCTACGATCGCTGAACCCGCCGTTCGCATTCTGAATTATGAAGTCGAAAAAGTGTCCGGGGGTTATATCTCGCAGCAGGTTATGTTGTATACTTTGGCCATAGGAGTGGCTGTAGCCATCGGTCTGGCCATGGTGCGTATAATTTACGGGATCCCGCTGTTTTACATCCTGGTGCCGGGGTATGTTCTGGCCCTGGGGCTGATCAGGTTTTCACCCCCGACCTTTATTTCTGTAGCCTTTGACTCCGGCGGGGTGGCCACAGGTCCCATGACTGTTACCTTCATTGTGGCCTTGGCGGTAGGTGTGGCGGCAGGCGCTGAAGGCCGGGATCCGCTTTTGGAAGGCTTTGGGATGATTGCCCTGGTGGCCTTGGTGCCAATACTGGCGGTGCTGGTATTGGGACAAATATACGCACAAGGGAGTGCTGAAGATGAAGGTGGGTAAAGAACACCAACTGATCGTAACAATTGTGAAGAAAGGCTGGTCGGAGAGAGTCGTCCATGCCGCCCGGTGTGCCGGGGCCAGGGGAGGTACCATTGTCCACGGGCGGGGGGTAGGTATCCATGAACAAAAGAAACTGTTGGGCATACCCATTGAGCCGGAAAAGGAAATTATCCTGACGCTGGTTCACAGGGACAAGACAAACGCGGTATTAAAGGCGATCGTCGATGCGGGCAGGCTTGAAAAACCCGGCACCGGTATTGGGTTTGTCCTAAACGTTGACAAGGTCGTCGGTATCGTACATCTTCTGGAGGGATGTGATGAAGAAATCGAAGTGTGATGAGACGCTGACTGTGGGAGATATTTATCGCTTGCTCACGCTAAAACCCAAAGTCGTGAATGAAAAAACCTCCCAAGAAGAGGTAATCGATGCGATGTTATCCGGTTCCCCAGTTGTGCGTAGCGTGTATGTGGTCGACGACAGCGGTACTTTGAAAGGAATTATTACCCTGGAGATGTCTTGAAAGGGATTGCCGTACAAAAAGGAGTTCCGGTTGGGATACGTTTATATCGCCTTTCAAGCTTTTCCGGTATTCACCTTTCGCCTTGGCAAGTGACATTATGGGGCCTGCCGTCTATGTGAAAAAGGATATAAAGCTTCAGGATGCCTTGGCTAAAATGGTAAACCGCAGGCGGAACGAATTACCGGTAGTTGATGATGACCGTCGGGTTATTGGCGATTTTAATGCGTTTGAATTATTAAAGTTTATGTAGTTAGAATTTGGACGTGATAGGCAACGGTTCTTATTTGTCAAAGGAAGCCAGACCGTGTAATAAAGTCAATCAGATAACCCTCCTTAAACAGTCCCTATCCCTGTCCAGACGATTAACAAGTCCTTTATATATTATGCTACCTTAAGATTCGGAGAGCGAAATCAGCTTTACAAAAACCGCAACAAGTTGCGGGTCGAATTGGGTTCCCGCGCAACTTTTAAGTTCTTTCAAGGCCTCTTCGGACGTCATAGCAGGACGGTGCGGCCGGTCCGACGTCATCGCGTCGTAGGCGTCGGCTATAGCGATGATGCGGCTCAAAATGTGGATCTCTTCGCCGCTCAGCCCCCGGGGATACCCCTTCCCGTTCCACCGCTCGTGGTGCTGCCGGATGAGTTCCGCCACCGGCGCCAGATCGAGCGAAGAAAGGGCGATCCGGTAACCGATATCGGGGTGGCGCCTCACTTCTTCCATCTCCTCCTCGATAAGCGCCGCCGGCTTGAAAAGAATCTGCTCCGGTACTCCAAGCTTGCCGACGTCGTGCATGTCCGCCAGGAGGCGAAGCGTGTCCAGGTCGTTCCGGGAAAGTCCCACCGCCTCGCCCAGCAAGCAGGCCAGATTTTTCACGCGCTCTGTGTGGCCGCCGGCCACGAAGTCTTTCTCCGCCAAGGCCGCCTTGAGCGTATGGACAACCGCGCGGTACGGGTCCGCTCCCCTGGCAAGCTTGTCCCTGTACATAGCGTTGTCGGCTTCCGCGTACACCTCCCGGAGCGAGCGGGAAGCATCCTCGGCCGTCGCCACCCCCAGGGAAACGCTCAGAGGAAGATCCGGGTGCTGTGCGTTATCCTCGCCCACAGCCTCGATGATGCGCTCGACCGCCACTTCTGCCATCTGCTGTGCAGTCTGCGGCAGGATCACGGCGAACTCGTCCCCGCCTATCCGGGCCACCACGTCAGACCCGCGGACGCAACCCGCGATCACCTTCGCCGTGCGGCTCAGGAGTTCGTCGCCCCGCTCGTGGCCCAGGGCGTCGTTAACCACCTTGAGGCCGTCCAGGTCGCAGAGGATGAGGCTCACGGGAAAGGAGCGGCCCTTCTCCAGCCGCCGCAGTTCCTCCTCGAAAAACGCACGGTTGTATGCTCCGGTGAGAGCGTCGTGCCCACTCCAGTACCTCAATTCCTCCTCCATCTTCTTGCGTTCGCCGATGTCTCGAATACACTGGACCGCCCCGAGGAAGTTCCCTTTCTCGTCGTGGATCGGAGCCGCAAGGGTCCAGAAATGAAGCCCCCCGCCGCTGCAAGCGTTGGGAGCAAAGCCTTCACCGAGAAGCACTTGGCCCTTCCTCTCGACTTTTTCGTATTTCCGCTCCCACTCCTTCCCGTTGCCGAGCAGGATGTCCACAAGGATGGGCCTGCGCTCCCCGTAAAACGGGACGGCGTAAGCGTATTTACCCTTGCCCAGTACTTCTCCCTTCCTAACCCCCGTCATTTCTTCCACTGCTCTGTTCCAGACGACTACTTTACCCTCGCCGTCAACGGCAAGAATGCCGTCCGGAAGAGAGTCAATGATACTCTCGAGAAGGCGCAGCCGCTCCCCTAACCTTTCCGGTGGCAGTTCGTCGCTTTCAACGAGCAGGAGCTTCAGCAATCTCGCGGCCGCATCGATTCTCTCTTCCGGCAGAGCGTCCACCAACTGGCGAAGGTCGCCTTTTCGGTGGGAGTGCATGCTTTTCACCTCCTCTCCACAACCTCGAATATCGATAGCTGCATGGGACACCGTCCAAAAACGAAGATACCCTCGCAAGCGAGCAAAGCGCTTCAATGACACCTCTACATCCGCAACCTGAATTTTCTCCATAGGCGGGCATTCCTAGTATCCTCCCTCGTGCCCCCGTCCTTCCTCAGGTGCTTTCTTCTCCCATCCTCTCCAGCTTTTAAGCATCTCCAGCACTCCGTAGCAGGTCAATTTTTTTCAAGGCCTGGGGGGGTAATCACCTGGAACAGAAGTCTTTTAAGGAACAAAGCCACCCGGGTGGATGGCTTCTTATACTGCTTGTTCCCAGCCGTTTTTCCTGAATTAATATTTTTTATGTCGGTATATAACCAACATCCTTGTTTTCTTTAACTTAACGAACCTTTTTCATCCTCTGATGCTACAAATGCTCTGGACCTGACCATAATTTCGAACAATTAACCGCAGTCTTGATACGTATCGATTCCCTGGTTTTGCCTTGCCCTCGTTGGCCGGACAGTATCCGGAACCTTCAATACTTGTAACTAAGTACTTATGTTATATCCCACTTTTCAAGCTTGCCCGACATTATTATACGATAGGTAGGTTTTTCCTGCAACTAAAACGACGCCCGATTATTTCCCGACGCTTTATGCGCCTGTCCTCTATCAATTAAAAAAGGGCCCCTGCTGAAATCAGGAGCCCCCATTATCACATTTATCTTCTTATTCCTGATCCGCCCGTCTCTTGCCCATAAGTAAGCCGGACATGAACATGACCATTCCAATCCCCACATATATGTAGGGGTTGCCGCCGGTCTCGGGCAGCCCTTTTTCTGCATCAGCCGCCGGCTGGGCGGTGCCGGTGAAAACGTTCCAGTCCTTGCCGGCATCCACCCAAGCCTGCCCCGGCGCGTTCAACGCCGGCATGTTTGCAGTGTGGCACAGGTTGCAGCTCTTATCTTGCACGGCAGCCGGGATCTGACCCATGTACTGCGCCCCGGCCACAGCCGCCGAAGCTGCTCCCAACATCAGAACTGCCACCAACAAGACAGTTACCAGATAATTACAAGACCGCATCAATTCACCTCCTTTCTCTAAGCGATACAAAACCCAGTACGTGGCATACCATCCATAATCTTCCTCCCATTCATTTTTACACCTTGTTTTAAGGATTTGTCAAGTCGCTGTTAGATGTTGGAGATGATCAGGTGCTCGCCGGTTCTCCGCATACCGCCATCACCGGTCGATTAGCACTTGTTCCGTTCCGGCGTTTTTTTAGTAATTGCTATTGTCAACTTAAATAGACATAATATATTATTATAAACTAGTTTTTATCATAAACCAGAAGGGGTGTTCAGAGTGGACAAAGGATCACCAGATCTGTGGAAGGTTATCGCCGACCTGAAGTTAATAAAAGAGGCCGTTAGCAAAAGCGACAGTGTTTTTCGATTCATCGATGCCGGAGGCGCATTAAGGGGGATATTACTGGCCGCCGGTTTACTGATCGCCGGCTTCTCAACAGTTTTCTACTACCTGCTGGAGCAGTATGGGTCCTTCACGGCTATACCTTTAAATTATAGGTTAATCCTGTTCGCGCTGATCGGTTTATCGGGGTTCGGTATCGGCTATCTAAAAAGCAGGAATTTTTTCAATAGCTCTCGCAAAATCGGCTTTGATATGACTTTTCGCAAACTTTTGGAAGGTATCTTTACGCCCCGGTTCCTGAGGCTGATGCTGCCCAACTTGACTGTCATTACTCTGGTGATCTTCTTTTTGGGCAGTAGGGGTTACGGTTTGTATATCATCCCTTCCTTCGCTGTGCTGTACGGTTTATTGGTCATATCACTAAGCTCGCTGTTTTTTATTAAAGAATTTTATCTTCTGGGCATATGGCTGACGGCGACAGGGCTCCTGACCCTCTTTATTGCGACAGCCATTCATCCCCTGGCGGTTTTGGTAATAACCTTCGCTGCTGGTTTTGGACTGACTTCCCTGCTTCTCTATCTAGGCCTGCCCGGCGAAAAGGGGTAAGGGTGATGAGGGACAGCGGCAGAGAAAAGGAGAGCTTTATTCCCGACCGGATAATTCACGAGCCCGCTCGCCTGCAGATCATCAGTTACCTCGCCGCGGGCGGCAAGACGGTTTCGTTTACCGAGTTGAAGGGGAAACTGGGTTTGACCGCAGGTAATCTGTCGGTGCAGCTGAAAAGGCTTGAGGAGGCGGGCTACATCTCCGTCACCAAGTCCTTCAGGGAACGTAAGCCGCTGACCCGCGTATCCCTGACACACCGAGGTTTGGAGGCCTTACAGCAGTACCTGCGGGAACTGGAAAAGATTATTGACCGTTTAAAAATAAATACTGCACCTCCGTTGATTGCGGAGGAGGATGGAGGTTCTACAAATGATCCGGGTTGAGGATCTGACATTTCACTACCCCAGGGCGGCCGCACCGGCGGTCCGGGAGGCCTCATTTGAAATCGGTCGCGGCCGTATATTCGGTTTCCTGGGGCCCAGCGGGGCGGGAAAGAGCACCGTTCAAAATATTATGATCGGCCTGTTACCGGCGCAGAAAGGGAAAGTTCTATACGACAACAAGAAAATCGTCGAACTGGGCAAGAGTTTTTTTAATCGCGTCGGCGTTTCCTTTGAACATCCCAACGTGTATGAAAAACTTACGGGTCTGGAAAACCTCAAATACTACGGTGGGCTCTTCAGTGTTCCGACCATAAACCCGGAGCGGCTCCTGGAGATGGTGGGCCTGGCTGACGCGGGGAGGAAATGGGCCGGGCAGTATTCCAAGGGTATGAAACAGCGATTGGTTTTCGCCCGGGCGATCATGAACCGTCCGGAAATTCTTTTCCTGGATGAACCCACTTCCGGGCTGGACCCGACGACAGCGCGCAAGATTCTGAATATTATCATTGCGGAAAAAAACCGGGGGGCCACCATTTTTCTCACCACCCACAATATGCTGGTGGCGGATGAGCTTTGCGACACGGTCGCCTTTATAAATGAAGGACAGATCGTCAACCAGGATTCGCCCCGTAACCTGAAACTGCAGTACGGGCAGAAAGCGGTCAAAGTTGAATACCGCAATAACGGTAAGGTCGAGACCGTGCTTCTGTTCCCGGAAAAACCGGAGGACAGAGATCAGCTAAACCATCTGATGGAGCAGCGCAAGGTGGAAACAATGCACTCCCAAGAAGCCACACTGGAACAGATATTCATAAAACTCACGGGAAGAGGGTTGGCATGATGAAGGGCGGCAGCTTCCGATACCTTCTAAGACAGGACATGGCCGTCGTTCACCGCAACGGTTATGTTTACGTGGTGCTGGGTCTAGCCGCGCTGTTTATCTTGCTGGTTAATTTCGCCCTCCCCAAACAGCTGGAGGTAACCGGCCGTGAATACCTGGTGGACCTCACTGCCGGACAGTTAATTGCTCCCATAGCCCGAGAGGCGGGTTTCGAAGAACACATGCTGGCGTCGGAAGAGGAACTGCAGCAGGCTCTGGAGCGAGACAGGCAGGCCGTCGGCGTCGTCTTCCGGGGGAATCGGGAACACCCGCAAGCGGTCATCTACCGCCAGGGCAATGAACCGGAAAAAGCTATGCGCGGGCTGGAAGCGGCCGTGATCAGTATATGGAACACCGCCGGCGACCTGGAGCAACCGGTCACGTACCGGCAGGAACTGCTGCGCCCCGCAAGCGAAAAACCTCCCTTTAATCTGGGCTTTGTGCCCGTGCTCCTGGCTTTCGAAGTAGCCTTGCTCGGCGCGTTTTTCGTTTCAGCGCTGGTATTCCAGGAGAAAGAAGAAGGAAGCATCCGCGCTTTCCGGGTCAGCCCGGCGGGGACCTGGCCGTATATCCTGTCCAAAATAACCGTAAACGTGCTCCTGTCCCTGCTTTACGGTTTTCTACTGTTTGTTTTCACCCTGGGCTTGCGTCCTGAGCTGCCGGCGGTCTTGCTGCTGGCGGCGTTGACCGGCTTCCTGATGACGGCCTTCAGCCTGACCATAAGTGTGTTTTTTAAGAGCCTGTCGGAATTTGTTTATGTTACAGCGGTAATAATGACGGTACTCAGCCTGCCCATGGTTTCTTATTTTGTACCGGCCTTCAGCGCCGCCTATTTCGTGTTCATCCCCACCTATCCCCTGGTATTCGGTATTCGCGAACTGGTTTTCTCCACGGGCAAGACTGGATTTTACTTGCAGATGCTCCTGATCCTGGCGGCGGAAATTCTAGTGCTGCTGGCCTTGGCCAGGATCACCGTGGAACGGAAACTGATGAGGGAGGGGCACTGACATGTTCAAGCGTATCGGCAATCTGCTGGCCAAGGACTTAATCAACAGCAGGCGGGAGAGTATCCTGGTCTATTCCATGGCGGCCACGCTCGTGTTAGCCGTGGGTGCGCTGTTCTTCCTCCCCTCCCTGGAACACATGGATATGCGTATTGCCGTTGACGAGTCGGTCCCGGCGGAGGTGGCCCGGCAGCTGGAGGCATACGGGCGGGTGGAGCATTACGCGGGTTATGACCGCTTACGGGACCGCGTGCTGGCGTTCGACGACGTGCCGGGTATATATTACTCCGGCGGGGAATACGTGGTGCTGCTGGAGGGCAATGAAGAAAGTTACGTGCGTGAACTGCCGGGAGTAATTCTGAATCGGATTTTGGGGAAGGAAGACGTGGTGGATCTTTCCACCGTCAGCCTGGGCCGGGAGAAATCCCCGGTACGAGAGTATACGGCCATGTTTTTCTTGATATCCATATTCCTGATCGGCGGAATGTTTATCGGCTTGAGCATCATCAACGACCGGCAGTCCAGGACTATTCGCGCTTTAGCCGTCACGCCGATCAGTGTCTTGGAATATATGATCGGCAAAAGTATTCTTGCCCTGCTGGTGGTGCTAGCCTTAACGCCGACCGTGGCCGCTATTCTCCTGGGACCCGCGGCCGTTGATTTCCCGTTGCTGCTTATTTCGGTTGCGGCTTCCCTGGGAGTGGCGATATTAATCGGTTTTCTGATCGGTCTGGTCAGCAACAACATGGTTACCGCCATCGCCATGATAAAAGTAGTTTCTTTGCTCATTACTGGGGTAACCGTAGCGGCCCTGTTTTTACCGGAGCGGTTAAAGTGGCTGTTGTACCCTTTCCCCAATTATTGGACTTTTGAGGCTTTCCACCGTCTGCTTATCCGGCCCGAACTGCCCCTGGCGCCGGTAAACACCGTAGCCGCCTTATACAGCTTGGGGCTGCTGTTCGTGCTGGTGTCCCGGTTCGGCCGTAAGCTGCGATTAACTGTCAAAGGGAGGTGAGTAAACATGCCATGGCTGCCGTGGTGGGGCTGGGCGCTGATCGCCCTGGCTGTAATCATAATTGTACCCATTAAGCTGAAAATCCTTAAAAAGATGTTGGGGGAAAACCCCAAGGGGCACGAAGACTTTGAATAAACGAAAACAACACATATAGGGCCGCTGGTTCGAAACCAGCCGCGCCTTTTTCCAGTTCTTTCAGCGCCTTTTCTAGCGGAAGAGCAGGGTGTTCCGACCAGTCCGACGTCATTGCGTCGTAAGCGTCAGCGATGGCAAGGATGCGGCTCAGAATGTGGATGTTCCGGTCGTGGGGCCTCTGGGGATACCTGTTACCGTCCCACCAGTCGTGGTGCTGCCTGATGAACTCCGTCACCGGCGCCAGGTCCAACGAAGAAAGGGCTATTACCCCAAGCTTGCCGACGTCGTACATATCCGCCAGGAGGCAAAGCGTGTCCAGGTCGTTGCAGGAAAGTCCGGCCGCTTCGCCGAGCAGCCAAAGATTCCCTCGCAAGCAAGCAAGCAAGCAAAGCACCTGCAATGATCGCTCACATAAGAAACAAAGCCACCCGGTTGGATGGCTTGTTTTACTGGTATGTCCCAGACCTTTTTGTCAGATAATCCTTTTCTATGCAACCTTAGCATACAATTCCCGGCAACCGTTACATTTTCCTGTCATTCAACCGGTATTTAAACAAAAAAATAAATACGCCGCGACCAGGCCTGGTGGACCAAGTACTATTCGCCTTTAAATTCGCCCACAATATATACAATAGGTAGGTTTTTCCTGACAACAAAAATTCGCCGTCTTTCCCGAGGTTTTATTTGTCTGTCCACTCGCCCCAAATAATGTAGGCTATGCCGACAAGTAACGAAACCCTACGCGGCGTAAGATAAACCGGAACCAACGTAGCTGTACATGGCGCGAAACAGGTCGGCGCTCCATGACCTCTTCATTTAAGTTATTTTCCCTACTATGCACTGCAGGAACCTGCGTTCCGCTAATGAACTTTTTTAAAACTTAAATCGTCTAAAAAAGTAGGGACGGAGGGGAAAGGTGAAGGAATCCGGGACCGACAATCTCATCTTGCGCGCGGCGGCCGGAGACGAAGAGGCTGTCACTGTACTGGTGAAACAATACCACAATCCCCTCCGTAACTTTCTTTTGCGCATGGGGTGCGCCCCGCATACATTGGAAGATGTCTTGCAGGAAACGTTTTGGAAAACGTTGCGGGCATTGCCGGATTTCCGGCGTCAAGCCGAGTTTACCACCTGGCTCTACCGCATAGCGCTCAATGCGCTGCGCGACCAGGCGCGGCGGGACAGCCGGCGCCGCGAAACGTCCCTGGGCGAAAACAACCTGCAGTTGTCCACATCGGACTCAACGGTTGAAAGTGTGGAAGACGTCATGGCGCGGGAGCGTGTGCGGCAGGCGGTTTTCAGCTTACCTAAAGAACAGAGGGCGGCGGTATTGCTCCGCTTTTATCACGGCCTCTCTCTCCAGGAAATAGCCGCCGCATGTGGTTGCCCGCATAGCACGGCAAAGTCCCGTCTGCGACTCGGCCTGACAAAGCTGCGCAGTCTGCTTGAGGATATCGGCGGCGAGCGGAAACCGGTCGACAAGCTCAAAGTGTTGAAAGGCGGTACAAGAAGGCATGAACGGGAAAGAACACCCTGAACTAGTGGACTACGTTCTCGGCACTTTGGACGGCGACGGAAAACGGCGCGTCGAGCGTCACCTCGCCGGCTGTGAAACCTGCCGCAACGAATTGGCGCACTGGCAAACGTTTGAAAAATTATTGGCACGCTGGCCGGATGACCAACCTTCCGAAGCTGACAGTCTTCGGCTCGCGGGTCGGGTGGCAGTTGCTTTGCGGCTCAACGAGCCGGGGAGCACGGGCAGAGCACCGTTACCCGGCTCAAGACGGCCGCATCATTCCTCCCGGGAAGGTTGGCTCTTCCTGCTCGCCGCCGCCGCCCTCGCTTTGCTGATGTCCATATTTTTGTGGGTTGCTGTTTTTTCGCCCACCTTTCATCCCGTGGAAATGGCGTACTTTGAGCACCCGGCCGTTTGGATAGGTGTATTCTTGGTGGCGTGTACAACGGTACTGGTACCGCTGCTCGCATGGAAACCGAACGCAAATCGAAAGTAGCCGGAGAATTTTTATTAGGAGGCTGAATTATATGGGATCAAGAAGTCTCATCGTAGACCTGGCAAACGCAACGACTATGGATCCGACACCTAGATCGGAAGAGC
>JAGUUY010000024.1 GCA_020063185.1 Bacillota bacterium
AAAGATTATATTCCTTTTTTTACTTTCTAATACATCCACTGAAAATCCTTTATCGAATTATAAACTTATCCAGTCTTTTATCTTAAAATTTCGCTATATCCTGACAGCTGCACCTCTTGAAAAGCTTTTTGGAATTCCCTGCCTGGTTTTCCATTAATAACAGCCTTTTAACACGATGGTTGTCCCAAGGGCTTACCCACGGCGCACAAGTTAAAGGGTTGCAAAAGGATTCCGAAAAACTAAGGGGGATTTTAATTCTGGTTTAGAGAGGTGGTTTGTATGAGCCAGGTTATAGAGCTGCTAAGAAAAATACCTCTGCTCGACCTTTTTTCTCTTTCATCTCTTCAAAGTTTGGCCCGACACGTCAATATAGACCGGGTCATGCCCGGCACTCCCCTTACGGAAATCGGCGCCCCAGTGGAGCAACTGGTTATCGTCTTGCGGGGGAAAGTCGCTATAAGCCGGCGGACGGCGCGGAACGCGGGTTACGAATCCGGAGGACCGGGAACGATTATTGGCGTCCTGGAGTTCCTGGGGGGAAATAATGCCTCAATCGCAGCGCGAGCGGAAGAAGAAACACTAATCCTGGCCATAAAACGCCAGGACTTCCTTTCTTTTTTAAAGGAACATCCTGAGGAAGCCATTATTTTGGTCGTTACACTCTCCGAGCAACTGTACGAATTGGACGTAAAAATGGATATCACGGCGCCGCCGGCTCAGGCCCCTTCCGAGAGCATCTTCAATGAGGGTAGCGCCTTTTTGCCCTTCGAGGAGGCGCCTGATATTTATGAAAAAGAGGGCGATAACCCGTTCTATACCAAGCAATTTACCTGCGTATTCTGCGGCGCCCGTTTTCAGTCCCTGGTCGTTAAATCAAAATACATCCAGTTAGAAAAGACGGACACCGACTTTTGCCCCTATTACCGTTCTGTCAACCCACTGTTCTACGAAGTGACCGTTTGCCCTCAGTGCGGCTACGCAAGTTCACCTGACATGCCTTCCAAGCTTAACGACCGGGCGCGCGACAGGCTGACTGCTTTATTATCGCAACTCAAAACGCCGCTTCGTTTCGATGCCGAAAGAGACCTGGACCTGGCGGTACAGTCATTTCGCCTGGCCTTTGCCTGTATGGAAGCTGTCGGTGGGAAAAAAGCTCAACTGGCCAAGCTTTATCTGAAAGTCGCCTGGCTGTACCGCACTGCCGGAATGGAAGTTGAAGAACGTGAATATTGTGAAAAAACGGCGTACTGCTTGATGGAGTCATACCGTTCGGAACAGTCGAACGACCCCGCTTTCGAACTTAATCTCTTATATTTGCTGGCGAACCTCAACTTTCGCCTCGGTCGGGCGGATATCGCCATGCGGTGGTTGAGTTCCCTCGTCACCCATCCCAAGCGAAACAACAATCCGAGAATCATTGAGCGCGCCCGCGACCTGTTGTACGAAATCCGCCGGAAAAAGCCCCAGGAGAAAAGCGTGCCCTAACCCGGACAAGCCGGAACAAAATATTTTTACCACAGAGACTCAGAGCACACGGAGGAAACAAACTCTGTGTTCTCTGTGCCTCCGTGGTGAACCTGTGCCCGATTTTTCTTGCCGTTTTGCGTAGCTCTTTGCGTCAAAGGCTTACGCACCCCCGGCGTTTAAAATTCGCAGATGCACCTTGCGCTGCCTGGGCCCGTCAAACTCACAAAAGAAAACACCCTGCCAGGTACCCAGGACAAGTCTGCCCCCGCTTACAGGCAATTGGAGTGATACTCCCACGAGACAGGATTTTATGTGCGCGGCGGCATTACCTTCCGCATGGCTGTATGTACCATATACGGGTATCAGTTCATCGAGTTTTTTGAGAATGTCCGCCGTCACTGTAGGGTCATAATTTTCGTTAACACAGAGGCCGGCGGTTGTATGCGGGCAGTAAACAAAGGCAACCCCTTCTTGCACGCCGCTTTCCTGTACGGCGGTCTGGAGCCTCCGGGTTATGTCCAAAAACTCCTGGGTTTTACCGGTTTGAACCGCAACCGTCTTCATCATGTAAAGACCCTCCAGCTTTAAGGTAGATAAGGCGCAAGCACGGGCAAAAGGGCGCGGAGGTCCCGGCATTCGATGCTTAAGTGAGCGCAAGCCGAAACATCCGGCTCAGCGTTAACGGCAATGCCGAGCCCTACGCGCGTAAAGAGCGGCACATCGCCGTGGCTGTCACCCACGGCCGCAGTCTCCATAGGCGTAGTGCCGATCAGCCCGCAGATATTATCAAGATGCTTGGGTTTGCCGTCCCAGGACACCCGGATATGCACCCGGCCGTCTAATCGCTCGTTGGTGAACCCAAGTCCGTTGGCCAAAAAAATATCAAAGCCTAAGTCAGCCGCCACACGCGCCGCCAGGATGTCGAGCCCGGAAGAAAGGAGGGCGATCTTCAGACCTTTTTCCTTGAGCGCCTTGATTGTCTCCGGAACCCCGCTGTGATAAGGGATACCGGCGACAATCTCCTCAACCCGCCTCCTGGGAATGCCGCACCAGGTTTCCACATCCCGCCGGGCGAACTCGTCGTATGTTATTTCCCCCGCCAAGAAAGCCCGCAGAGACAAGCTGCCTTGCGTCTCCCAGGTGCCTAGCTCCTCATGGATGTACTGCCAGACGCTGCGCACCGGCGTAAGGGTACCGTCAAGGTCGAAAATAACGCCGCGTACCTTTCTTTCTTCAGGGCCTGCGCCACGCTCCGAAAACAACTTGCCACCGCCTAAAAACCCGTTTGAACATGCTTTTTGCTATCAGTATCGTAGCACAAGTCGCCGGTAAAAAGTAACCCCGATCAGGGTGACTATGCCGAGCAAAACCACGGCAGGCCCCGAAGGTAAATCCAGGGCGTATGATAGGTGCAGACCCCCTACGACAAGTATTACACCGGCGCCGACAGCTGCCAGAAGCGCGCCCCGGAAACTACGGGTCAACCTTACGGCAATAAGTACCGGGATTACAATAAGGGCGCCGGCGAGCAGAACCCCCACCGCCCGTATGGCTACCGCTACGGTAAGCGCCGCCACGATCATAAATACGGCGTTAACGGCTACAACGGGCAGTCCGGCCGCCCGCGCGTATTCCTCATCAAGCGCGATAGCCAGAAGACCTTTGTATAGCAGAGTGACCGCCACGACCGCCAAAACGAAGATAATCCCGATAAACCACAAGTCAGTCGGTCCTATTGTCAGGAGGCTGCCAAAAAGGTAGCCTGTAAGGTCCGCGCCGAACCCCCGGCTCTTGCTTACCAGGACCACTCCCAGGGCAAGCCCCCCGGCCATAACCGCAGCCAACAGCGCGTCCGCGTAAAAACGATGCCGCTGGCGCAACCATTCAACAGCGAAGGCGGCCAGCACAACGGCGGCCACCGTGGTGATTCCCGGCGCGATACCCAAAACCAGGCCAAGCGCCAGCCCGGTTAAGGAAACATGTGCGAGAGCGTCCGCAAAAAAGGAAAAACGCCGCGCAACCAGGAAGACCCCGACTACCGGGCAGAGCGCGCCGCACAAAACACCCGCCATCATGGCCCGTGTAAAGAACCCGTAGTGCCAAATGTCCATTAATAAGCACGCTCCGATTCAGGCTTCTGCATTTCACGGCCGCCGGCCCACTTTGAAGGAACAAAAACCGGCATACCGTAAAGCGCCGCGAGTTTTCCGTTCTCCAGACATTCCTGCGGCGAACCCGAGAAGACCACGCGCCGGTTCAAACAAATAACCGTTCTGACCCGGAGTGAAACGGCCCCTATGTCGTGCGTCACCAGGACGACCGTCAATCCCCGGTCCCGGTTGAGCTCCGCCAGCAGGTTGTAAAATGCGTCCTCCCCCGGCGCGTCCAGTCCTTCGGCTGCCTCGTCGAGAAGCAGCACCTCGGGTTCGGCCACCAGCGCCCGCGCTATGGCCACCCGCTGGCGCTGTCCCCCGGAGAGCGACCGCACCGTCCTGGCGGCCAGGTGTTCAAGTCCCAGCCTTTGCAACACGTCGGTGATTATTTGCCTGTCCTGCGAAGAAAAAGGCCGTAAAAACCCGCTTCGGGATATCCTGCCGGTAGTGACCACCTCCCATACGGTAGCCGGAAAATCACCGAAAACGCCGGCTTTCTGCGGAACGTAACCGATCCGGTAGCGCCGGCGAAACCGTGCGGCAGGTACGCCGAAGATCATGGCCTTGCCCTTCGTAGGCGTGATCAGGCCCAACGCTGTCTTTAAGAGGGTGGTCTTACCGGAACCGTTCGGCCCAAGAACAGCCAGAAAGTCACCGCTGTTTATGTCCAGACTTACGTCCTCCAAAACCGGGTTGCCGCCGAAGTGAAGACTCACGTGTTGAAAGCTGATGGGCGGTTTGACAGACGGAGCATCTCCCGCCGCTTGAATATTCAACTACCGCGTTCCCCCCTGTCCAAGAGCTTTTTTCAGTGCCGCAAGGTTCGCTTCCATTACCGCGATGTAATCTCTGGTACCCGCTCTTTCTTCCGGGGTTGCCCCCACCGCTGGACTGAGTACAAGCGTTTTAACCCCGGCTTCCCGGGCCAGCGTCTCGGCCAGCCGGGGGCTTGCCTGGTCTTCAAAAAACACATGGGTGACCTCTTTTTCCTGCAACAATTGTACCAGTTCCTTCAACCGCGCCGCCGACGGTTCGGCCTGAGGGGAAAGCCCGGCCACGGGAATTTGCTCCAGTCCGTAGCGCGCCGCCAGGTAACCAAAGGCGGCGTGGGAAGTGACAATCTCCTTGCGCTGGAAACCGGCCGCTGCCGCCCGGTAATCCCCGTCCAATTTTTGCAGACGCGCCGTGAAAACGCTTGCCTGCTGCCGGTAATAACCGGCGCCGGCGGGGTCCGCCTTAATCAGCCCGTCCGTGACCTGTTTAACGTAATACCGGGCGTTAACCGGATCAACCCAGGCGTGAGGGTCGTAAACATAATGGTGCGCGTCATCGTGGGCCTCGGTCGTTCCGTGCCCCGAAGTAAAGCGGGTAAGGGTAAGACCGCGGGTGGACTCAACAAGAACCTTTTCCCCGATTTCCGGTAAGAGACCGTCGATCCACGGTTCAAGACCCGCCCCGTTGTAAACCAGCACATCGGCCGTTAAGACCCGGGTCAAATCACCGGGTGTCGGTTCCCACTCATGAACGCTGACCCCTGGAGGAACAAGACACGTTACATGTGCTCTTTCGCCGCCGACCTGGCAGGCAAAGTCATACAGCGGGAAGAAGGTGGCGACCACCTCCACCTTACCGCCGTTTACTACGGACTGCCCAGGTTGGCAACCACCCGCGGCAACCAAGACCAGGATAACAGCAAGGACGCTCAATATCCGGCGCATAGTTCGTGCCCTCCCCCGCTCACGTTCTCCGGCAGTCGCCGCAATACCCGAAAACCGTTAAACTGTGTTCCTCAACTTTGAAATTGGGATTCAGTTTCTTGATCTGACCCAGGCATTCTGCCGGGCAGCAAGGATAAGAAACCGCCCGGCCGCATGAAAGACAGATAAGGTGATGGCGGTGTTCCCTGGAGAGTTCGAAACGCTTGCCGCCGTCAGGAAAAATAATCTCGTGCAGAACGCCTAATTCCTTAAAAGTCTCCAGGGTGCGGTAAACGGTCCCCAGGCCCACGTTAGGAAAGCGCCGGTGCAAGGCGTTACCGATCTCTTTCGCGGTCAACGGCCCCCCGGCCCGCAACAGTACCCGGAGGATCTGGTGACGTTGGGGCGTCAGTTTCAGACCTTTTTCTCTCAAACCTGTTAAAACATCCGCCAAATTCAAAAACAACCCCTCCAGGAAGAACAGTTATTAAATAAGAATTATTACTAGTTAGTATGCAACCTCAATTGGCCGCAGTCAAGCTAAAGTGAGAATTCGTAAGCGCGAGGCCGGCTTTTATCGGCTTTTATCGGCTTTTGGCGCCGGGCTGTTATGTATCCGGTCGATTAAATTTGCGGAGAGTTGCCGGAACCTTTCCGGCTTTTAATAGTTATTTCGTAAAAAAAGCCGCACCGCGTTGACGCCTCCCGGTTCTCCGGGTAGAATACCTTGTTGGGGTGGTGAAGAACCCCCGCGGAGGTCCTGAAAATGGCTGCAGAGAAAGCAGTTTTCGCGCCCGTTGCGGCGCTTTACCATCGCGACTACCGGCTTTATTGGACCGGGCAACTTATTTCCGTTACCGGTACCTGGATGCAGCAGGTGGGGTTGGCGTGGCTCGTGCTGGAACTGACACACTCGGTACTGTTGCTGGGTGTGGTCGGCGCGGCGAATTTCGGGCCCATACTTCTGTTCTCCATCCTCGGCGGTACGCTGGCCGACCGTATGTCCAAGCGCAGGTTGATCATTTCCACGCAGGCGGGGATGATGGTCGCCGCGCTCGCTCTTGGGCTGCTGGTACTGACAGGGTTGGTCCAATACTGGCAGGTGGTCGTCTGCGCTTTTATTTTGGGGACGTTAAACGCTTTGGATGCGCCGGCACGCCAGTCTTTCATAATCGACCTCGCGGGACGGGACCACCTGATGAACGCCATCGCCCTTCACTCCTCGCTGTTCAACGGCGCACGGGTTGTCGGACCGGCGATCGCAGGGGTGGTTATCGCCTGCTGGGGTATCGAGGCCTGCTTTTTGATAAATGCGGCATCTTTCGTGGCGGTCCTGATACAGCTTTTGCGTATCCGCGCCGACGGCATTACCAAAAGAACCGAGACCGGAAAATCATTCTGGGCCGAGACTCGGGCGGCATTCGCCTATATCCGGGGCAACCCCACGATCTATTTCCCGCTCCTGCTTTTAGCCCAAATCAGCCTGTTGGCGATCAATTTCAGTGTGCTCGTACCCGCGTTTGCCCGCCTGACCCTGGGGCGAGGTCCCCAGGATTTCGGCTTTCTCCTGTCGGCCCAAGGCCTGGGTGCGCTGCTCGGCGGACTGACCCTGGCCTGGCTCAGCAGTTACGGCCCAAGACGCAGGTTTATAATCCTGGGGATCATAGGCTTGTGCGGGGCACAGATTTTATTGGGATGCTTCCCCGGATATCACCAGGCACTCTGGCTCCTGTTTATTTCCGGATGGGGGATGGTGGCTTTCGGCGGCACCGTGAACACTACCGTCCAACTGGCCGCCTCGAACGAATTCAGAGGGCGGGTGATGAGCTTGTTCGTCCTGTTTTTCATGGGCACTTCACCCTTCGGAAATTTCCTCTCCGGAGTAGTGGCCGATGCCTTCAGCATTCCGGTGGCCTTCGCGTTGGGATCCTCACTGGCGGTTTTATTGGCGGCCGGGACGATTTATCAGTGGCAAAGGGTTGAAAAACAGAAAAGCACTATAGTGGGTACCGGGCAGGAATTAACCGCGGGCTGCAGCTGGTAGCGCTGCGCCGGATTCACGTCCTGCGCTTGGGGGCGGCGGGTTTCCTGGCGGGCGCCATACCCGGCTGGCGGTCGGGGTCAAGCGGCTGGAGCATTACGGGCCTGCTGTGCTGGACCGCTACGGGCGGGCGTACGAGCACATGTCCCAACGCCCTGAAATTGAACGGTATGAGCGGCCAGAGGTAGGGCACCCCAAAAGAACGGGTCGTGACCAGCAAAATGAAAGTTACCACAACTCCTATGATGAAACCCGGCAGCCTGAAGAACCCTGTCAGCACTAAAATGAAGAGCCGCGCAAGGCGGTTGGCCTGTGCCAATTCAAAAGAGGGCGTTAAAAAAGTACCGATGGCCGCCGCTGCAACATAAAGGACGACTTCCGGCACAAAAAGACCCACCTGGGCCGCAAGTTGGCCCAACAAGATTGCGCCGATGATGCCCGTGGAAGTCGCAATCGGGGACGGGGTGTGTATGGTGGCAACTCTGATCATATCCACGGCGACCTCCGCCAGGAAAAACTGCAGAAAAAGAGGAACCGCTCCCGCTTCCCTGGGCCCGATGAAATTCAGGTTGGCCGGCAACAGTTGCGGTTCCAGCGCCACCAGAAGCCAGAGTGGGGTTAATACAACGGAAATAAATACACCGCCGTAGCGCACCCACCTGGTATACACGCCGACTGTCGGGTTTTGCCTGAATTCCTCGGCGTGCTGGAGGTGGTGAAACATGGTCACGGGCAGAATCATAACGCTTGGCGATGTGTCGACCATTACGACCACGTGCCCGTCAAGGAGGTGCGCCGCGGCGACGTCCGGTCTTTCGGTATAGCGGACCCGCGGGAAAGGGTTCCAGTAGCTTCCGGGTGTGATAAGCTCTTCCACCGATTTCTCAGCCATGGGAATACCGTCGATGTTTATCTTGTTTATTTTCTCCCGGACACTTCTTACGATATCGGGTTTGGCAATGTCTTCAATGTATGCCAGGGCGATATCAGTCCTGGAGCGGGTACCGACACTCAGATGCTCCAGCCGCAGGCGCGGGTCCCGTATTCGGCGCCGTACAAGGGCCGTATTTAAAACCAGAGTCTCCATGAAACCGTCACGAGACCCGCGCGTCACCTTTTCAAGGTCCGATTCGTCAGGCGCCCTCGCAGGGTACTGGCGCACATCGACGATGACAGCCCGCGGCTCTTTGTCGATCAGCAGCGCGACCGGCCCGCTGAGGAAAGATATTATTACCTCTTCTACGGTACGGACCTCCGTGACCTGACCGGACGCGATGTACTTATAAAAAACCTTGCGGAAGGTGTCTATTTTTAATTCCGCCGGCCCGATTTCGGGGAACTCCTGCAATACAAGGGCCAGTTGTTCGCCGCTGACCAGGCCGTTCACGAACAGCAGAGCGGCGTGTCGGCCGCCGATAACCAGTTCCCGCTTAACCAGGTCGAAGTTTCTGGCGAAATCAAGCCGCCTGTCAAGCTCCTCCAAGTTAACTTTCAAGCTGTTGGACAGAGGTGTTCTGGTTTCTTGGGAACTCATTTACCTTTCAGGCCCCCCATACCGATCCCAGCAAATTATCCTTTGGGCTTAAACAACAGCGCGGCGAAATAGCCGAAGACTACCGCCGCGGTTATGCCTCCCGCCGCCGCCGCTACCGCGCCGTTGAAAGCGCCGAGCAACCCGCCGCTTTGCACCCCTTTGATCGCCCCCTGGGCAAGAATGTGCCCGAACCCGCTCAGCGGTACGGTGGCCCCCGCTCCGGCAAATTTGACGAAGGGTTCGTAAGCGCCGACAGCGCTGAGCACTACCCCGGCCGTTACCAACCCCACCAGGACGTGTCCGGGGGTGACCTTAAAGTTGGTACGGTCCATCAATATCTGTACCGCAACACAGATAAGACCCCCAACCACAAACGCCTTCAAAAAAATCAACGTTTCTTACCTCCCGTATTAACCGTTCTAAGTCTAAGTTCGAAGTTCGAAGTTAAGCTTGGTGGGTAGACCTTTTGGGTCAGAATATATAAGAAAAAACCTAAACTACTTAATTCTTGAATACTATCCTTTGGTTCGAGTCTTTTTTCTACCTTCTTTATTTTTGAATTCTGATTGCTGTATTCTTAATCCTGACTCATGACTCGACTCGGGACTTCTATTTTCTACCTTCTACATTCTACCTTCTATATTCTGTGATATCTTTTACCTTCTGCCTATGACTCAAGTACCACCGCATGTCCCACCGTCGGGATGGTCTCCCCCTGCCCCGTTGTCAGCGGGCTCAAGAGAGCACCGGTACCCACGCCAAGCACCCGGTTGAGCTTTCGCTCCCTCAACCGCCGCATGATCAAGCCGCAGGTCACCGTCGCGGGGCAGCCGCAGCCGCTGCCGCCCGCATGCACATCCTGATTCTCCCGGTCAAAGATTAAAATACCGCAGTCGTTATGCCTCTCAGCAATATCGTGGCCGTAAGACCGCATGAGTTCCTCCAGAAGTGTTTTCCCGTAAAACCCCAGGTCACCCGTGAGCAACAGGTCGTAATCCGCCACCCGGCGCCGCGTATCCGTGAAGTGATGAACCATCGTATCCGCGGCGGCCGGCGCCATGGCCGCCCCCATGTTGTAAGGGTCGCCGGCCCCCAGGTCCACAACCCGTCCGATAGTGGCGTGAGTTACACGCGGCCCGGTCCCGGTTGCGGTCAGAATCAGCGCTCCCGCTCCGGTAACCGTCCACTGCGCCGTGGGCGTCCTCTGGACCCCCTGCTCGGTAGGAAAACGGAATTGCTTTTCCGCCGTTGCGTAGTGGCTCGACGAGCCGACAAGCACCTTCTCCGCAAAGCCGCCGTCGATCAGCATCGCCCCCACGGCGAGACCCTCGTAAATCGTCGAACAGGCGCCGTATAGCCCGATAAATGGAATGGCGAGCGCACGCGCCGCGAAGTTTGCGGAGATTATCTGGTTTAAAAGATCACCGGCGAGGAGGTAGTCCACGTCCCGAGGCTTGAGACCGGCCTTCTTAAGGGCCATCTCCAACGCTTCTTGAAGCAGGCGCCTTTCAGCCCTTTCCCAACTGTCTTCGCCGCAGTAAGGATCGTCAATCACCTTGTCGAAGGTGTCCGCGAGGGGCCCTTGCCCCTCTTTGGCGCCGGCAATTGCCGCCGTGGCCGAAACGACCGGCGGTTTAGCAAAAGCCACTGTTTGCGCGCCGACTTTTTTTTCCGCGGGCATTCAAAATCACCTTCCGCAGCTGTTAGTGCCAAGAAGTTCAAGGCGTACGCGGACCCAAGAAATAGTAAAGTATTCCGACCAGCCAGGCGGCAGTGATGCCCAAAACCAGGATGGGCCCCGCCACCGAAAACAGGCGCGCTCCCACACCCATCACGATTCCTTCCGTGCGCCCTTCGAGGGCGGGAGCCACCATGGCGTTGGCGAACCCCGTAATCGGTACAATGGTGCCCGCACCGGCGAAACGAGCGATTTCGTCATACAGGCCCAGACCCGTTAAAAACGCGGCAATAAAAACAAGTACAATCGCGGTGGCCGTCCCAGCGTCGAGTGTGCTGAGTCCGAGGCCTTGAAAAAGGGTTAAAAAAGCTTGGCCCACCGCGCAAATAAACCCCCCGACCGCAAAAGCCCATATCGAATTGCGTATGACCGGAGGCTTCGGACTCACCTTTTTCACCATTTTCTTGTACGCCTGCTTTTGCATTTCGAGCGGCTTGCCGGGATCAAAGGCGCGCTTTGCGTTTTGCCGCACGCGAAACACCTGCCATCGCAAAAATTATTCCGGAAAAGCGAAGAAGCGAGCGCCGGAATCTTAAACCCTTTCAGAAGCATTCTTCTCCGGGTTTACTTCTGGTATACAAATTCCGACTTTCGCCTCTGCTTCGGTCTTAATAGAACCCTTATTAACCTTAGTTTAATAAGTAAAAGACACCGCCTCCGGTGTCTTCCGAATCCTTCTCAGCCCAGGTAAGCAACCTTAACGTTAGCTTTAAACTCTTTAATTACCCCGTTTTCAACGTTGGCAGTAAAATTAATGACTTCTACACCGGTGATGTTCCCGAGAGTTTGCGTGGCCTCACCGACAGCAGCCTGTACCGCTTCGCGCCAGCTGTTCGGTGATTCCCCCACCAACTCAGCTACTTTTACGTGCAAGCCCATTCCCTCCTTTCCGGCTTATCAAGCTGTATTATGGCGCTTCAGGAAAGCTGTTATGCAAGAAAATCGGTTTCACGCCAAATCCTCCACCCCGGCGGTATCTTTCAACCGTTCCAGCGCCTGACGTTCAATACGCGAGACCTGGGCCTGGGAAATTCCAAGTTCTGCGGCTATCTCCGCCTGTGTCAATTCCTCAAAAAAACGCCAGACCAGTACCTGGCGGTCCCGCTCCGGCAGCCGCGCCAACAAGTCTTTTACAGCGATGCTCCGTAGCCAGGAGTTCTCACCTTCCTCGGTCATGGCAACCCTTGCCTCCCGGGAAATCACATCCATGCCCTCGCCGCAAATTACATCCTGCAGCGACGCCGGGGTCTGCACCGCGTCAAGCGCCGCCACTATGTCTTCCGGTTCGAGCCCGAGGGCCTGGCCGATTTCACCTATTGTCGGCTCTCGTCCGAGGCCGGTGGTCAGGGATTCACGAACGCTGTTGATGCGCGCCACGGTCTCCTTCAGGGTCCGGGAAACGCGGATCGGATTGTCATCCCTTAAAAACCGCCTGATCTCCCCGATGATCATGGCTACCGCGTACGTAGAAAACCTGACCCCGTAGCTGAAATCGAACTTGATTATCGCTTTCAAAAGCCCGATACAGCCGACCTGAAAAAGGTCTTCATACTCGGCGCCCCGGCCCAGAAAACGGGGCACTACGCTGGCCACCAGCCTGAGGTTCGCCTTTACCAGTCGTTCACGGGCGGCGGCATTCCCCTGTTGCGCCTTTTCTATCAAATCGCGGGTCTCCCCCTCGTCCAGGAGCCCGCGCGATTCCTTTGCCATTGACTAATCACGCCCTGCGTTGGAAAAACCATAAATGAGGGTAGAGGCCGGAGGTAAAATTACCTGGGGTTACCGACATCAATGACGGGGAGCGAACTGCTTTCGCATTATAACCCGCGTACCCCTTCCGGGCGCTGAGTCAACCTGGACGCTGTCCATGAAGGATTGCATAAAGCTGAATCCCAACCCCAACCGCTCCGGGTCGCTGGAAAAGTCCGGCTCCATGGCCTGGGGGACGTCCTTTATCCCCTTGCCGCTGTCCTCGATGCAAATTTCGATCGCATCGCCGTAAAGTACCGCCTCCACCACGATCGAACCTTCCGGGGAAGCGTCGTAACCATGAATAATACCGTTGGTCACGGCTTCAGAAACCGCCCCTTTGATATCATCCAGCTCTTCAATGGTAGGATCGAGTTGGGCGGCGAAAGCAACGACCGCAACCCGTGCCAGGGAGACGTTTTCAGCACGGCTTGGAAACTCGAGGCGGAAACGGTTAAGCACTTGCTTCACCCCTTTTAAGGGCTTCCACAGCTTGTTTCAAAGAACTGAACTCCGGAACTACGCGGAGCACTCCTGAAAGGTCCAATACACGCCGTACCGGCGGCTGAAGCCCCAAAACCGCAAGCTTCCCGCCCGTTCCGGCTAATCTCTTATAGCGCCCGAGCAGTACACCGAGACCCGTGCTGTCCATAAAGCTGACCTTTTCCAAATCCAAAATCAGGTGGCGCACCGTGAATCCGTCGAGCGCCCTGTCAAGACCTCGGCGCAACTCGACGGCATTATTTAAGTCCAACTCCCCATTGAGCCTGGCCACCAGCACCTCACCCAAAGTTTCAAGATCCAGCAAGCAGGTCTCCCCCCAGGATAATTCTATCTACACTCCATGTTTTCGGCGAACCACCCCGTCTTTCCTGCTAATTACTGGGAAAATAAAAAAGGGCCCTTTCGGGGCCCGGCAATTGTCTGCATTAATAAACTTTACATTTCATAAACATGCCTGACGGTCTTCAGTACCATATCCAAGAAGTTTGCCCGTGCGATATCCCGGGCCGCCACCAGCTTGCCGTAAAAGAGGTCCTGCCCTCCCTGTGAGACTACCCAGCTGCCGACCGGCTGGCCCTTTACCAGCGGCGCCTCCAGCCTTGAAGGAAGCTCGAGTCGCCGTTGCATGCCTTTGTCTTTGCCCCGTGGGACAACCAGACAGATATCTTGGCCGGTCAATACGTCCACACGTTCCTGCAGTCCCCGCTCGACCGGCAGGGTCGCTACACGCGTCCCTTCCCGGGCCAAGGGTACCGCTTGAAAGCGTGCAAATCCCCAGTTATAAAGTCTCATTGATTCCCGGAAGTGGCACTTCGTCTCGGGGCAGCCCAGCACCACCGCGATCAGGCGCAAGTCTTCCCGCTTCACGCTGGACCCCAGGCAAAAGCCGGCCTCGTTAGTAAAGCCTGTTTTTCCGGCGTCAGTCCCTTTATACCACCAGAGAAGCTTGTTTGTATTCCAGCACTTGAATTTTCCGTCCCTGAGATCATATTCCTTTATTATCGTTATTTCTCGAAAAAGGGGATGCTTAAGCGCCTCATGAAGGAGCAGGGCCTGGTCGTAAGCACTCGAATACTGGCCGGGGGCCGGCAATCCTGTTGCGTTTACGTAGTGCGTGTCCTTTAAGCCGAGTTCCCGCGCCCTCTGGTTCATTTCTTCAACAAATGCCTCAATGCTGCCCGAAAGGTGTTCGCCCACAGCAACGCTTGCATCGTTGGCCGACGCGGTCGCCACCGCGATTAACAACTCTTTGAGGCTGAAAACTTCGTGGGGCGCGAGGAATATCTGCGAACCGCCCATGTCGGCCGCGGTTTCACTGGCAATTACTTTGTCGGAAAGCGCGACCCCCCCCTGTTCTACGGCCTCCGACGCCATCAGCATGACCATAAGCTTTACCATACTGGCTATCGGCTGGCGCGCGTGCGGCTCCTTTTCCCACAAAACTTTCCCGTTGTGCGCTTCCATCAAAACGGCGCCTTTAGCGGTAGTGGCAAACTCCGGGATTATTGTTTCCGCCCGCGCCGGAGAGATCGGCGCGAAGCAACAGAGTACAAACCAGAAAAGCGCCCTGATAAGGTGACGCATCGGCACCCCTCCAAACATCTTTTTATCTCAAGTTTACCCTTGTTGGCGGTGGCGTTATGCGGTGGCGAATTACCGAGGTGAAATAGATATTAGGCCTCCGGGCGGATCCGGTTGACTTACAAGAAGGGGCCGGCTCCTCCTTGGATTTAGTCCTAACGTCTATTTTCCTCCTTGAAATAACTCTCCGGTTGGCCTGAAAAATAACTATTGTATTGTATATTTAGGATGAGACTTATTTTAAAGACAGTCGCAAGGAAATAAGCAGCAGGCACGGAAAAGTAACAGTTGAAGGGGGTAAAATGAATGTTCAAACGGAAGACTGTAAGGATCCTTGTGGCGGCCGTAATGGTGATTGGTTATATTGCCGCCGCGCCTGCCTTTGCCGGCGCTCCCTACGCTCCCTCCAATCCCTCCCCTACCGACGGGGCCACTGATGTGGGCATGGCGCCTATTACCCTGAGCTGGACGGGCGGGGATCCCGACCTTGGTGATACGGTGAAGTACCTCATTTTCCTGGACGGCGTGAAAGTGGCAGCGGTGACCGAGACCTCCTGGACGATACCTCTAAAAAAAGCTTTCCAGTTGAACCTGTCGCCCAACACGACACACAGCTGGTACGTGACAGCGAAGGACAGTGCGGGGTTGCTGGCGCGCAGCCCGCTGTGGACCTTCACGACCGGAACTTACCCCTGGGTAACCGGGGAAAGGTTTAACATGTACCTGCCGCTCTCGCGTGATAACCCCGCTTGCCGTTACCGGCCGACTTATTACGCGCTCATTACCGGAGAAAACTTGGGCGCAGCCAGGGGCGGCGTCAAGCTCATCAGCCAAGACACCGGCGCCGCAATGTGGATCGGATCGGATAGTTACTGCGGTAAAATCTTATCTTGGTCCGATAACAAAATCGAAATCGCTCTGCTACCTGCTCAGGCATTCGGCGCCAAATTCCCGTTAAACAGTGTCTTCAAGATAAGAGTTAAGACGGCGGCCGGTGAACTGAGCAACCCGGTCTGGCTTTACATTGAATCCGGCGGCGGTGGGACCACCTGGTAACACCGGCGATTGTAATTGTCAGGCGCTAGTTGGTGTACTAATTCAACCAAGACTCAGTGTACATCAAATCCGGGACAGATGCTTTGTCTTAGAAAATTTATGGGGACAACGAACGTGTTAACTAAGCATAAATACGCTGTCCCCACTTTTATTTACAGAGACCGTATGAATTGCGGCTCCTGGACTAAAAATGCTCTCCGCCCTGGGGCGGGTTCCAGCGGCCGGTTTTGACCAACACACCCTTTAGAATAGCGTATAGCTCCTTGTGCGCCTGCTTGTGCCCCGGGCTGTCGGCAACCGCCGTCAGGCCTTCTCTCCCAAAACTGACGCGGATTAGACCGTCGCCGTCAAGCCAAACACCGGCAACAACATAAACGGTTTTACCGCTTTCGGGCTTCTGAACGCTACCGGGCCGCATCCTCAATTCCGCCAAACGCTACGATGCCTCCTTACAAGTCCTCCTGGCCCCTTTACATGATGTTTCACGATCTAAACCCGGATTTGCGCGCCATCACGAACAGACGGTCATACGCTAAATCAAACTCACCCCGCCCGTATTGAGCCTCAATCTCTTCCGCCAACCGCATGCAGAATTCCGCATGCTCTGTTGCGGGCAAAAGATCGAGATAAGGCCACAGGTCGGTCACTTTGAAGAACTCAACCGCCGCGCCCGCCGAAATACAACGCAGCGGCCATTCCCGGCGAAAGACATCTGCTTCAACAAAACCTGCTTCGGCAAGCATCCTGGCGTAACTGTCCTCTTCCCCCATGAACCAGGGGTATCTCCTACTACTGTAAGCGCAACCCGGAAGCATCTCCTCCACCACTTTGTCCAGCGCCAAAAGAAAAGGCGGTGAAAAATCCTTAGCCATAAATTGCGCCGCAAGCTTACCGCCGCACCGTAAGGCACGAAAAAGCCATTCGAGTAACGCTTTCTGATTGTGGACCCGTTGCAGTCCAAAATTAGAGAAAACAACATCAAATTTGTTGTCGAAACCGACCTCCCCCATGTCCCACAGACGAAAGGCAATATTGGTAAGCCCGTTGGCTTCCGCCCTGCGGACAGCCGTCTCAAGCATCCAAGGGGTGGTGTCTATACCTATTGCTATGCCCGGGTAAGCAAGGTACGCCAGCTTTACCGTCAGTTCGCCCGTACCGCAACCCACATCAAGGACAATATTTCCCGAGCGCACTTCAGCGAGTTGCCTCAAGAAATCTCCCGCTTCAGACCAAAAGCAAACGTGGCATTTAGGATCGTTTAATACATCGCGGTATAACAATAAAACTTCCTCCAACAATAGCCAGGACTTAAACACGCAGGGTCAATTTCGATTTTCCTTAACATCATCCGGCAATGTGAGATAATCCAGGCACGGCCTTGAACTTAAACCGCCGCCCTGGCTGATGTCCCTGTAGATTTCAACATGGAGCCTTTTATGGGGATCGTAAGCTTCACCCAGGACCATAGGAATACGCGCGGCAAAGACTTCGCCGGTGGCGCACCGGGAAATCAGAGCAGCGGCCAGCGCATTGTTTATGTAACCAAGGCGCTGCCGCCAGGGAGCAATCACCGTGATACGGCTCTGCGCGCCGGCGGTACCCGCTTCTCTGGCCAACCTCACCCTCATCCCATCTTTGAGCCTGGCCATATCCGACACGGTTACCTTATCGCGTAATTCCACACGCGTAATAAAGCGCGGCGCCGTATAGAAGTAATCCTGCAAAGATAAAGCCGCAGGGCCCAGAACAGCCCCAAGGACCAGGAGGAGGCGCTTGTCCCGATTGAAGGCATGGTGATATATCTCCGCCGCTGCATTTAACAATACAGCCTCAGATACATACTCGGTAAGCAGTCGTGTGGCCGTTTCATGCCACCTGCTTACATGCTGCAAATCATGTATTCCCGCCCAAAGGGCGCCGTTTCTTAGATAGTGCACCCCGCGTAATAGAAGAATCAGGTCTTCGGTATTTCTCGGACTCCCGGGCCACTCCTTAAGCGCACCGCAGCGGGTTACTTCTTTTAACAGCTTCAACAAACTTACCACCTACCCCCGGTTGGTAATTGTGCTGGTAATTGTAATCATAAAACCGCTGTCACTAACTACCCGTTTACAGTTATTAATCCACCTCCGCTTACGAAAAACCTTTAAACTATATCCTACATAAAAGGACACCGCTACCAACATTTTTGGTACATAATCACGAATTACCGTTCTAAACTACCGACTTCTCCGCTTAAGATGGGCGTTTTGCCCGTCCGATTGAAAACATAATCCGGATGGGGCAAAACAAAAACAAACCGCAGAAATACGCGGTCTGCTGGAAGTCTAAATGTTTACCGAGCTCAATCCTTATGGATTCTCTGGAAAATGCGCTTTAAGGCTAAGGAGGAAGTGATGTAAAAAATGCCAAGAAAAACTAAAAGGAGTACGAGAATAGTTTTATTGTGCCAGGGCGGCCCGAAAAACACAAACAACACGGCCGCTACGAGAAAGAGTATCCCTGTAACAACTCTTAGAGCTTGCCACTTGTCTCTCATCATCTTCCCTCGTAAATGACCGCGTGCACCATCGGCCGCGGCGAAGGAGCCACGGACGCAATCGTGAATGCGTCGGCCACAAGTGTCTTCGCTTCGTCCAACCCCTTATCCCTCGCCAGAACATGCGCGAGCGGCTCACCGGCCTCTACTCTTGTACCGACCTTCGCCGCGAGCAGTACCCCCACCGCCGGGTCTATTTCCTCTTCCTTACGGGCTCGGCCGGCGCCTAGAAGGCGGGCGGCTTCTCCGACCGGCTGGGCGTTTATTTGGACAACATACCCCGCCCTTGGGCTCAACACCGGTATTCTTTCGGGAGCTTGCGGCAACGCGCTTGGGTCGTCGGCCACCCGCGGATCACCACCCTGAGCGGAAATCCACTCCTTAAATTTGTTAAAC
>JAGUUY010000180.1 GCA_020063185.1 Bacillota bacterium
GAAACGCTCACGCGCACGGTTGGAGAACTGGCGCGGGAGGCCAACCGATATTACGAGCAGGCGCAGGAGTCGCTCAAAAAAGGCGATTGGAAAGGTTACGGCGATAACCTGGAAAACATGAAGAAAGTGTTGGAACGCCTCGAGAAAGAGACTTAACGGCGGCGGTGTGTCACGCGCGTAGGCGAGAGATCGGACAATCAAGGGGTTTGGCCGACGCCGAAATGAAAAGAGGGGTTTCAAATGTCGCGCACAAAGGCGCAGCTTAGACGTATCGGTATTTTGACCGGCGGGGGAGACGCGCCGGGCTTAAACGCCGTGATCAGGGCCGCGGTAAAGGTTGCCGTCCGCGAGTACGGTTATACGGTTATCGGCTTTGAAGACGGTTTCGGCGGGTTGATTGAAAACCGCGCCCGGCGCCTCTCCGAAAGAGAAGTGGTCGGTATTCTCCCCCGCGGGGGAACAATCCTGGGGACGACCAACAGAGATAACCCTTTCCACTACCCTGTTGAGGAAAATGGACAGGTTGTTGTGAAGGATGTTTCCCCCCAGGTAATGAAAAACCTCGAGGCTCAGGGAATCGAAGGGCTGGTAATTATTGGCGGCGACGGCAGCCTGACGATCGCCAAGGAGTTGTGGGAGCGCTACAACCTCCCGGTGATCGGGGTGCCGAAAACTATCGATAACGATATCGCCGCCACCGACCAGACCTTCGGCTTTGACACGGCCCTGAACACAGCGACGGAAGCCCTGGACAAGCTGCATACCACCGCGGAATCGCACCACAGGGTTATGGTCTTGGAGGTCATGGGCCGTTATGCCGGTTGGATTGCACTGCACGCGGGTGTTGCGGGCGGGGCGGACGTTATCCTGATTCCGGAAATCCCTTTTACGATTGATAAGGTAGTGGAAAAGATAATGGCGCGCCGCAAAGCCGGAAAAAAGTTCAGTATCGTAGTGGTGGCGGAGGGGGCTAAACCCGTCGGCGGCCAGGTTGTGGTGAAAAAAGTGGTCGAGGGAAGTTTTGAACCACTTCGCCTTGGCGGTATCGGCAACCAGGTTGCGGAACAAATCGAAGAAGAGACCCAGATCGAGACCAGGGTAACAGTGCTGGGCCATCTGCAACGGGGAGGCAGTCCCACGCCTTTCGACCGCATACTTGCCACCCGATTCGGGGCCGCCGCCGTTAACTTTTTAGCCGAAGGCCGCTACGGTGAAATGGTATGCTTACGTACGCCTGAAATAATGACCGTACCGCTTGCAGAGGCACTTCATGTCATGCGCAGGGTACCTGTCGGCAACCAACTTATCCGGACCGCAAAACAAATGGGCATAAGTTTTGGCGCTTGAACACATAACAGAATACTAAAAGAGCTTTTCCGAATAATTGAACTATCACCGAAATCGGTGCGGTGTTAGAGGAATAATTATTTTCGCACATAGAGGAGGATTTTGTGGTTATATACCGAACTTAGACTCAGTAAGCAGCTAAGGAGGCTTCTATGGGTTCCGGAGAGCCTAAACTTCTTGTTTTAGGTGTCGGTAATGTGCTTCTGCAGGATGAGGGAGCAGGAGTACACACAGTCCGTGAACTGGCAAAACATACATATCCGCCGGAAATCGAGTTGGTTGACGGCGGTACTGCTGGTTTAGACCTCTTATACCTGGTCGAAGAAGCGAGCCGCTTAATAATTATTGACGCGGTAAACGGTGAGGCGGAACCGGGAACGATTTTCAAGTTCAACCCGGAAGACATTGAAGAGCGTTTTCTTCCGGTGAAAGGTAATTCGCTTCACGACTTTGGTATTATGGAAATGCTGCACCTCGGAAAATCGCTGGGGGTTCTCCCGCAAACCATGGTTTATGGCATTCAACCAGGAGCGGTCGAATGGGGAATGGAACTCACGCCGAAAGTAGCCGCCGCATTACCCCGCTTAACAAGGCTGGTTGAAGAAGAGATCGAATCATGGTTAAACCGCAATGCACCGGCCCGATTGGGCTGCTGAAATATAGGGGTGTTTGCACCCATTTTTAAAATTTAAGGAGGATAAACATGATAATTCCACGTATTGGTGCTACAGAGTTGATATTAATCCTGGGCCTTCTACTCGTGATCTTCGGCCCGAAAAGGTTGCCGGAGGTTGGAAGGTCTCTAGGAAAAACGCTGCGTGAGTTCCGCAAGTCCACCAAGGAAACCGATGAACCGATCGAATTGGCGGCGGCAGAAAAGGTGGACCAAAACGGCGAACCGGCCAAAAGTTAAGTTTTTTCTATTTATCGTCTTTTCTATTTATCA
>JAGUUY010000191.1 GCA_020063185.1 Bacillota bacterium
CACGGGAATGGTCACGGCGTCCATAATCTGCAGGATAACCGTGGGGTCGGCCATGCGGGCCACGCCCCCCACCGCCCTAATGTCCGCCGGCACGCGTTCGAGGGCCATAACCGCGCACGCGCCGGCGTCTTCAGCAACTTTTGCCTGCTCGGCCGTCGTGACGTCCATGATCACGCCGCCCTTAAGCATTTCCGCCAGTCCTTTTTTAACGAGCCAAGTTCCCTTTTCCATGTTTCCCTTCCCCCGTGTCCGCTGAAGAAAGCCCCTTGCCACCGCCTTTATCCGGTTACACGGTAAATTTTATATCCTTCCTTCGACAAAAAGCAATATCGTATTTTATCCCTCCGGGAAACCGGATTGGTGGAAAGGGTTACAACTTTGTAGCGACGACCGGAAAAGCTCTATAACCTCCTCCAAACCTGTACCTCCACTACAATATGCCTAAAACCATCCGCAAGGGTACTTTCTTACCGAATCTATTCTTCCCCTGTCACTTTTGCCAGAGCCGCCACGTGTTCACCGGAGCCCAGCTTCATCGCAAGCACGCCCCGCGCCTGACGGCCGAAAACGGATATTTCCTTGACCTTCAGCCGAATTACCGTTCCCCCGGCGCTGACTACCATGACCTCCTCGTCTTCATTCACCGCCTCTACCCCCGCAACCTGTCCGCTTGCTCTTGTTATCTTGGCCGCTATCAGGCCGATTCCCCCGCGGGCCTGCGGTCGAAAGTCCTGAATTTTGGTCCGCTTGCCGTAGCCGCGAGCGGTGATAATAAGTACCTCGGTCCCCGTACCCACTACCACCATCCCCGTTACGGCGTCACCCTCCCGCAACCTTATGCCGCGTACGCCGTGGGCCGTACGTCCCATGGGGCGAACTTCCGCCTCGCGAAAACGGATCCCCATCCCCTGGCGCGATACCAGCAGGACCTCGCTGTCACCGTCCGTCAGTGCCGCCGCCACCAACTCATCCCCGCGGTCGAGTTTTATCGCGGTGATCCCGTCCCGCCGGACAGCGGCAAACGCGGTAAGGTTCACCTTTTTAACGACTCCCTGTCTGGTGACGAGAAAAACATACCAGTCGGGGATGAACTCCTTAACCGGTACCACCGCGGTAACTTTCTCTTCCGCTCCAAGCCGCAGCAGGTTTACCAGCGCGGTGCCGCGGGCCTGCCTGCCCGCTTCCGGGATTTCGTAGACCTTCAGCCGGTACGCCTTCCCGGCGCTGGTAAAAAAGAGGAAGTAGTCATGCGTCGCCGCGATGAAAAGATGCCGGACGAAGTCTTCCTGCCGGGGCTCCACCCCGGTGGACCCCCGCCCGCCGCGGTGCTGGCTCCGGAAGACGGCCTGGTTCCGTCGCTTTATGTACCCCTGGTAGGTAAGCGTCACAAGCGCCGGTTCGTTCGGGATCAGATCTTCCGGGCGGAAAACCGGTTCCTCGTCGCTGATAATGGTTCGCCGGCGGTCGCTGAACCGCTGCCTGACCGCGGCCAGTTCGTCGCGGATAATGCCGTAAACCTTGCCTTCATCGGCGAGGATGCTTTCGAGGTCCCTGATCCTTGCCTGCAGCTGAAGGAGTTCCGCCAGGAGCTTCTCGCGCTCCAGCCCGGTCAGCCGCTGCAGGCGCATGTCCAGAATGGCCTGCGCCTGGCGTTCGGTAAGGTTGAACTGCTCCCTCAGTCCCTTGCGCGCCGTCTCCGCGTCCGGGGCCGCCTTGATCAGGGCGACCACCGCATCGATGTTCGCCAGGGCGATGTTCAGCCCCTCCACGATCTCCAGCCGGTCGCGCGCCTCGCGAAGTTCGAAGCGACAGCGCCGGACCACCACTTCCTTCTGGTGGTCGAGATAGTGCTGCAGCACTTGCTTGAGGGTAAGGACCTCGGGCCGCCCGCCCACCAAGGCGAGCATGATCACGCCGAAGTGGTCCTCCAGTTGGGTATGCCGGTATAACTGGTTTAATATCACCTGCGGCTCTACATCCCGCCGGAGGTCCACGACCACCCGCATGCCGCGCCGGTCCGATTCGTCCCTAAGGTCCGTGATCCCGTCCACGCGCCGTTCCCGCACCAACTCCGCAATATTTTCGAGCAGGCGGGATTTGTTTACCTGGTAAGGGATCTCTGAAATAATAATGGAATTTTTGGCCCCATGGCGTTCAACCCGTGTCTGGCCGCGGACCACGATGCTGCCGCGCCCGGTTGTGTACGCCGCTCTAATTCCTTCCCGCCCCAGTACGTTGCCCCCGGTGGGAAAGTCCGGGCCGGGGATAAGGTCAATTAGTTCTTCGACTTCGATTTCCGGGTTGTCAATCAGTGCCAGGACCCCGTCGATAACCTCGCCCACGTTGTGCGGCGGGATGTTGGTGGCCATTCCCACAGCAATGCCCGACGACCCGTTGATCAACAGGTTCGGCGCCCGGGCCGGCAGCACCACCGGTTCCTGGGTGGTACCGTCGTAATTGGGCGTAAAATCAACCGTTTCCTTGCCGATATCCCGGAGCAGTTCGGTTGCCAGTCTTGTCAGGCGCGCTTCTGTATACCGCATGGCTGCCGCCGCATCACCGTCCACGGAACCGAAATTACCGTGCCCGTCCACCAGGGGATACCTGGAGGCAAAGTCCTGGGCCAGACGCACAATAGCGTCGTAAACCGCGGTGTCCCCGTGGGGGTGGTAGCGCGCGAGCACCTCGCCCACAATATACGCCGATTTACGGTGCGGTTTATCGGGCGACATGCCGATATCGTGCATGGCGTACAGAATCCGCCGGTGGACCGGCTTCAGCCCGTCGCGGACGTCCGGCAGCGCCCTGCCCACGATTACGCTCATCGCGTAATCGAGATAAGACTGCCGCATTTCTTCGCCGATATCTATCGGCACAACTTTGCCCAACAAGGATATACGCTCCTCTCGTTATAAAAAAGCCTGCCGCTTAAAAACCATAAATAACAATTTCAAGGCAGGAATCCGCCGTGGAGAACTCCTGCCGAACTTTTCGCGTCCCGTTCTGTCTTACCGGACCAGGCCGGGCCTCCCTTAAATATCCAGGTTGCGGACCTGGCGGGCGTACTGCTGGATAAACTCCCGCCGGGGATCGACGTTATCGCCCATCAGCGTGGTGAAAAGCGCGTCGGCGGCCACGGCATCCGCCAGTGTTACCTGGAGTATCACCCTGTTCTCGGGGTTCATTGTCGTGCTCCAGAGTTGCTCGGGGTTCATTTCGCCAAGTCCCTTGTAGCGCTGCATGCCGACCGCCTGACGGCCGATCCGCTCAAAAAGTCGCGCCAGTTCGGCGTCATTATATACGTAAGTCGTCTCTTTGCCCTTTTTAACCCGGTAAAGGGGCGGCTGCGCAATATAAACGTACCCCGCCTCGATCAGCGGCCGCATGTACCGGTAAAAGAAAGTGAGCAAAAGCGTCCGGATGTGGGCGCCGTCAACGTCGGCGTCGGTCATGATCACCAGCCGGTGATAACGCGCCTTGGCCAGGTCGAAATCGTCGCCGATGCCGGTGCCCAGGGCGGTGATCAACGCCCTGATTTCGGCGTTGGCCAAAATTTTATCGAACCGTGCTTTTTCCACGTTGATGATTTTACCGCGTAACGGCAAAATCGCTTGGAACCGCCGGTCCCTCCCTTGTTTTGCGGATCCGCCGGCAGAGTCCCCTTCCACAATGTAAAGCTCGGTGGCCGCCGGGTCCCGCTCCGAACAATCCGCCAGCTTCCCCGGAAGGGCGGCGCTTTCCAGGAGGTTTTTGCGCCGCGTCAGTTCACGGGCCTTGCGCGCGGCGTCCCGAGCGCGGGCGGCGGAAATCGTCTTCTCGATGATACGCCGGCCGAGAACGGGGTTTTCCTCAAAAAACGTGGCCATGTGTTCCGAAACTACCGTGTCCGTAATGCCGCGCACCTCGGTATTGCCCAGTTTCGTCTTCGTCTGCCCTTCGAACTGCGGCTCCGGCACCTTGACGCTGATGACCGCGGTCAACCCTTCCCGGATATCTTCGCCGGTCAGGGCCTGTCCGTTCTTTAACAGTCCGTGTTTGCGCGCGTACTCATTCACCACCCGTGTCAGCGCGGCTTTGAACCCGGCCTCGTGCGTGCCGCCGTCGACGGTACGGATAGTATTCGCGTAGGAGAATATATTTTCCAGATACCCGTCGTGGTACTGCAGGGCGGCTTCGACCCAGACCCCTCCCTGCTGCTGCGTTACGAAGATGGGAGCCTGGTTGATGACCTCGCGGTTTTTATTCAGGTAAACGACGAAATCCCGTATACCGCCTTTGTGAAAGAACACCTGTTCGGCGCCCGTTCTCCGGTCGGACAGGGTTATTCTCACCTCCGGCGTCAAGAAAGCCAGTTCTCGTAACCGTTGCGCGAGGGTTTCCTGATTGAAACCGGTCTCCTCGAAAACGTCGGGGTCCGGTTTAAAGCGCACCGTTGTCCCTGTAATGTCTGTGGTCCCGGTCTCGGTCAGTTCGGTAACCGGCAGGCCCCGCGCAAAGCGCTGGGTCCATATTTTCCCTTCGCGGCGGACCTCCACCTCCAGCCATTCGGACAGAGCATTTACTACGGACACACCCACGCCGTGCAGCCCGCCGGAAACTTTGTACCCCGCGCCGCCGAATTTGCCGCCGGCGTGAAGCATGGTAAGGACGACCTCCACCGCCGGCCGTCCGACTTGTGGATGGGTATCCACGGGAATGCCGCGGCCGTCGTCCTCCACCACAATGAAGTCCTCTTCGGTAATCGTTACACGGATGTTGCTGCAATACCCCGCAAGGGCCTCGTCGATACTGTTGTCTACGACTTCGTAAACCAGATGGTGCAGCCCTCGCGCACCGGTACTCCCGATGTACATCCCGGGCCGCAGCCTTACGGCTTCCAACCCCTCCAGTACCTGTATTTGGGCTGCATCATACGCCAGAAAATCTTTTCCTTCCGGCAATAACTTGTTCTCCTCTCCCGCCGTTTCTTATTCCCATTTCAATTACCGCTTCTTTATACTGTTATTATACCACAATAAGGTGCTTTGCGGTCTCTAAACAGTGTTTCCGAACGTTTTAATCCGCCGGAAATACGCTTTCCGCCCGGCGTTTAAGTGTGTGGCAGGATATGGACGTGACGAAGACTCTGTCGGAAGATATGACGACGGCGCGCTCTTTCCCCTTTTCGGAGAGTTCAACCAGCCGGCCCTCCTCGCGCATCATTTTAAGAAAAGACCTTGTGGGAGCGGCTAACTGCGCGCTAAAAGCGAATATCGCCACAACCTCTTTCTTTGGAAGCGCTACCTCGTTGCCGATATGCAAGAGCAATGAAAAACCCCCTCTCTGAAAATAGTTCGAAGTTAGGCTAAAAGGACTGACTTTTACCGTCCGTGCGAGGTTCCAAGTCGACCTTATTTGATCGGCCTTCAGGTTTCGTTCAACTTCTGTCACCCTAATGCAACTAAGCAACACGCTTACGGGTCGATATTTTTTACTTTTTTGTATCCCCCGGAGCGATTCCGTTCGCTTTACCCGAGCACGGGCTCCCACCGGCCGCGGCTTGTGTTATGCAGGCCACGCGCCCTCGCGGTTTATCTTCCCGTTTTCGATCCGGTACTCGGCGCCTTCACCGTAAACGGTTTGTTCCACCGCGGTTATAAATACCTGGCGTCCGGTTACTTTTTCCAACAGCGCCTGGCGCCTCTGCCGATCGAGTTCGGAAAAAACGTCGTCGAGCAAGTATATTATCCGGTCATCCGCATTTTTTTCAAGCAGTTCCGCTTCCGCAAGTTTCATGGCGAGCACGGCCGTCCGCTGTTCTCCTCTTGACCCTTTACTGCGTAAATCTTTATCCTTAATTAAAAAAAAGAAGTCGTCGCGGTGCGGCCCGGCCATCGTCTTCCCGTACCGTAATTCTTGCGCCAGCAACTCGTGCAGTTTCCCGTAAAATGACTCCCTTACCTCGGCTTCGCTTTCGCCACCACCGATTGAACTGACGTAGCGCAAGAAAATTTTAGTCCCGGTCAGCTCCCGGTAAATCGCCGCCGCCGCCGGCGCCAATAAAGCCAACCCTTTGAACCTGAGTATGCAAAGCCTTGTACCGGCGGAGACACAGGTTTCCGTCCAGGTTTTAAGCTCGCTAGTATCCGGAACCAATCCTTTCGGTAGACGCAAAAGGGTATTACGCTGGTGCAAGGCCCGGTAAAACTGCCGGTGCGCCTCTTCGTAAGCGGGAAGGAGGCCGAAAAAAATCCGGTCGATGAAACGCCTTCTGCCGGCCGGGGGGCCCGTCAGCACTTCAAGGTCTTCCGGACGGAAAAGCAATATCCGCCTACGGCCCGGAAAATCCCGCTTTTGGCCCTCTTTCCGGTTTAGCAACAGGGTCTTGCCGTCGTTTCGAACTTCTACTGCCGTGTCTACCGTAAGGATGTCCGTTGATACTCGCGCCCGGATGACAGCACTGCCGGCGCCGGATCGTATGGCCTCGTTTTCCCTGAAGGTACGAAACGAGCCCCCACACAAAGAGAAATACACCGCTTCAAGAAAATTAGTTTTACCGGCTGCGTTTTCGCCGGTTATAAAATTCTTTGCGGAATCGGGGCTGCATGCCGCCCGCTCGTAATTTCTGAAATCCTCTAGTTCTATGTGCTTAAGTAGCACGCGCCAGCCGCCGTTCTGCTTAAATGATTCGTAAAGGAAGCACCAGCGCAAGATAGCCCTTGGCGTTAGGCGTCCGGATTACCGCCGGTCCCATATTTCCGTTAAGTTCTATATCGACTTTTTCGTTGCCGGCCGCCTTTAAAGCTTCCAGCAGGTATGTGGAATTAAAGGCGATTTCCACCGGCTCCCCTTCAAAAAACAGGGGTACGTTTTCCTTGAGCCCTCCAAGCTCGGACTGTGAATAAACGGTAAGGTTTGCCTCCTGCACCCTGATGATTACGGTAGAGACCTCGCCGGACGCCAGTACCTGCGCTCTTTCCACCGCCCTAACCAGACCTGCGGTTTCTCCCTGGATCATCGTTCGTGCTTTGCCCTGCGGTATGGCTGCTCTCCAGTCCGGGAAGCGCCCCTCGATCAGCCTTGTATAGATCTCCACGGTTCCTATAACAAATGACGCCTGATTATGTTGAATATTCACCAGCACTCTTTCTTCTTCCTGTCCCAACGCTCTTTCTACTTCGCGCAGGGCTTTAGCCGGGATAACAATTGAACAAGGTTCTGTGGTGTCCGTCTTAAGCTCATAAACAGCCAGGCGGTGTGCATCCGTGGCGGCCAGGGTCAGTATTCCCTCCGAGACCTCGAACTGCACCCCGGTGAATACAGGTCTCAGCTCATCCCTTCCCGCGGCGTAAATCACACTTCGCAGCGCTTCTTTTAGCCCTTCCTGTATAGTCATGCTTATCCCTGTGTCCACCGAAGGCATCGCCAGAGGAAACTCCTCCGGCGGAAAACCGGCAATTCTCGCCTCGCCTCCGGGATATACCACCGTTATATCGTTTTTATCGCTGTCAATTTCTATCTTGCCTTCCGCCATCCGCCGCATGATTTCGAATAACTGGCGCGCCGGTATGACTACTTCCCCTTCCCTACCGATATCCAGAACCGGCATACGGCAGCGTACGGTGACCTCTAGATCTGTGCCCACCATCTCCATGAAGCCGCCGCCGGCTTTAATAAACAGACCCGTGGTGATGGTTAAAGGGCTTCGGGACGGAACGATGCGCAGTACCGTACCAAGTGCGCTAAGCATATTATCCCTATCAATAGTAAAATGCACCCTGCCACCTCCGTCAAATTAAAGTAGGAATATTATTTAAAAATTAGTCATATACGTAATAGGTGCTGTGGTTATGTTGATATCACGGCAAGATATGGGATGGATAAAAGGCATCCCTGTGATTACGCTGTTAACAATGCTTCATAATCTGGTTCGTTAACTCCGAAATGATCCCCTGTAATGAAAGGTCTCCTTGTAACTCGACGGTTATTTTTTCACAGGCATGCAAGACGGTAGTATGATCTCTGCCGCCAAAACATTCACCTATTTTGGGCAAGGACATGTCCGTCAACTCGCGCGTAAGGTACATGGCTATCTGTCTCGGATAAGCAACCTGACGGGTACGCTTTTTAGTCTTAAGGTCTTCATTCTTTAAATTAAAGTAAGTCGCCACGGTCTCTTGAATCAGATTTACGGTCACCACGCGCGGCCGGGAAAGGTTGAAGGCATCCTTCAAAACAGTGGAAGCGGTTTCCGGCGTAACTGGGTTGTTGGTCAGCGCGGCAAAAGCGACGACACGGATAAAAGCACCTTCCAGTTCACGGATATTTGACTGGATCTTGTCCGCTATGTGAATAAGTGTTTCATCCGGAACTTCAATATGTCCGCTCTGTGCCTTTTTACGCAGGATCGCGACTCTTGTCTCAAGATCCGGAGGCTGGATATCGGAAATTAAACCCCATTCAAAACGGGAGCGCAAGCGCTCCTCGAGCGTGGGAATTTCTTTGGGCGGGCGGTCACTGGAGATTACCAACTGCCGGGCGGCTTCATAGAGGGTGTTGAAGGTGTGAAAAAACTCTTCCTGTGTGCGTTCTTTACCCGCCAGGAACTGTATGTCGTCGATCAATAAAACATCCACATTTCTATATTTTTCCCTGAACTTAAGCGTTTCATTCATTCTGAGCGCGTCAATCAGTTCGTTAGTGAACTTTTCCGTGGTCACGTAAGCGATTTTCAGGTCTGGTTCCTTGGCGAGGATGTGCTGCCCGATGGCGTGCATCAGGTGCGTTTTGCCCAGTCCCACGCCGCCGTA
>JAGUUY010000139.1 GCA_020063185.1 Bacillota bacterium
CGGTTCTGCAAGTTCGACCGTAAGAATTACTATTACCCCGACCTGCCGAAGAACTACCAGATATCTCAGTACGACCTGCCTCTGGCACGCGAGGGACACGTGTTTATCGATACCGAAAACGGTCCCAAGCGGGTCGGTATCACCCGGATCCACATGGAGGAGGACGCCGGCAAGCTGGTGCACCAGGGGACGGTGACCACGACCGCCTATTCGCTGGTGGACTATAACCGTACCGGCGTGCCCCTGCTTGAGATCGTCTCCGAGCCGGACATGCGCTCACCGGACGAGGCCAGGAGCTACGCGGAAAAGCTCCGCAGCATCATTCAGTACACCGGAATTTCGGACTGCAAAATGGAAGAAGGTTCGCTCCGGGTGGACGCCAATGTTTCGGTCCGCCCGCTGGGCACCGCCGCATACGGTACCAGGACGGAAATCAAGAACGTCAATTCTTTCCGCTCCCTGCACCGCGCCCTGGCTTACGAGGTTGAGCGCCAGATAGAGGTGCTGGAGGAAGGCGGGCGGGTCGTTCAGGAGACGCGCACCTGGGACGAGGTCAAGGGGGTCACTATTTCGCTCAGGAGCAAGGAGGAGGCGCACGACTACCGGTACTTCCCGGAGCCGGACCTTCCGCCGCTCGTGATTACCCGGGAGTGGGTCGAGGAGATCCTCCGGGGCCTGCCGGAACTGCCCGACGCGCGGCGGGAGCGTTACATGAAAGACTACGGCCTTCCCCTTTACGACGCGACTGTGCTTACCGCCTCCCGCGAGACCGGGGACTATTTTGAGGCGTGCGTACAGCTTTACCCGCAACCCAAAGTGGTCAGTAACTGGGTCATGGGAGAACTGGCGCGGCTGTTGAACGCCACCGGGACGGAAATTTCCGCCTCACCGGTCAGGCCGGAGCAACTGGCGGCCCTTCTGAAACTTATGGATGACGGGACCATCAGCGGCAAAATCGCCAAGACGGTCTTCGAAGATATGTTCGCTACCGGCAAGGACCCGGAGGCCATCGTAAAAGAAAAGGGCCTGGTCCAGATCACCGACGAAGACGCCATCAGGGCCGTTGTCGGGGAGGTCATCGCCGGCAACCCGAGGGTGGCCGAAGAATTCAGGCAGGGCAAAGAGAAGGCCCTGGGTTTTCTTGTCGGGCAGGTCATGAAGGCGACGCGGGGCAAAGCCAACCCCGCGCTGGTCAACAGCCTTTTGAAAGAAGCGCTGGGGAAGTAGAAGAATATGGAATGTAGAATATAGAATACAGAAGGTAGAATACAGAAGACAGGCAGAGGCAGAAGACAACGAGCAAGTGGCAGGGGGAAAAAGAGTTTTTAATTTAAAATATTCTATATTCTGACTTTTTAAACAGTCAGAAAAGGTAATTCTGAATTCTGAATTCTGACCACTGAATTCTGTATTCTGACGATCTTAACCAGTCAGGATAAGCCATACTGACCATAAAGATATGACTTTTTAAGAAAAAGAAAGAGGTGTTTGTTTTGTTTGAGGGGAGAGATATCAAGATTGTAGACACCACGCTCCGTGACGGCGAACAGACCGCCGGGGTGGTTTTCGCCAACCGGGAGAAAATCCGGATCGCCAAGTTTCTGGATGAACTGGGCGTAGACCAGATTGAAGCCGGCATTCCGGTGATGGGCGGGGACGAGGCGCAGTCCATTAAAGAAATTTGTGAGATCGGGCTTAAGGCCAGTATCATGGGCTGGAACCGGCCGGTGATCAGGGATATCGAGGCTTCCATGGCCTGCGGCGTCGATGCGGTGGCGATTTCGATTTCCACTTCCGATATTCACATTAAGTACAAACTGCAGACGTCCCGGGAGTGGGTGCTGGAGAAAATGACGGACGCGGTGGCTTTCGCTAAAAAGCAGGGGTTATACATTTCCGCAAACGCCGAGGACGCTTCCCGGTCGGAGATGGAGTTTCTGCTCACATTTGCGAAGGCGGCCAAAGAATCGGGTGCCGACAGGCTTCGCTACTGCGATACGGTCGGTGTGCTCGACCCCTTCACCACCTATGACAACATTAAAAAAATTATCGAAGAAGTCGGTATTCCGGTGGAAATGCACACGCACAACGACTTCGGCATGGCTACCGCCAACGCCCTGGCGGGGGTGGCGGCGGGCGCCGACTGGATCGGCGTAACGGTCTGCGGGCTGGGCGAGCGTGCCGGCAACTCCGCGCTTGAAGAAGTGGTGATGGCGCTCAAGCACCTGTATGGTGTGGACCTCGCTTTCAAAACCGAGATGTTCCGGGAGGTTGCGGAGTACGTGTCGCGTGCGGCGCACAGGGAACTCCCTTCGTGGAAGGCCATCGTCGGGTCGAACATGTTCGCCCACGAGTCCGGCATCCACGCCGACGGCGCGCTCAAGAACCCCAAGACTTACGAGGCGTTTCGGCCGGAAGAGGTCGGGTTGACCCGGCAGATAATGATCGGCAAGCACTCCGGCTCGGCGGCGCTCAGGGCCAAGTTTGCGGAGTACGGGATTGCCCTTACCAAGCACCAGGCGGAGGAACTGCTCCCGGAAATCCGGCGCGCGGCGGTGGACTATAAGCGCGTCCTCTTTGACAAGGAACTGGTTAGTATCTACGAGGACTTCTTCGGAAAGAGGGTATAGGCTTTGGGGCAAACGATCATTGAGAAAATTCTCTCCCGCGCGTGCGGTAAACAGGTGGGAGCGGGAGAAATCGTCGTGGCGAAAGTGGACGCCGTAATGGCCCAGGACGGCACTGCCCCTCTGGCTATTCAGGCATTCGAACGCATCGGCGGGCAAGAGCTTTTCGACCCGGACCGGGTGAGCCTGGTGATCGACCACAGCGCGCCCAGTCCGACGGAAGGCGTCTCCAACCTCCACAAAATTATGCGCGATTTCGCCCGGGGAAAAGGCGCCCGGCTTTACGACATCGGCGGCGGTGTCTGCCACCAGGTAATGGTGGAAAGCGGTCGGGTCGGTCCGGGTTGCGTGGTGGTGGGGGCCGACTCCCACACTTGCACTTACGGGGCGCTTAACGCCTTCGCTACCGGCGTGGGCTCGACCGACCTGGCGGCGGCGCTTATTTCGGGGCGTATGTGGTTCAAGGTCCCGGAGACGATTAAAATCGTCTGTCGCGGCGTCCTTCCGCCCGGTGTTTACGCCAAGGACCTCGTCCTGCATCTTATCGGCGCGCTGACCGCGGACGGGGCTACCTACAAGGCCGTGGAGTTCACAGGCGAAGCCGTGGCGGCGCTTTCCATGGAAAGCCGGTTCACCGTGGCCAACATGGCGGTGGAGATGGGCGCCAAGGCCGGCCTGATGGAGGCGGACGACAAGACTTTTACCTGGCTGGAAGCGCACGGCGCACGCGGTTTCACCCCGGTCGCCGCCGATTCCGGCGCGGTTTACGAAGCGGTGCGGGAGTTCGACGTCTCCGGTCTCGAGCCCCAGGTCGCGAGACCCCACCGGGTGGACAACGTTGCCCCGCTCAGCGCCGTTGCCGGAACAAAGATCGATCAGGCGTTCATCGGCACCTGCACCAACGGCCGGATGGAAGACCTGCGGGAGGCTGCGGCGGTGCTGAAAGGCAAGAACGTCCACCCCCGGGTGCGCCTTATCGTGGCCCCGGCTTCCCGGCGCATTTTCCTTGAGGCGATACGCGAAGGTGTCCTGGCCGCTCTGGCCGAAGCGGGGGCGGCGGTGGTCACGCCCGGGTGCGGCCCGTGCGTCGGCACGCACAACGGCGTCCCGGCCGACGGCGAG
>JAGUUY010000107.1 GCA_020063185.1 Bacillota bacterium
CGACGTTCGACGTTTAAGCTAATACTGCATGGCTTAAGGGTCAGTTCGAAGTTCACAGTTCACAGTTCGAAGTTCAGGGTTAATAGCCGTCAGCCGTCAGCGTTAAAAATCGTCGGACTGCCTTAACCTGATAGCTGATAGCTAAAAGCTGATAGCTTTGAATTCACAGTTCACAGTTCGAAGTTAATGTCAAATAAGGCGCAGCAGTACCGCTACCGGAATCGACACGTTGGCCGCTGTTATCAGCACCGCAGCCCCAGTCCCAAAAGCGCGCCGCCAGGAATCATAGAGCGGGTGGCTCCAACCAAGCGTTTGGAACATGCTCCACAGACCGTGATACAGGTGCAGCCCGAGCAGCACCACCGCGGTAATGTACAAAATGGCCACCGGGAAGACATTAAAAGCGGTCAACACGTTGTGGTAAACATCGCCCGGCACGAAGTCCGGGTGGACGCGGCCGAAAGAAAGGTGCAACAGGTGGTAGGCCGCAAACGCCGCGATGCCCGCGCCGCTCCAGATTATGGTCCGACCGGCCAAGCCCGCCTCCTGATAACGATGGAAGGCGTAACTTACCGGCCGGGCTCCCCGGTTGGTGAGAGCCAATTGCACGGCCGTGATTACATGAAGCCCCGCGGCCACCGCAATCACAAATTCAACCGCGGGGACGAGTCCCGGGACCAAATGCACCGCCCCGGCATACGCGTTTATCGTTCCCGGGCCTAAATAGACCATTAAATTCCCCATGGTATGGATGAAAACGTAGATAGAAAGTACGATGCCGGAAACGGCCATAAAATATTTTTTACCGGGACTGGAACGGTAAAACTCGGCGATCCAGTACATGTTTAATTCCTTTGTAGACTATTTTAGTAAAGGAGGCCTCTTCCCGGATACCTGATTGATTATATATCGGGGAAAACAATGTTTCAATTCACCGGACCCCGATGCTATAAGGTCAATGTCTCTTTTCCGCTTTGGGGAAAATGGTCGGCGCGTGAGCCAGAAGTATTTTCAGCTCCGGTCCGCAGACCCCGTCAAGCGCCGCCTTCAGGCGGTCCCGGCCGAGGTAGGGGCCGTCCACGCCGATAATCCAGATATGGTCACCGTTTTTAAAGCAGCGTTCCGCCCTCGTTTATGAGGATACGAGCGCCTGAGTTTCGCAGCTGTTTCCCCTCTACAAAACCTGTGCCGCGTTCTGGTCAGAATCTACTTTTGCAAAAAGATTAGGCATCTCTAACAAACGAACTTATATCATCCCAGCCGTAGGATACCACCTCGTGTTTCTCTTCACCGATATCGACGGTAGATACCGTTAACTCTTTCCCGCCAAGTTTTGCGTAAAATCTCCGGTAAGGGCTGGCGGCAAGCACCCAAACCAGCATAGAGTTAAATCCCATAATTCGCAGCCTCCGTGCCGCCGTCAGGAAGAGAAGACGCCCGGTCCCACTTCTTTGATACTGGTCAAGTACGTAAACAGCGTACAACTCTCCTTTGTAGGTAGGATTATCGGTTCTCTCCTTCCCGCCGGCAACAAAGCCGATAACCTTTCCCGAGGCGTCTTCGGCGAGATAGCAGAATTTGTCGCCCTCCGCAAAAAGCCCGGCCATAAGATCTTCCGTTTGCTTGTACGACATGCCGTTTAAATATTTTTGCGCCACAATACCCGAATATGCAGAACGCCACGTGTCCACCTGAACTTTTGCGATTCCCGCAATATCGGCGGCGTTTACTTCTCTAATAACCATGCGTCTAACCCCAGCTGAAATTTAACTTTCTTTACCCTGTAAGGTTATGCAAAACACTACCGTTCCGCCGCCGGTCAGCCGGCAGGGATCGGGACACTGGAGATAGGCGGCCTCGCCTTCGCGCGCCAGTCCCAGTTCCACCGGGGAAATCCCTCGGCTCAGCGCCGTATAAAAAGGAAGGATGGCGGCAAGTGAATGCATACAAACGGGCGCCTCAGCGCAAAGCTTGAATCCATCCGCAATCACAAAACTGTCCCGTTCGCGGTAAACCGGGCAGTTACCCTTCACCGTAAGCACCTCAAATTTCAGGCTCACTGGCTTTTGCAAGGGCAGGCCTCCTTAACGTACAACGTACAACGTGCAACGTTAAAACAGTTCCAGGTTCGAAGTTCGAGGTTTGAAGTTTGAAGTTCTATTCTGCGTGAAGAACAAATTCAATAGCTGTGATACTTAAACCGTCTTAAGGTCACTGCGAAAGGAAGTCGGCAACTTCATTAAACTCAGCCAGGTGTTGTTGCCGCCAGCCCACTGTGCTTTTCCTGATGTTGCCCTGCCTGTCGATCCATATTGAATGCGGAATGGCGTCGACCCCATAAGCGTTGTGCACCCTTCCGCGCTCGTCTAATAACGCCGGTACACGCATGCCGTGCCGTTCCATGAACCGGATAACCGCGTCCCGTTCAATGCAGACGATAAAAGCTTTGACACCTTTGTCTTCCCAACGGTGGAGTTGCGGCTGCACCTGCAGCACTTCTTCCACGCAGGGGGGTCAGCCCGGGCTGAAAAACATCAGGAGAACGGGGTGGCCGCGCAAATCAGCCAAACTAATCATCTCGCCGGTATAAAGTGACGGCAGGGTAAAGCCCGGCGCTTTGACACCTGGATCTTTAAGGCCCAACGCCTTTGCGTCCGGCGTTTTGACTGCGGGCGTCTCGACGGTCGGCGTCTGCACATCCGGCGGCATAGCGTCCTGCGTCTGCCGGTCGGCCTTTCGCCCGAAATCACACCCGCTTATAACGAACAATACTATCAGCAACACCGTGATAACTCTTTTCATCGACCAATCTCCCTTCACGTTCAACGTGCGACGTGCGGCGTTCAGCGTTTTGCGTCATGCCGCTGCCGTTTGTCTCTAAGGCGAGGTCTGCGAAAGTCCGTAAAACGAGACACGGCGAAAGTGAGGTTAGTGAACAGGCTGTGCGAGTTGCGCTGCTAACGGAACTCCCACAAACTCGTATTATACTAAGCGCCTGCCGACCTACTTTGCGCTGAATTGCTTGAATTCAGGCGCTCACGAGTTCAGCCGTAGTTCACTCCGAACCGAGCCGATGTCTCGTCGGACTGGAGCACAGCGCAGCCTGGGGACAACGGCAGGTAGGCATTTTCAAGGTGCGACGTGCGACGTTAACAGTTCTAAGTTCTAAGTTAAATAATGCTGCGTGAATTAAGGGTCAGTTCGAGGTTCGAAGTTCACAGTTCACGGTTCATAGTTCGAAGTTCAGGGTTAATAGCCGTCAGCCGTCAGCCGTCAGCCGTCAGCGTTAAAAATCGTCGGACTGCCTTAACCTGATAGCTGATAGCTAAAAGCTGATAGCTTTGAGTTCGACGTTGGACGTTACTAAAGCTGACGGTTGAAAGCTGACCGCTATCATCGCTATCTTTTAACTCGTGACTCGGGACTCGGACTTCTACCTTCTACCTTCTGTATTTTGAACTACTGCTCCCTGAACACCGTCCTTTGCGGCAACGCCGTGCCGACCCCAAACCTCAGCGCTCCCGCGGGGCATGCTTTCGAACACTCTAAACAGCGGATGCACTCCGGGTGGTTAGGATTTTTATCCGCGATGACACCAACGGGACAGACCTCCCGGCACGTGCCGCAGCCGGTACATTTAGCCGGATCGCGTTCCAGCCGCCAAAGACTTATAGGGTTGAACAGGCCGTAAAAAGCGCCCAGGGGGCAAGCGGTACGGCAGAAGACGCGGAAAACAAAGGGCATGAGCGCCAAAAACGCCGCCAGCACCGCAATTTTCCATAGAAAAAGCCACCCCGCCAGCGCGCGCAATTCCGGCCTTCCCAATACAAGGATCAGACCGCCTTCCAGCGCGCCCGCAGGGCAGAGGAGCTTGCAGAAGTACGGTTCGCCGATGCCCGCCCGGCCCAGCCACAAAACCGGAAGTAACAGCGTAAGTAACAGGATAACGTATTTCAAGGACGTGAGCCAGCCAGGCAGCCGCACACGCCTTGACCGGGGTGTTGCGAGCGTTTCCTGTAACAGACCGAAGGGACACAGCCAGCCGCAGAAGAGCCGCCCCACGGTGGCTCCTACCAGGATTAAAAACCCCACGACGTACAAGGATACGGTGCGCGACGCGGCAAGGAGACCTTGGAGCGAACCGAGAGGACAAGACATATAGGCCCCCGGGCAGGAATAGCAGTTCAGGAACGGCACGCACAGTCTTTTTGCCTCACCGCTGTACAAGGTCTTCCCCAAAAAACCCGGCAGGTACCCGTTGGCTATTACCAGAGAGGCAAGTTGCACCGCGCGGCGCGGAAAATTTGCCTTACACGGTCGGTCTTTCACTAACCGACGCCGATACACTGCAGGCAGATTCTTACCGCCTTGTGTAGCACCAATGTTGTTTCACCCCGCGCAGCGCCGGCCGCCAGCATGGTAATTCCAATGACTATCCCGGCCAGCGCCCACTTCTTCTCCCTGATAAAGGCGTTATAACGCATAACAACTACTCCTTGCGATATAATAACATACCTTTACTTTATAGGAACCGGCCAAAAGTACCCTCCTCCGCACTTTCCGGGCCGTCCCGATGCCGCCTCCAGAGGGGTGCTCCTCCCGCCGCCGTGTTTCTTTTTTCGCGCATACCGGAAATATCAGGCATCCTCCTTTTTTGTTGCGTTTGGGTGGATTAATCCTTTATAATTAATTAGTCCTTAAATGCACAAAGGAGAGAATTATGGCCGATAATAACAAGACGCTGACTTTAACGGATGATTTGTGTTTCGATTGTAACC
>JAGUUY010000021.1 GCA_020063185.1 Bacillota bacterium
CCCGTACTCGTAGTCGGTCTCCCAGGCGACCGAAAAAATCGACCATTACCGGGCCCAGGAACAGGATCCCCCAGGTGGCGGCGAAAGAAAGCTGGAAACCGGGCTCGCCTATCGCCAGCGGGTTGGCGAGCAAAATAACCATGGCCGCCGCGGCAAGGGCGGACGGCCAGTCACGGTCGCGTCCCAGGTGCCGTGCCCACAGCAACAACAGCGCCATGACCGTGGCGCGTATGACGGAGGGGCGGAACCCGACCATAAAGTCGTACAGGAGCAAGGCAGCAATTATGGTCAGCAGCATCGCGCCGGACCGCAGCCGCAAAAGTCGAGTCAGACCAAGAACGAAGCCCACAATCAACCCGATATGCAGACCGCTGACGCTGAGAATGTGGACCACTCCCGTCTCCACGAAAGCCTCGTTCACCGCGGGATTAATCGCAGTCCGGGCGCCGAAAGCAATCCCTTTTAATAGGGTGCTGTGCTCGGGAGTGAAAACCGCGTCTATGGTCGCGAATAATTTGCTTTTTAATTCCAGTGCCGGTTTCGCAAGCGGGTTCGGGGCCCCGCCGCCGGTCCGCCGGACGTCCTCGCCACGAGCGTAGATAAGCGCGCCGATGCCGCGCCTGGCCAGGTAAGCCGCATAATCGAAGTCCCCCGGGTTTCCCGGCGGTTCCGGGGACCGTAAAAGGCCTTTCGCCTTCAGCGAGTCCCCGTAGCAAAATACCGTCTTCGCGTCCCGGACCACCAGTATCGCCTTTCCGCCCTTGTAGGCGTTTTCCCCGACCCGCGCTTCGTCCAGGCGCAGTACGTAGCGCACCTCTTTGGCGCGGACATCCGGTTCGGTGATTACCGTCCCGCTGACCTCCGTGTAGTGCCCCGACCAATCCGCGATGGGGGTCGCCGTTTCGGCCAGCGCCAGCCGTCCCGCCACTATACCAAGGAAAAAGAAAAGAATAAATATCACCCGGTGGTTGCGCTCGTAGGAGTATAGGTAGCCCGCCGCAGCGATGATCATCGTGAAAATCGCGGCCAGAAATGCAGTACCCCCGGACACCGGGAAATACGGCGCCAGGAGGCAACCGAAAGCATAAAGAAGCGTTATGAAAACTATGGGGGGAGCGGACAAGCAGCTTCCCTTCTCACGAGGGCTTTCCTTTGGTTCCTGAACCCTTCCCATCCCATCACCCGGAAGACATGTTGATTAGCTACTGGACACAGACGTAATCCCGCAACTGGACAAGTTTCTTATCCCCGATTCCGGGCACGTTTACGAGGTCGTCCGGCGAGGTGAATGGGCCATTGGCGGTGCGATATTCAACGATCCTCTGGGCCAATGCGGGCCCGATTCCTGGCAGCGACTCCAGCGCCCGGGCGTCGGCGGTGTTGATGTTTATGAGCGTCCCGGATACGGCATTGCCCCCGGCAGCCGTACCAAAGGCGGGGGACACGAAGGGGGCTGTCGGCGTTTCCCCCGCCGGTACTTTTACCGGCACCAGGACCTTTTGCCCATCCTCCAGTATCTGCGCCAGGTTTAAAACATCGACGTTAGCATCCGGCAACGGTCCGCCGGCTTCCTGCACGGCATCGAGAACGCGGCTGCCCGCCCGCAAACGGTATACGCCCGGTTGGTAAACCGCGCCGGCCACATGGACACTGACCTCCAACGGCGTTTCCCGCCTCTCCACTACGGGCTGGCTGAGCGGCATCTGCCGGTGAAGCGCGTATTTCGCTCCCATCCCGAACACCACAGCGAGGGCCAAAAGCACAAGTACCAACTGTTCGCGCCGCCCGAGGTTCACGTCGTCATCCCACCCCAACCCGCTTAAACCGAAACCGAAATATTTCACCACAGAGGCAGATTATCAAGTTCGAAGTCCTGAGTCCTAAGTCCTGAGTCTGGAAACAAGGACTGGGGACTTTCGACTAAGGACTTCATTTTTTGTGTCTCTGTTGGTTAATTTTTCTTGCCATCTTGCGTAGATCTTGGTGTCAAAGGTTCTAAAAGCAGGGTCATATCTCTCGTTAACCCGTCTTTATTCTGGATTCCGGCTACTGACTTCCAAATTCGGACCTTAAACCCGTACCTGAACAGTTACCTGAGTTAACTAAAAAAGGGCGCGAGTTTAAGCCCGTTTACGTTTACCCTATTCCCCGATTGTTTTCACGTTTTCGCCGTTACCCGGGCAATTCCTTCCAGCGGAACTCACAAAAACTCGCCCGTCCCGGTCATAAGTGACTAGAAAAGTATCCTTTAGGCTCATCCCACGGCGGTTGAGCTCTTCTCTCAACCATGTTTCATCGACCCCCGCCGCCGCAAGATTCCGGTGGAGGATCTCACCGTCGGCTACCAGGATGCGCGGTAATCCGACCGGCCTTTGCGTTTCCAGTTGTAAATCCCCACGGGTTACCGGCTCTTTTTCCGGCCAGGGGATAATGCTCAGGCGGCCGGAGTTCTCCAGGACCGCATAGGCCACATCCCCCGGGTCCGGGTATCCTTTCTCACGCAGTTGACTCATGAGGTCGTCAAGGTTATACCGCGACCGGCGCATCTCGTCCCGTAAAATTTGCCCCTTATTAATAACGATCTGTGGCGCGCCGCACACGACCTGCCTCAACCGGCGGCTGTGCAGCGCCACAAAGGAAAAAGCTATTTCAAGAGCGACGAGAATAAAAAGGGGGAAAAGCCCCTGTAAAAGCGGTATTTCGGGAGATTCCATCGGCAATGCGGCCACCTCGGCGATAATGATTGCCACGACGAAGTCGAAGGGGGAAAGCTGACCGATCTCGCGTTTTCCCATAAGCCTGACCATTATGAGGACAATAAAGTAGATGAACACGGTCCTGAAGAGAATTTCGAGCATTGATAGTCACCTTCGCTCTTTTCACCGTCCTTTCCTTAGGTTGTCCTGACATAAGCGCGTATACCGGTCTCACAAAACAATTGCAGCCGTGTGGGCGATTTCTTAAAGTAAAAGTATTCGAAAGAATTTATGGATTAAGAAATAATATTGCCGATAAATAGTGTATTAAATGATAGAGACTATATTTGCCACCCGACATCGAAGGAGGGAGTTCGCATGAATAAGCCGTTGAACATGAAAATACTTGTCGGTAGATTGATAGCAAACCCGGCCAACAGGATAACATCAGACGAAAAGGGAGTCGTTGTGGTACTTGTGGTCTTGTCCATGGTAGTAATGTTAGGCTTTTTAGGGTTAACTGTCGACGTCGGATCCGGGTACATCCAAAAACAGAAATTACAGAATGCGCTCGACGCAGCGGTCCTTGCGGGAATCCAGGCCCTGCCCGCCGATACCGCTCAGGCAAGAAGCGACGCTATAGCATTAGCCGGTCTGAACGGCGTTAACCTGGAGCCCGGCGACATCACGATTTCTCATGATTGTAAGGAAATCACTTGCAACAAGACCCTTTCGGTGCCGTTGTTCTTTGGGGCGGCGTTCGGCGTAAACGAGTGGCAGGTATCCGGCAACGCCACGGCGGCGGTTACGACTTCGTCCGAAGCGCTCTGTTTTGATTACACAGTGTTTTCAGGGAGCACAAGTCAATCACTATTACTTGACAAAAATAATGCAGATATTGACGGTACCGTCCATACAAATCAAAACTTAGTTATTGATGGCAATAACAATACCGTCACCGGGGCATGTGAAGCGGTAGGAATAATA
>JAGUUY010000119.1 GCA_020063185.1 Bacillota bacterium
AAACTTGGGAGAAAATAGAACGCGTACTGCCACGCAGGCGTTTTTGATAAAGAAGTATGGGCGCAGCGCAGGTTTCGAAAAGTTCCGGATCCGTTACGGCCTCTTCTTGATAGTTAGGTGATTTCGGTGGTGTACAGCGTCTTTTTCTGCCGGGGTTGTCTCGGCTTTTTATTTTGGTGAAAATGTAGACTGGGGGTGAAGCATTGGACACGATATGGATCATATCTTTGGGTGTGGGCCTGGTCGGCGTTATCGCCGGGTATTTTACCCGGAGATATATCGCCGAATTTAAGGTTGCAGCCGCTGAAGAGAGGGCCCGCCAGGTAATGGAAAAAGCTGTGAAAGAGGCGGAGGCGGCGAAACGAGAAGCGCTCTTAGAGGCAAAAGAGGAAACGCTCAGGCTGAAAAACGAAGCAGAGCGTGACAACAGGGAACGGCGTCAGGAACTCCAGCGGACCGAAAAGCGAATCAGTCAAAAAGCGGAAGCAATAGACGCCAAATTAGAAGCCATTCAAAAGCGGGAAGACGGGTTAAGCTGCAAAGAGGCGGAAATCAACAATATTAAAGTTGAACTGGAAAAAGTCCACGCCGCGAGGCTTGTTGAACTGGAAAGGGTTTCAGGCCTTACTCCCGAGGAGGCACGCGAGTTGTTGCTGGCCGAAGTTGAAAAAGACATCCAGCAAGACGCGGCCAAGATCATCAGGGATATAGAGGCGAAGGCCAAGGAGGAAGGGGAGCGCCGCGCAAAGGATATTGTCGCGCTGGGCATCCAGCGCTGTGCCGTCGATCAGGTCAGTGAGACCACGGTTTCCGTCATTCCCCTGCCTAACGACGAAATGAAGGGCCGGATCATCGGCCGGGAGGGCAGGAACATTCGGGCTTTTGAGAATCTCACCGGGGTGGACTTGATCATCGATGATACGCCGGAAGCCGTGATACTGTCCAGTTTTGATCCTGTCCGCCGCGAAGTGGCCCGCCTGTCTTTGGAAAGGCTCGTGTTGGACGGCCGCATCCACCCGGCAAGAATCGAGGAAATGGTGGAAAAAGCACAGAAAGACGTTGACCGTCAGATCTGGGAAGCCGGCGAACAGGCGGCGTTTGAGGCGGGAGTCCCGGGGCTGCACGAAGAACTCATCAAGCTGCTCGGCAGGCTGAAATATCGCACAAGTTACGGCCAGAATGTTTTGCGCCACTCAATGGAGGTAATGTACATGGCGGGCATTATGGCGAGCGAACTTGGGGCTAGTGCGGTTCTGGCGAAACGCGCCGGGCTTTTGCACGATATCGGTAAGGCTGTCGACAGGGAGATGGAGGGGCCGCACGTCGCCATCGGACTCGATTTGGCACGGAAATACGGTGAGGACGCGGAAGTTTTGCACGCCATCGCCGCACATCACGGCGACGAAGAGCCGACAACGGTAGAAGCGGTGCTGGTGCAGGCGGCGGACGCCATCTCGGCGGCGCGCCCCGGCGCCCGCAGGGAAACGCTCGAGGCTTACATCAAGCGGCTTACGAAACTGGAGGAGATAGCCAACTCGTTCCAGGGGGTTGAAAAAGCTTACGCGGTACAAGCCGGACGAGAAATCAGGGTCATGGTCAAGCCCGAACGAGTGGACGACCTGTCTATTGTCCGCCTGGCCCGGGACGTTGCCAAAAAGATCGAAGGAGAGATGGAATATCCGGGGCAGGTAAAGGTAATTATTATCCGCGAGACCAGAGCGGTTGAATACGCGAAGTAGATAGCGGGGCTCCTCATGCGCATCCTGATGATTGGTGATATCGTCGGGCGGCCCGGCCGCCGGGCGGTGAAAGAAAACGTGACCGATATCCGGAAGGAATTCGGCATCGATTTTGTTATTGCCAACGGTGAAAATGCCGCGGGGGGGAACGGTATCACCCGGGAAACGGCCGTGGAGCTGTTTAGTTGCGGCATCGACGTGATCACCGGGGGAAATCACATCTGGGATAAAAAAGAGAGTTACGGCTTTATTTCGCAAGAGACCCGGTTGATCCGTCCGGCGAACTATCCGCCGGGGGTACCCGGCAGCGGTTACCGTATCTTCCCCGTGGATGAGATAAACATTGCGGTCGTGAATCTCGCCGGCAGGGTATTCATGCCGAACGTCGATTGTCCCTTCCGGAAAGTGGATGAAATCCTGGCGGAATTGGCCTCCCAAGCGAAGGTAATCATCGTTGATTTTCACGCCGAGACAACTTCCGAGAAGATAGCCTTCGGATGGTATCTGGACGGGAGGGTAACGGCCGTGTTCGGTACACACACCCATGTGCAAACCGCGGATGAATGCGTTCTGCCTGAAGGTACGGCTTACATTACGGATGTGGGGATGACCGGGCCGCGGTATTCGGTGATCGGGGTTAAAACCGAAACCATTATTCAGCGGTTTCTAACGCAGCTGCCGAAGCGTTTTGAGGTTGCCCCCGGCCCGTACCAGTTCGACGCCTGTGTGCTGACTGTTGATCCGGCCACGGGGAAGGCCGTGGGCATCGAGCGGATACGGAATTACGAAATTTAGTCACGAGTCGCGGGTCGCGGTGGCAAGAAGAGTTAACCACAGAGACACAGAGCACACGGAGGGGAAAAGAAGGAAACATGATTGTTCATTTGTAACTATTTTGGTACGGGTTTCAGGTTCGGATTCAGAAGTCGTAACCAGAATCCAGAATAGAGACGGATTAGCCGAGATGTAGACCTGCCTTAGATTTCTGAGAATAAAACGCCTGATACTTGTAGGCGATAGATTATCTACTTTTGATATTTCTGTTCTCTATAAACTCTGTGCCTCTGTGGTAAAGTATTTTAGTTCCGGCTTGCCCGGGTTGGGTGAATACTAATAGATGAAATTCTTCCGTGCCGAGGCGGTGGTGCTCAAAGCGAAAGAGCACAAAGAGGCCGACCGTGTTTTAACCTTGTTCTCCTTGGAATACGGCAAACTCCGGGTGATGAGCTACGGGAGCGCGCGGCCCTCAAGCCGAAAGCGAGGCGCGGTACAGCCTTTTTGCCGTTCGCGCTTTTTTTTTACAAGAGGCAGGGACCTTGCCCGCGTTGATCAGGCGGAACTGTTGGAATTCTTCCCGCAGATAGCGGCAAGCGTGGACTTATTCGGCCTCGCGAGCTACTTTGCCGAATTAGTGGACGGCTTTACGGTTGACGAGGCCCCCAACAGGGATCTCTACCATCTTCTGGTGGAATCGCTAAGGATTCTCGAACGGGGTTCGGGTATACTAGCCCGCGCTTTCGAAATCCGGCTGCTGTACCTCACGGGTTTCGGCCCGGAACTTGCTTGTTGCGTTTCATGCCGGCGCCCCATCAGGTTGACGGAACCGCTGACTTTAAGTCCCAAGGCGGGAGGTACCGTCTGCGCGGAGTGCCGGAAGAACTCTCCCGACGCAATAGGTTTATCGGCCGGGGCGCTCCAGATGCTCCGGCGGCTCTCCGAGGGTGATTTGCGGCGCGTTTTGACGCTGAAACCAAACCCGCCGATCCGGCAGGAACTGAAAGAGATAATGGCGGCAACGATAGCTTTTCATTTTGGATACATGCCGCGGTCGCTCGGTTTACTCGAAGGATTACAGACGACCGATGCGTAAGGATTTTATATCAGGGGTATAACAAATGAACTTCCAGGAACTAATTTTGGCGCTTAACCGTTTTTGGGCGGATCGGGGCTGCGTAATTCAGCAGCCGTACGACATCGAAAAGGGAGCTGGGACCATGAACCCGGCTACGTTTTTCCGGGTATTGGGGCCGGAACCCTGGCTGGTGGCCTACGTTGAGCCGTCGCGCCGGCCCACCGACGGGCGGTACGGACAAAATCCCAACCGCCTGCAGCATTACTACCAGTATCAGGTCATCCTCAAGCCGTCGCCTGAGGACGTTACCGATGTCTATTTGGAGAGCCTCCGCTGCCTGGACATCGACCCGCTCAAGCATGATATCCGCTTTGTCGAGGACAACTGGGAATCTCCCACTTTGGGCGCATGGGGCCTGGGATGGGAAGTGTGGCTCGATGGGATGGAGATTACGCAGTTCACTTATTTCCAGCAGTGCGGGGGTTACGACCTGCGGCCGGTCTCTGCGGAAATAACTTACGGGCTTGAACGGATCGCCATGTTCCTCCAGGGAAAGGACAACGTTTACGACATTGAATGGGCGGCCGGCATTACTTACGGGGATGTTCACCATCAGGGCGAGGTGGAACACTCGGTTTATAACTTTAAAGCTGCGGACACCGATTTTCTCTTTGCACTGTTCGAAGGCTGTGAAAAAGAAGCAATGAGGGCACGTGAGGCAGGTCTGGTTATGCCGGCCTATGATTACGTGTTGAAATGTTCACACACGTTTAACCTCCTGGACGCGCGCGGCGCGTTGAGCGTTACCGAACGCACGGGCTACATCGCCCGCATTCGAGCAATGGCCCGTGCCTGCGCGCGGGCTTACCTGGATCACCGGGAAGCCTCCGGTTACCCGCTTTTACAGAAAGGGTTATGAGATGAGGGACTTTTTACTGGAAATCGGTACCGAAGAGATTCCAGCCCGCTTCCTTCCCGGGGCGCTGGTGGAACTGGCGGAAAAAGCGGAAGCTTTCCTGGCGGGAGAAAGGCTCGGTTACAACGCGGTAAGTACTTATGGTACACCGCGCCGGCTCCTGCTTTTCGTGACGGGCATACCGGCAAAGCAAAAAGCTCTGGTGCGGGAGATCAAGGGGCCGGCCTGCCGGGCAGCCTTCGATGATGCGGGACAGCCGACCGCCGCGGCTGCCGGTTTCGCGCGCAGCCAGGGAGTCGATGTCGGCAGCCTGGTCGTTCGCCGGACCGGCAAGACAGAGTATGTCTTCGCGCTGAAGGAAGAACCGGGCAGGCCCGCGCCCGCGGTACTGGCCGACCTTTGCCCCCGCCTGATCACCGGGTTGAGCTTTCCAAAACCGATGCGCTGGGGTGACAAGGAATTGCGTTTCATCCGGCCTATCAGGTGGTTGACGGCCCTGTACGGTAACGACGTAATCGATTTCGCCGTCGACGGGTTAAAATCCGGGCGCGCATCACGGGGCCACCGCTTCCTGGCGGCGGGGGCCTTCAACATAAAAGACCCGGCGGAATACTTTGCGCGGCTGGCGGCTGGTTTTGTTATCGTAGATCCCGCCGAAAGGCGGCGGATAATTTGGGAGCAAATAGAACATCTGGCGGCGGCCGAAAAGGGTTTTGTCCAGAAAGATGAGGAATTACTGGACGAAGTTGTAAATATGGTGGAGTATCCGACCGCGTTCAGCGGGGGCTTTCCCGCACAGTACCTCGATCTTCCCGCGGCGGTCCTGATAACCGCCATGCGTGAATACCAGCGGTACTTTCCGGTACATGAAAAACATGGGCGTTTGCTTCCGCGTTTCATCGCCGTACACAACAGCACGCCCAAGCATACGGCCGTAATCGCTGCCGGGAACGAGAAAGTGCTAAAGGCGCGGTTGGCCGACGCGTCTTTTTTTTACCGCGAAGACCTCAGTACGCCGCTTGCCTGTCGGGTAGACGGTTTAAAGAAGGTTGTTTTCCAGGAGGAACTGGGGACCCTGTACGACAAAACAAAAAGGATCGAGAACCTGGTACAGTATTTGGGTTCGTTACTGAAAATAGGCGCGAAGGACCAAGTAGCCGTTTACCGGGCCGCCTCACTCGCCAAAACGGACCTCCTGACGAATATGGTATACGAGTTCCCGGAGCTTCAAGGAGTGATGGGCAGGGAGTACGCCCTTAAAGACGGCGAGTCCAAAGCGGTTGCTGAAGCCCTTTACGAGCAGTACCTGCCCCGTTTTGCCGGGGATGCTCTGCCCAAAACGCTTCCGGGGCGTCTTTTGAGCATCGCCGACAAGATTGATAACCTAGTCGGGTGTTTCGGTATGGGGCTTGCGCCTACAGGCTCCCAGGACCCCTACGCCTTGCGGCGGCAGGCGCTCGGTATCTGCCACATCATTCTTGACGGCCGGCTGCTCCTATCCATGACGGGTTTAATTGCCAAAGCCCAGGCGGAATACAAAGGCAGACTAAAACAGGATGACCGTGCGGTGCGGGGCGAACTCCTGGAGTTCTTTTACCAGCGGCTGCGGGCGGTCTTCGGCGAACAGGCGATCCGTCCCGACGTAACGGAGGCGGTCCTGGCCGCCGGGGCGGACGACCTCCACGCCGCCCGGCTGCGGGCGGAAGCCCTTCAGGATTTTGTAAGCACACCTTCTTTCGAGGACGTGCACACCGCATACACCAGAGCGGCCAACCTCTCCAGGGGAGCGCCGGACAGCGGACCCGACCCGGCCTGCTTTACGGACCCGGCGGAACAGAGACTTTTCGAGGCGGTCACCGCGCTCCGAAGGGACACGGCGCCCGGCTTAAAAAAGGGCGATTACCGCGGGGTGCTGCAAGCACTGTCCGCGCTGCGCGGCCCGGTCGACGCCTTTTTCGATGCGGTACTGGTCATGGACGATAACCGCACGCTCCGCGAAAACAGACTTGCGCTCCTGCGGGCGACTGCGGAACTGGTACGCGGCGTGGCGGATCTGGGGAAGGTTGCTTATCCCCATTCCAAGGATAAAAGCAAGTAAAATGTGTCGTTGACTACAGCATTGGGCACAAGCCGCGCGCATTTTTTTCGGTCGATGGTCGGTGGCAAAAAACCGGTTACCTGCAGAGATAAACACCTCGGGAGAGGTGTTTTTGATGTTGAAACGGTTGGTTGTACGATGTCTTTTTGGAAAAAGACGGTTGCTGTTTGAGATTCAAATTGCGGCTCCGTTAAAGCTTTGGCAAAACTTTTTTCCGCCGGCAGGAAAAATCCGTGTAACATAGTATCTTTAATTTAACACGTTAATAGCTCCTTAATTTAAAATAGTATGACATAGATAATGGGAATTAAGCATAAATTTTTTAAACTCTTCCGTTCAAGACCCGACTCGGCCGGGCCCGTGTTATTTTTGAGTCGCTGGAGTGAGGTTTTTTGGAGATAACCCAGAGGCAACAAGCGATATTGGGTATTGTCAAGGCAGAGGGACCTATTACCAGTGAACAGATAGCGGAGCGCCTGCATTTAACCAGGGCCACCCTCCGCCCCGACCTGGCGATTCTCATCATGGCAGGGCTGCTTGAAGCGCGGCCGCGCGTCGGTTATTATGTCAGCGGGAAGTCGGTAAACGATGTGATTGCATCCAAAATAGCCGGCTTTACGGTCAGTAAGTTTCAGTCACGGCCGGTGGTCATCAATGACCAGGCTTCCGTGTATGACGCCATCATAACCATGTTCCTGGAAGATGTCGGGACCCTTTTCATCGTTCGTGAAGGCGGGTTTTTGGAAGGGATCGTTTCACGTAAGGACTTGTTGAAGATGGCTTTCGCCGGACAGGATGTCCGCAGTCTGCCGGTGAGTATGGTCATGACGCGTATGCCCAACCTGGTCATGACTTCACCGGAGGAACCGGTTCTCGAGGCCGCCCGAAAGATCGTTATCCATGAGGTTGATGCCCTCCCCGTTGTTAAGCCGGGTGCCGTCGGGGCGAAAAACGAATTGCTTGTCGTCGGGCGTTTTAGTAAAACGAATGTAACCAAACTTTTTGTTGAGCTTGGCGAAAGGCGGTAGGAAAGCATTGGTTGTTTCACGGGAGAATATAACACCAGTGATTTTTATTGTTTCCGATTCCATCGGTGAAACCGCGGAACTTGTCGGGCGGGCGGCGGCGAGCCAGTTTGACGCCGGCGCCGCGGAAATCCGCCGGATACCATATGTAAACCACCCCGAGGAGATCCCGGAAATCGTGGCGCAGGCTGCAGCCGAAACGGCCATCATAATTTTTACGCTTGTCAGGCCCCACCTGCGCTCCATTCTCCTGGCCGAAGCGCAGCGCCATGGTCTCCAGGCGGTCGATATTTTAGGTCCGGTGCTGGACGCGCTGAAGTTGATTACCGGACACGAGCCGCGGTTTGAGCCGGGTCTCATGCGCAAGGTCGACCAGGACTACTTCCGGCGCGTAGAGGCGATCGAGTTTGCGGTAAAATACGACGACGGCAAGGATTTGCGCGGTATTGCCGGGGCTGATATCGTGGTCTTTGGCGTTTCGCGCACGGGCAAGACACCGCTTTGCATGTATCTGGCGCACAAACGGATCAAAGCGGCGAACATCCCGCTTGTTCCGGAAGTACCGTTACCCCCGGAGATATTTTCGCTGCCGCCGAACCGGCTTGTCGGCCTGACTATCCAGTCCGAATACCTGGGCTGGATCAGACACGAACGGCTGAGGAGCCTTGGATTGCCTTTTGACGCGGAGTACGCCAGTGCGGAAAGGGTCCGCAAAGAGCTTGCTTATGCCGAGGAGGTGATGCGCCGGACCGGCTGCACGGTCATCGACGTAACCAGAAAAGCGGTTGAAGAGACGGCAAGCAAGGTGCTGGAGATTTATTACCGGGGTTTTCGCCACCGTTGAAATAAGGGGGAGAAAAAATGGGGTTTAAGTTTATAAAATTTTTCACGGAGTTGAATAAGGGAGATGTCTCGCTTGTCGGCGGTAAGGGGGCCAACCTTGGTGAAATGACGGGCGCGGGTATCCTCGTGCCTCCCGGGTTTTGTGTTACGGCCCAGGCATACCGGCATTTCGTCGAAACCACCGGCCTGGCCGCGCAAATTAAGGAGATCATCGGCGCTACAGACGTGAACAACCTCGGACAACTTATGGCTAATACAGCCCGGGTCCGCGAAATGATTTGCAGTGTACCTGTGCCGGCGGAAATAGCCGCCGAAGTAGTCGAGGCGTACCGGAAACTGGCGGCGGACAATCAGGGTCTGAAGGTGGCGGTAAGGAGTTCGGCAACGGCG
>JAGUUY010000202.1 GCA_020063185.1 Bacillota bacterium
AACCGTCCTTGAAGATGCCGTATTGAAGCCGTATAATTAGGGCAGAACGTAAAGATAACTACCTGAAGAAGGGAGGTGAACTATATTCTAATCCGTAGAGCGGTATTTTCCGTTTTGTTTTTAACTTTTGGTTCCGCCGGGGTATTTCTTGGTCTTCTACTCACACGGTTAAGGGATTTCCAGCCGCTGGTAGGGATAGGCATCGTTTGCCTGGTCACCGCACTCGGGTTGATGGTCGGCGCTTTGGTTGCGCCCCGCTTGATTAACGGTGCTGTATGGGTAGCCACAAAGGGCGAGCAGTACCTTCAGCGGATGCCGGTCGCCGACCTCCTGGCTGGGGTTCTTGGTTTAATCGTCGGACTTATAATTGCCAATTTATTCGGCACCATCCTGAGTGCCCTGGGATGGGTCGGGAAGGGTATCTGGCTTGCGGCTACGGTATTATTGGGTTACCTTGGTTTTTCCATTGGTGTGAAGAAGCGCGAGGAATTCTGGGGGACACTTGCCTCGCTGCCAAGGTTAAGCAGGGACAGGTCCGGAAAAGAAATCCGGGTCCCCGGGCAAGTCAAGATTGTCGATACCAGTGCCATAATTGACGGGCGCATCGCCGATCTTTGCGCCAGTGGGTTTATCGAAGGGACGCTGGTGATTCCCATATTTATTCTGGATGAGCTGCAGCACATAGCCGATTCCAACGACATTCTGAAAAGGAACCGCGGCCGGCGGGGTTTGGATATATTGAACCGGATCAGGAAAGAAGCGCAAGTAAAGGTTCAGGTACTCGAGAATGTTCAGGATTTTACGGACCTGGCGGAGGTCGATGCCAAGCTTGTCCAGCTTGCCAAGAAAATGGGAGGCAAAATCGTAACCACCGATTTTAACCTGAACAAAGTCGCCGAACTGCAGGGCGTCAAGGTCTTAAATGTGAACGAATTGGCCAATGCGCTCAGGCCGATAGTCCTCCCCGGGGAGGAAATGATTGTCCATGTTGTCCGTGACGGTAAGGAAGCGGGGCAAGGAGTCGGTTACCTGGACGACGGCACGATGATCGTCGTTGACGGCGGGAAAAAGCACATCGGTCAGCCCGTCAAGGTAGCGGTGACGAGCGTTCTTCAGACTACGGCGGGCCGCATGATTTTCGCGAATCCGAAGGTGCTGCGGGAAGAACCAGGGCACACCAAGCTTGACGGGGTGAACGCGGTTGGTTGACGTAGGCGCGGTGATTGTTGCCGCAGGACGGAGCGTCCGGATGGGAGGCGGCCTCAGAAAACAGTATCGTTTGCTGGGGGACCTTCCGGTGGTAAGCCGGACGCTTACCATTTTTGAAAAAGAGCCGGCGGTCGGCAGCGTGGTCCTCGTTGTGCCGCCGGGTGAAGAAGACTACTGCCGGAATGAATTAGTAGGCCCGGCAGGGTGCCGTAAGGTCGTGGCCGTGGTCGCCGGGGGTGAGCACCGCCAGGATTCTGTTTGGGCCGGACTCCAGTGTCTGCCCGGCCCGCCGGATATTGTTGTCGTGCACGACGCGGTCCGTCCGCTGGTAAACCCGGAAACCGTTAAAGAGGCTATTAACGCGGCTGTTTCATACGGGGCGGTGGTAGTGGGCGTTCCCGCTAAAGACACCGTAAAAACCGTCAATGCCTTGGGTATGGTCGTTGAAACACTGCCGCGGGACAGGTTATACTTGGCACAGACGCCCCAGGTATTTAGTTTTGATATTATCTTCGAAGCCCATCGCGAGGCGCGCGTCGAGGGTTTTTATGGCTCCGACGACGCGGTTCTGGTGGAACGCCGGGGGTTACCGGTTCGGATGGTACACGGGGGGTACGACAACATTAAGATTACCACACCGGAAGACTTTATGGTTGCCGCGGCGTTAACCGGTGAAAACACCCTGTTGAGGGTGGGGCACGGTTATGACGTCCACCGGTTAGTTGCGGACAGGCCGCTGGTCCTCGGCGGGATGACGATTCCTTGGGAGAAAGGGCTGGACGGGCATTCCGATGCGGACGTGTTGTGCCACGCCCTGATGGATGCTCTGCTCGGCGCCGCCGGCGCCGGGGATATCGGCCGGCATTTTCCGCCGACGGACGAAGCTTTCCGGGGGATTTCGAGCCTTACCTTACTGGCGGAGGTACGAAAGATTCTGGAAACCCGCGGTTTAGGGGTGGTTAACGCGGACACCGTCATCCTGGCGGAGAAGCCGCAATTGGCTCCTTACACAGGGCAAATGGCCGCCAACCTTGCCGCCGTCCTGGGGCTTTCCGATTCCCGTATCAACGTTAAGGCGACCACGACCGAAGGTCTTGGCTATACGGGCCGCGCCGAGGGTATCGCGGCGTACGCTGTGGCGCTCCTGCACCGTACATCGGCCGGAAGCGAAGTAAGCGGCCGGGAAAGGTGAACCCGCCGCGGTGATGTCAACTCAACGTGCTTGTAAGCTCGTAAATTTAATTATTGTCGGCCCAAATGCTGCTTCAGACTACCGCTGTAGGCTCTATGAGGAGCCGTTGTTCGCGGATAACAGCAACAGTACCCGATATTTTTGAGTTGTATATTTCTTAATACGGGAGGCTGACGGTGTTTAAGCGGCTGAAAGAAGACATCGGGGTGGTGTTCGAACGCGACCCCGCCGCGAAAAACGTATTGGAAGTTCTCCTCTGCTATCCGGGCCTGCACGCCATCTGGTTTTACCGGCTCGCCCACCGCCTTTATCGGCGGAGGCTTTTCACCGGCGCGCGTTTGCTTTCTCACCTGGCACGGTTGCTTACCGGCATCGAAATCCACCCGGGCGCAAAGATAGGGCGTGGTTTTTTTATCGACCACGGCGCGGGGGTGGTAATCGGCGAGACCACCGAGATTATGGACAACGTCTCGCTTTATCAGGGCGTTACCCTCGGGGGTACCGGGAAGGACAAAGGCAAGCGACACCCCACCATCGGCAATAACGTGGTCATCAGCGCCGGGGCGAAGGTCCTGGGTTCTTTCACGGTCGGCGATAACTCCAAGATCGGCGCCGGCTCCGTGGTCCTAAAGACCGTGCCGCCGAACTGTACGGTTGTGGGTGTGCCCGGGAGAGTGGTGGTGCGGGACGGTCAAAGGATTAGGGAGACCGCAGACTTGCGCCACGATCTGCTGCCCGACCCGGTGACCGAAATGATAACCAGGCTTGAGGAAGAAGTGGCACGCCTGAAGGAACAGGTGGAAGCGATGGGGAAGCGGGTGGAAGGCAAGTCTTAGTCTTTATCACTTATTGATTGTGGGAGAGGAAAACTTTGATTGAGGTTTACAATACCCTGACCGGAAGCAAAGAACGGTTCGTGCCGGCCGAACCCGGGCGTGTGCGGGTGTATGTATGCGGTCCGACAACATACAACTACATCCACCTGGGGAACGCCAGGACTTTCGTCATTTTCGATACGGTCCGCAGGTACTTGGAATACTGCGGATTTAAAGTGGTTTTTATACAAAACTTCACCGACGTTGACGACAAGATCATCAAGAGGGCCGCGGAGGAAAACACAACGCCGCACGCCCTGGCCCAGAAGTACACCCGGGCGTATTACGAAGACGCCGATGGACTAAACGTATTAAGGGCCGATGTTTACCCCAGGGTTTCCGAGCACATCGCCGAGATAATCGGCTTGATTGAAACCCTGGTGGCCGGGGGATTCGCCTACGCGGCCGGCGGCGACGTTTACTTCAGCGTCAGGCGTTACCCGGATTACGGTAAACTCTCCGGCCGCTCGCCGGACGAGATGCTGTCCGGGGCGCGGGTTGAACCCGGCGAAAACAAGCGTGACCCGCTCGACTTCGCCCTCTGGAAGGCGGCCAAACCGGGCGAGCCGAAATGGCCGAGCCCGTGGGGGGAAGGGCGTCCGGGATGGCATATCGAGTGTTCGGCGATGGCCCTCAAATATCTAGGGGCCGACTTTGACTTTCACGGCGGCGGCGCCGACCTTATTTTTCCCCACCACGAAAACGAAATCGCACAATCCGAGGCGGCGACCGGAAAGACTTTTGCCCGGTACTGGCTCCACAACGGCTTTATAACGGTCCGGCAAGAGAAAATGTCCAAGTCGATCGGCAACGTGTTTCTGGTCCGCGAGGTACTTGAACGCTACCCGGCGTCGGCGGTAAGGCTTTTTTTGCTCGGGACGCACTACCGGAGTCCTCTGGACTACGCTCCCGAGTACCTTGAGGCCGCGGTCCGCGGCGCGGAGCGTCTGAGCAACTGCTTCGGCCTTTTAACGGAAGCAATAGCGAAGGCGGCGTCCGGCGGCGAGGGGGGAGATATTTTTACGGACAGCTTGAGCAGCCTGGAAGCCGACTTCCGGGCGGCGATGGACGACGATTTCAACAGCGCGCGCGCCCTGGCCTGCTACTTCGACCTGGTGCGGGAGGTTAATACCGCAGTCCATGCGGTTTCACCGCCGCCCAAAAAAGTCCTGGAGCAGGCGATGGAGCTATTCAGCGCTTTCAACCGTGTTTTGGGGATTTTCCCCGAGAAAGAAGGGAAGCCTTTGATTATGAAGGCCGCCGGGGGCGATGACTTTACCGGCCGTCTTCTGGAGCTGATTATAGCCGTGCGGCAGGAGGCCAGGATAAGAAAGGACTGGGCGGTCGCCGATCAGATCCGTGAGGGGCTGAAAGAGATCGGCATCGTCCTGGAGGACACCGTGGAGGGAGTGCGCTGGAAGAAAGTGTAGCGTACGGGTAGGATTATACGGTCAGAATACAGAAGGTAGAATGGCCTGCGGGGGTAGGAATCCTACGGTCGGAATACGGAAGACAGGATACAGAAGTTAAAAGTCACGAGTCACGAGTCGAAAGTCAGGAGTCATGGGTTCCGAGTTTTTCATTCTGAATTCTGTATTCTACATTCTATATTCTAGTCCCGGAATTCAATCTTCGGAGGATAGAGATGCCCGAAGTACTCTACGGCAGACACCCGGTAAAAGAGGCCCTCAAGACAGGGCGTCCCCTGAACAAAATTCTCGTGGCGCGGGGTCTCGGCGGCCCGCTGTTCCACGAGATCAAAAATCTTGCGGTATCGCGAGGAATAACGGTCCAGGTTGTCGACAGGCAGGCCCTCGACCGGCTGACGGCGGGCGGGGTGCATCAGGGATGCCTTGCTTTTACGGCGGGTAAAGCATACTCAACGGTTGACGATATCCTTACCCAGGCCAAGGAGCAGCCGCTTGTCGTGGTCTTAGCCCACATTACCGATCCCCGGAACCTGGGCGCCATTTTACGGACCGCGGTTGCCTGCGGCGCCGACGGCGTAATAATCCCTGCGCGCCGGGCGGCGGGTTTAACCGGGGAGGTGGCGAAGGCGTCGGCCGGCGCCGTAGAACATATCCCGGTGGCCAGGGTGACGAATATCCGTCACACGCTTATTTACCTTAAGGAGCACGGTTTTTGGGTTGCGGGTGCGGAAGCGGACGCGCCGGCGCTCCTTTGGGATTTGAAACTTACCGGACCGTTGGCGGTGGTGGTCGGCGGCGAGGCATCGGGCCTGGGACGGGTCATAAGAAAAGAATGCGACTTCGTTGTGCGCATACCCACGGCGGCGAGGATGCCGTCGCTGAACGCATCCGTCGCCGCAGCCCTCGTTCTCTACGAGGTAGTCCGCCAACGTCGTGAAGCCGATGCGGGAAATCATAATCGTTGACGGCTACAATTTCATTTTCTCCCAGGCACAGGGCAAGGAGATAGCAGACCTGGCGCATGCCCGTGAGCGCCTATTGAGCCGGTTGGCGCAGTATACGGCGCTTACGGATACCAATGTAGTGGTGGTCTTTGACGCTTACCGGGTGAAAAAAGGAAGGGAATATACCGAGCAGCACGGAAGGCTGACGATTATTTTTAGTGCCGAAGGCGAAGCGGCGGATACCGTGATCGAGCGCCTGGTAGGTAAGTTGTCAGGCCGGTGTACCATTTCTGTGGTTACCGCCGACTGGCACGAACAAAGGTCGGTTTTAGGGCACGGAGCTTTGCGGATTCCGCCTAAAGAGTTTGAAGGGGAACTGAGAGAAGTGATTAAACAGCACCAGGCTCATATTCCGACCGCTTCAAGGCCGGGAGACAATTACGTGGAAAACCGTCTGGCCGACGATATCCGGTCAATATTAGCGAAATGGCGCAAAAATGTGCGTAAGTCCGATTAGGACTAATTTCTCTTGACGCTTTATAACCTGTTAGTTATAATGTGAAAAGTAAATGGGCGTCGGACAACCATAAGGGGGGGGCGATAGGTTGAGCCTTAGGGGCTTTAACCAGCAGGCTTGCCCAGTTTACGACGTAATGCAAGATGAAGATGTCGTTGAATTCGCCAGGGAGGGCGATATCGAGGCCCAGGAGTATCTGATCAATAAGTACAAGAATTTCGTGCGCGCTAAGGCACGTTCGTACTTCTTGATAGGCGCCGACCGGGAAGATATTATCCAAGAAGGCATGATCGGCCTTTACAAGGCCATCCGGGATTTTCGGATGGACAAGCTTTCCTCTTTCCGGGCTTTTGCCGAACTGTGCATCACGCGGCAGATTATCACCGCGATCAAAACCGCCACCAGGCAGAAACATATACCACTGAATTCGTATGTTTCGCTGAACAAGCCCATTTACGATGAAGATTCCGACCGCACATTACTGGATGTTGTATCAGGCGCCCGCCTCACCGACCCCGAAGAGCTGATTATCAGCCGCGAAGAGTTTGACAGTATTGAGGGAAAGATCGGTGAATTGTTGAGCGCCCTGGAATGGAAGGTACTGATATCCTATCTTGACGGGAAATCGTACCAGGAGATCGCCGAAGACTTGAAACGTCACGTCAAGTCGATCGATAACGCCCTGCAGCGGGTGAAGCGAAAACTGGAACGGTACCTGGAGAAGCGCGAGAACTAACCGGTTAGGGGGCGAAAAGCCCCTAAACTTTTTCTGGATTGAAGACTCGCGGTAAGTGCAAAGTTGAGTGGTCGAGTTGTTAATAAACATTAAGGTGGGGTAGGCTGCTTTATTAAACGGGCATTGAAAATACCATGGATTACATTGGTTGCCGTTCACGTCTAGTATGTAATGAACCGGGGGCCACGGAAGGCGGGAAATGTTATGGACATAGACATCAAGAAAGCAAACGGCAGGACTTACGTCGAGGGCAGGCCGGGCCGTCTGATCATTCGAGAGGAACGGGATATTCTCGACTTGCTGGCGGAATGCGGGCAGAACGATACTCAACTTCTCATGCTGCACCATGAGAATGTTAATCCGGACTTCTTTGATTTGAAAACCGGCTTTGCGGGTACGGTGCTGCAGAAGTTTTCCACGTACCATATCAAGGCCGCGCTGGTGGTCGATATGGACAGGATCGAAAGCCGCCGGTTCAAAGAGCTTGTTTACGAGTGCAACAAAGGCGGCGGTATCCGCTTCTACAAAGAAAGAAGCGAAGCGGAAGACTGGCTGGTGAGCGGAAAAAAGTATGACATCAGAATCTGAATTAGCCCGAAGCGATAACTATAGAATCGTCCACGAATATGAGACTGTCTATCTTATTTGCAAGGATGGTTCCGCGGTGGTGATCGGTGATTTCTATGGCGATCCTGGATGCGCAGTTATCGATCGATATAAACGATATCATTACTCCACCACCTCGGTTTATCTTTTGTTTCCCGCCCCCTTTTATTCATTAGAGCCTAATGGATTGGCGTTCTAAGGCTATAAGAATAACTTCAGTATACTATCCCAGTCTCGAGTGGTTTTGCATGTAAGGCGCGATTCGTCCAGCAATCAGCTTTACATCAACTTAACTCTACCGGGCAAGTTGAGTGCCGGGCCCCTTGGGTCAAAGCGCCGGCCGCTTCTGCCTTGACCCCATTCTTTGCCAACGTTATAATGACCCTGTCAACCAGCGACTACCTGAAAGAATGAAAAAACCGTCACCTGTCATGTGCCTTCCACATGTCTATCGAGGGAAGTGATTAATTTGAAAAGAGTTCTGCTCGTACTTGCCGTTTTGGTTTTGGTATGCTGTCTGGCATCGTGCGGCCGCAAGGCTGGTGTCGAGTTTATCAACCCGGATGAAACAAAAAGAGAATTATCGGACGAAGTACAAAAAATAATCAAGAGCGGCAAATATGAGGATGACATAGTTCAAATTCTTCGGTCATCCGCCTCCCGCGAGCTGTCTGCAAGCACATACGATAAAATACACCGGGCTTTCCTGGACGGGGAAATAGACAGGGAAGCGGAAGTTCTGCTGACGCTGCAGGCGGCGTATTCTCCGGAAGACCTTCCCAAAAAGTACAAAGGGCCGAAATACATAGGCGGCAAGGTATCGCTGCGAAGTGAGCTGCAGTGGCTGATCAACCACCACCGGCAGCTGGACCCGAAGACGCGGGCCGTTGTCATGCCCTTCGTCCTTTCTCCCGAAGACCCGGGAAGCTACTTCCATCCCGCCTTTGATAACCCGAGCCCCTTAAAAGGTCTTACGCTGGCGCCGCCGGCCCACGCGTCCGAGACCCAGTGGAGCAAGACAAGTGTGCCGATCAGCGGCGTTACTTACGACGTTACCCTGTATTACAGGGAGCAGGGGCTGCCGGCCTCCAAGCAAGCGGAAATTAAGGCCCAGGTTCAAGACATACAATCCGCGCTCCAAAAGGCGTGGCCCATGTTCGTGGAGCTGCTCAGCGTGCACCTCCAGCGCGACGTCCATGTGTTCCTTACCGATAAACTGGCGATCGATACCCACGGTGACGCCGTGGGTTTTACGGTAAACGGCACCCCCCGGTACGAAATCCGGCTGAATGAGTCCCGCCAGGATAACGGCGGGAGTATTACGGCGCTGAAGGGCGGCGACCTTAAGAGTGTTGTGGCCCACGAGTTGTTCCACTGTTTCCAGTACGAGATGGGGCTTACCTGGTATGACTTGAGCATCGACCTGGACTGGCTTACGGAAGCAACGGCGGTCTGGGCCGAACACTTTGTGTACCCGAAGACCAATCGCGAACACGAATACCTTGAGGAGTATTTCGGCTGCCTGTACGATGACCGGCTCTCAACCACGAGCACCCAGGAGTACGGCAGCTACATGCTGTTCTATTTCCTCACCGAATCTCTCGGCAAGAAAAACTATGTACCCGACATCTTGTGGGCGGCGGCAGGCGTGAAGGACACCATGGACATCCGCGGCATGCTGATGCGGGTGATCGATGACATTAAGGAGATCTATGGCAAGTTCGCTCTTTACAACTGGAACCTTACTCCCGTGAAGTTTTACACCGACAAGCCGTCCTTCCCCGACCCCGCCCGCGCGAAAGTGGACGACTGCAACCCGTCCGGCGCCAGCATAACCTATAGCCGCGTGCAGACGCGCGAGAGGACCCGCCACGAAGATTTCCTGAACGCGGGAGGGATGGTGTATAAGATTTTTCAATTCGACGTCCCGCCGGAGAAAATCGAGAAGGTAAGGTTTGATTTCCGCGAAGATAACGCTGATCCGAAGTGGGTCAAGCGCCAGGCGCTGATCCGGCTCTCCGATGCCTGGTTGCCCCCCGAGGACTGGACCGACCTGGAGTACAGGGATTTTTGCCGGAAACAGCCGCAGGAAAACGTTGTGTTCGTTGTCCTGATACTGTCCAATGCCGGCCTGGGCGCGCTTGATCACACGCAGTACGCCTGCGTTGTCGATACGGAGGATAAGTGCGCCGACCTGAAAGGGTTTGTCACGATGAAGTGGGAAATGCCGGGGTTACAAAGCGAAAGAATGACCATCAATGAAAGAGCGGAATTGTATTCCGAGGACGAGTTGGTGTACTGCTCCGATTGTGACCGCTATGTCTTAAGAACCAGAAATGTAACATACGGCGCTCATCGTTACGTGAAAAATGTATACATCGCCGAATCGGGGATAATCGGCGGCAGCGAATACACCCGTGAAGACAGCGGCAGTCTGAGCGAGGAATATGAGCCCAGTGAAAAATTCAGCCGGCTTTCCCTGTCGGAGGACGGTAAGACGGTGCGCCTGAACGGTCTGCCGGATACCAAGGCGGATGACTGGATAACCATTACCGAGAAAACCGAGGACGAGAATTTCGGGGTCCGCTCGCAAACCGAGAACAAGAAAACAAGTACGGTGCTTTACAGTAACTTCGACGACATATGGACGGGCGATTTCAAAGTGGGCAGCAGGAGCTATACCAGGAGGGACGGACTATTGGGCGTGACGACAGTAAACGATACTTGTGAAATAACGTCTGAACATATCGCCGGGACCAGGAAGGTCAAAACAGCGAGCGGAAGTGTCTCGACCCTTGAATTCAAATTCACGATTATAATACCTTTGAACAAAGAATAAAGCCTCAGATGCGACCCGGCTATCGTTGTCCCCTTGGGATGGCTGTGCTCGCCGCGCGGTGATAAACTTCGCCTGACTGCTCAATGCTCTTAGGCCTTACTGCCGTTGTCCCCCGGCGACACAGGAAAAATTACAGGGACGCCATACTGAATTATGGGGCTTACGTAGTCCCACCCTGATGTTATCTCAAAGGCAGCGGAAAACCTTTCATTTCAATCCGATGATTTAGTAAGGTGTCCTTTCAATTGTCGTCCCCACAATTGTCACGTCGATCACACCGGTCGCTTACATCTTGGTTTGGGCGGGCATCCGCGAACCTGCTCCCAGTGAGCTAATTCTCAGGGACGCCCGTTCAGCCTTTGTTTCTTGGATTGCTTGAATGGTTTTCCGTTGAGGTTATTGAATGACGTTGGTAGTGATAGCTGCCAGAAAGCTGGAAATGGTATAATTAATGCAAATAAAGAGGTGAGACGTATAAGTGCGTTTGAGCGATATTCCTGAAATTAGTAAATTAAGCACGCCGGAAAAAAATCCTTTTGGTTGAGGATTTATGGGACAGCATCGCTGCAGATAGATCTGCCGTAGCTGTTCCTCAGAGCCATATGGAGGAATCGGACAAAAGGCTCGAAAGGTATGGATTAGTTCCGGGAGACCTTTTATCTCTTGAGGAACTTCGGACAAGAATAGAAAGAAGAAAAATCAAATGTTAGGCCAAAGAGGGGAAGAACCGAGATGAGCAAACAGCTTACCATGGTGTATTGGAAAGGCAAGAAATTCTGGCTTGGAAAACTCCTTGAGTACCCCGAGATTATGACGCAAGGGGAAAGCC
>JAGUUY010000020.1 GCA_020063185.1 Bacillota bacterium
CCCGTGCCGGTGGTCATCAGTCCGATGCCGCCCTCACCCACCAGACGGGGCAGAGTATTAAGCGCGGGGTTGTTCAAGTCATCAAGGCTCATGCGGTCTATAACGACCATTACCAGCCGGCCTTTTGCTTCTTCGGCCTCGGCGGGACCGCACAGTAACAACCCGACCAGAGCAATGCCCCAGCAAAAAAGAAGTGCCCTTCGCCACTTGGATGCGCGTTGAACGTGTTTTAACCGCTGCACACTTTTCTCCAAAACGTTAACATCGTGCATGAAACGGATGTGTTCACCGTCCCAAGGAAAATTTTAAGCCGCAAATAAGTTAATTGCAAGGAAAGTATTATTATAGGAATATAAGGGGTGAAGAACAAAGGTTATCCACCACCGCCGACGGAAACTTACCGCGACATCGCGGGCCGGACCAGGCCGTTCCCCGCAAGCGTTTCCAGGTAAAGTTCCGTGGTAAGCGAGACCATTCTATGAACTGTAAACACCCGAGAGACGCGATCCTCACCCGCCGCCCCGAATTGCCGCGCCCGGTCCGGTGCTGCAAGAAGCGCCGCTATCGCGGCGGCCAAAGCAGGAGCATCCTGCGGCGGCACCACTATTCCGGTTTTACCGTCCACCACCGCCTCCGGTACGCCGCCCACCCGGGTGGCGACTACGGGGAGCGAGGCCGCCATAGCTTCGAGCAGCACCAAAGGAAGTCCTTCGGTAACGGACGGCAGCACTAAAAGGTCGAGCGCGCCCAGGATCAGCGGGATGTCCGAGCGTAAGCCGGTAAAAATGAAACGGTCGGCGACGCCGGCGTTGCGGGCTGACGCTTCAAGCTCCGCGCGCAGGGGCCCCTCACCCACTACCAGAAAAACAGGCCTTAGGCCGGCGGGAATAAGCGCCGCCGCTTGAATCAGATAACGCACGCCTTTCTGCGGGGCCAGCCGGGCGATCGTCCCTATAACCGCGCTGTCCGCGGGCAAATTTAACCGCTGCCGCAATAACTCCCGCGGACCTACGTTTTTAAACCTGGCTGGTTCGATCCCGTTGTGCACCGTGACGACTTTAGCCGGATCCACCTTTTCCCTCGCTATAATCTCCGCGCGCAGCGCTTCCGAAACAGCGATAACCCTGGAAGTACCGCGGGCGAGTATTGCCTGCGCCAGGCCGACGACTCTTTTTTTGTAAGCCGGCCACTCCTCGTAAAAGACGGAGTTGTGCGCGGTGAGGAAAACGGCCGGCGTGCCCGCCAACAGTGCGGCAAGCCGTCCAACCACCCCGGCTTTGGAACCGTGGGCGTGCAACACATCCACGCGCTTTTTTTGCAGCACGCGGATAAGTTCGAAAACCGCCCGGGCGTCCCTGAGCGGGTCAAGTTCCCCTTTGATATCCAGAGGAAAAACCTCCGCGCCGAAACCGGCGGCTGCCGCGGTTATCTCCGGCGGTCCCGCAACGGCCGGCTCAAAACTTCCCCGGTCGGAATGCTCCAGAAGGCTAAGGAGATGATTTTTCATACCGCCCGCCGCGGGCCGGATCACGTGTAATATTCTGTAACGGCTCAACGCAGGTTGCTCCCTGAGATTAAATATTTTAACACCCTAAATTGAAATCGTACTCCCCGCCGACGGCGGGGAGTTTACGGGGAGAAGTTTCCTTTCAGTGGGCTGTAATGGCGTCGGTCGGGCAGCTTTCCGTGGCTTCCTGGCAGGCGTCCTTAAGTCCATCCGGCACTTCGTCCCCGGCGGCCCTCGCCTTTTCCTCCTGCTCTGACCATTCGAATATTTCGGGGCATAAATCAACACAGGTCCCGCACCCTATGCAAAGGTCCTGGTCAACCTCCACACGCACCATACGTCGCCTCCCAACTGTGTTTGACGGTGTTAAGTCTTTACCCCTTTCGGCAAAATATACTCAGCACCGGCGGCCTTTGGCGACGTTGTTTTACGGGACATTTACGGAAACATTGGAAATTAGAGGTGGGGGTCCATCTGGACGGGCACGACGGCGTATGCTTTAACCACTGCCGCCTGCAGCCCGCCCTGGACATAATCAGTAAATGAAGCCGTACCTCTGGACGACAATTGGTTGACAAACGTGAACCCGCCGCCGAGGATTTCGCTCGCGGCGTCATAGAGAACATAGTTAACCTGTACATTTTTTAGATCCCGGCTGTAAGGGTTGCCGATAAAGCCCGTTATTTCCCCGTCGTACGGGAAGTCACCGGTCGAATTGTACTTCAAGTCGAAAAAGCTGAACAGCGGTATCTGCCTGCCGTTTCGGTCCCATGAAATTTCGTCTACCTGAACACTCATCGAGGCCGTCGGGAAGGATGTGAAAATTTTGTCTCCCACCAGCGCGGTCGCTCCCGGCGGGATGTGAAAATATTGTTCCGTGACCGTTTTGATTATATCCCCCCTCTGGTCGAAAAAATTTATGGTAATGTCGGCACATTTGGCTGCCAGGAAGTGATTGGGATTTACGATTTCAACGCCGTAGGTGGTAAGGTACGAACCCATAAGCAAGCGACTAACCGTACTTCCCTTTTTCCCTACCGCCAAGCTTTTTGGTGTTTCCATAAGCGGCAGGTCGTTGACCGGCGAAGGTGAAAAAACGTACACCGTACGGTCCTCTTCGTGCCAGTTTACCAGGCAGCCCAAGGCTTCACCGATAAAACGCAGCGGTACCATGGTGCGGCTTTCGATAATCATGGCCGGTACGTCCAAAAACACCGGTTGACCGTTTACGCTCGCTTCCCCGCCGATAACCAAACGAACTTCCGTGTATTCTTTCCTGGCGGTTACCGTCCTAGCGGCGTCGTCCCACTCAACACCGGCGCCCAACGCCTCAAAAATCGCTCTTACCGGAACCAGGACGCGGCCTTCCTTTATCACAGGCGGCACGTCGCAGTACAGCCGGTTGCCGTCAAGGAATACCCCCGGCGCACTAGCTTGGACTATCCCCGCGAACGCCAGCAGCAGAATAGAAGCGAATAAAACAGTCGCAAACCTTGGCATAGGGCCTCCGGAAATAAATTTATCGGCGAAAACAAGCGGCGCGAATGTCAGGATATTACCATGTACACATTTCAACTCTTAACAGGCAGAATCCTCCTTTATTTTTAGTTCCTCGCCGCATGGAACGGAGGTACCTCATCAAGGGAGCATTTTTTGCGCTTACCTCCGGGTTTATCATTTACGCCGTCCCCGTTCTCCTTCAAACACCCTACCTTACGTATTTCCCCTTAACAAACGTCCTTTCGAATCATTTCGGCGGTGTCATCTGGGGAGTCGCAACGGCCCAGACACTGCGGTGGCTGGACAGGACACCCGCACCGGAGTCGTAGTCAAATCATCACCCACGGTTGGTAATGGATTTGGACGGGCTCACCGGCACCATACTTTTCCATCCGGCGTATTATGGAACGAACAGAACCTAAACCCCGGTATAATGTCAACTAATTGAAAGGGGCCTCAATATGTCCAGCCGGCACACGGCGCCGGGTAATCCCGAAGCCCGTTACGGCGGCTGCGCGGCCGCCTTTGCCATAATGAGGGGCGGACCTTTGGCCCCGCGGATTTCAGGGATCGTATGGTTCAAAGACGTCCCCGGCGGTACGCAGGTGCAAGTCGAGGTGACCGGGTTGCCCCCCTATCAACCGGCGACAGACAAGAGGAACCCTGTCGGTCCCCACGGTTTTCACATACATGAGTTCGGAACCTGCGAAATCGGAGAGCCCAACGACCCTTTCACCGCCGCCGGGGAGCACTGGAACCCGGACAACCAGCCCCACGGGAACCACGCCGGGGATTTTCCGGTCCTCTTCTCTAACGGCGGCCTGGCCAGAGTGAGTTTTTTTACAGACAGGTTTAAAGTTGCCGATATTATCGGCCGGTCGGTGCTCATTCACGAACACCCCGACGACTACCGCACTCAACCCGCGGGCAACTCGGGCAGAAGGCTGGCTTGCGGGGTGATCGAGTTACACCGATGACGCCCGGCACTGCGCCGGCGGCTTTTCACTAAGCCTGCCCCTGACAGTAGTTAAGTGCCTGAATTTGTCATCTTCAAGCCCTCAGCCAATCCGTTATTTCCTGCTTGGAGGGCACCCGCCCGGCTGCTTTGACTTCACCGTCCACGACCAGTGCCGGCGCGGTCATCACGCCGTGGCGAAGGATTTCTTTTACGTCGGTTACTTTATCAACGCTGGCCTGCACACCCGTCTCCCTGACCACGTCCTTGACTATCCTGTGCAGCCGGTCACACGTGCCGCATCCGGTACTGCCTAAAATTTTGACTTCCAAAGAAAGCACCCCCTTTTAGTTTATAGCTTACCGCTGCGGTAAAGCTTCATTCCTTAGAGGTAGGCCGAAGGTTCTTCAACCGTCTTGCCCACCATCGCCGTCCCGTCGCGTTTATGATTACCGCGAAGCCGGTCGTCGATACCGGAGCAGGCGAAAGAAAAAACCCGCGCGATGCCACGCGGGCTCATCTTACAACTGGTCGGAGCGACAGGACTTGAACCTGCGGCCTCTACCACCCCAAGGTAGCGCTCTAGCCAAACTGAGCTACGCCCCGATTAACAACTATTATAGCGCGAGGACCGGGAACGCGTCAAGTTCTACCGCCGCCAGGAATCGCCCCACTTCTTCCGGCGACCTCGCGTTCGGCCTTTATGTGTTAACAGCCAGGCAAGCGCGATTACGCCCACCGCACACAACGCCTGTACGAGGATCTCAACAACCCTGGGAGGGTGAATCAAATGTGTTACAAACGGGTCGCTCAGTATCAGTTCCCCGCCTATCTTACCCAGCACAGCGGCGGCTAGGTAGGCCACAGCGGGAAAGCGGTCCATAACCATGCACAGAAAGCTGGAACCAAAAACCACAAGGGGGATACTGAGTCCCAAACCAAACATCAGAAGAATCAGGTTGCCCTTGGCCACCGCGGCTATCGCCAGAATGTTGTCCGTGCTCATGACCACATCCGCGATCATGATCAACTTAACAGCTTCCCATAAGCTTCCGGCTTCCCTGCCGTTGTTGTCGCACTGCACCGCGTTGTACCTGAGCAGCTTGACGGCGATCCAGATGACCAGAGCGCCCCCGACCAACTTCAGGTAAGGAAGTAAAATGATTTGTGAAGCGACAAACGTCAGATTCACCCGTAAGAATACCGCCGCCGCGGCGCCCAGCGCGATCCCGAGCATCCGGCGCCTTCTGGAAAGCCGCCGGACGGCCATTGCGATTACACAGGCGTTGTCGCCGGCGAGGACGATATCGATGAGCACAATTTCCAGGGCGCCCAGAAAAAGCCCTTCCATAGCCTGCCCCTTCTCAGCCGCTGGAATTTAACCGGTGGAGCAGCGGCACTCTAATATGATTGTCCGCAGCCCGAGAATCTCCTGCTTTATTCTCAGGCAGTGATCTTGGCCGCGGATGAGCTAAAGCGTTCACCGGCTACCCGGTCCCCACCTCCCCGGCGTATTTACGGATCCGGGCAAGCGTCTGCAGGCGTTTTTCTTCAATGGCGGTGAAGTTCATGGCCGGAATGTAATAACCCTCCAGGTAGTCATGTGTCAGCTTCGCTTCCCGGATGTACTGAATACCGCGGGCGAGTGCCTCGCTGAAACGCCGGCGCGCGTGCGCGATTTCGGCGGCATAGGAAGCCTGTACCCGCGGGTCGCTCATATTATCCAGTTTAACCGCCAGTACTTCCGGTCCCTCCGGAGCGGTAAATCGCAGTTCGGGCACTTCTTTCAATACCGCCGTCCTGATGTCCGGAATTAACAGGAAATCTATCTCCCGCGGTTCAAAAGCGCAGTGAAACACCTCCGTGTCCAGCCCGCGGATAGAGGCCGTTTCCACGAGACGGGCCAGAAAAGTGCTGCGCCCCGAACCCGGGGTTCCCTGGATGATGAAGAGTCGCTTGGCATCCTGAAGCAGGGTTTCGAGGTGATGCACCACGCCGTCGGGCGAAATCGCTGAGGCGAAAAGCCTGCGTATTTTAGGATTTCTTTCATGCTGTACGGGAGCGCCTTTGAAAACAGCGGCGGCGGTCTCCCGCAACAATCGGTTGACGCCTGCGAAGTCCATGCTTTCCGTCACATAACTCTCGAGTTCCTCCCTGATTACTTTAGCTTCTTTAAGGTGGCTGTAAGCAATCCGGAAGAGCCGACCGACCCGACGGGTGGCCTCGAGCACCTCCGCCTTACAGGCGCGTAGTTTCGACTCGTCCCAGAAATCGCCAAGATGAATTATTTCGTCGACAACGCCGGGGTTCTTGGGGTCGACCACGTGCGGCGCCGTCCCGTCGATGAGGGCCACACGCATCGAAGGGACCACCATGCCGTCGAGAGAACCGTTGTCCGATGAACAGCACATTAACTCCAGGTCGTAACCGAGCGAAATCATATCCTCGCCTATTTTGCGCATGAAACTCGACTTACCTACACCCGGGCCGCCTTTAATGATAAAAATACGCGCAGCGTCCGGCGCGATAATGTAGTCGTAGTAAGAAAAAAAGCCGTACGCGGTGTTGCCTCCCGGAAACATTTTACGGACCTTCCCCTTAACCATTCTTTCCCCTCCTTTATTAAAAACGTTCAACGTTCGACGTGCTGGCTGATACTGATGGACCTTTGGGGTACGTTCGACGTGCAACGTGCAAGCCAAGATGATAGACCTCTGGGGTCCGTTCTAAGTTCGAAGTTCAAGGTTCACGGTTCACGGTTTGGGGTTCCCTAACTTCGGACCGACCCATTATTTAGTATTAGCTATAACCGTGAACCGACCCGTAATCCATGCCGTATTAACTTGAACTTCGAACTGATTCCGTGACTCGAGACCATACTATCTAAGGCGCTCGTTTTAACCTATGCTTGCCATAATCCGCTCATAACCTTTTGGGGGGCGGCGCGGCGGGCCGCACAGCCGGAAGGGCTTGTCCATTTTTTTTCAGCGGGACGAGCTGCGTTTTTTTGATAGTCCCGACGTCGTTTTCGACGTTGCTAAAACCGCTCTCCTAACAAATGTTGACGCGGTACTCTCTAAGCCAGGTGTCTACCTGAATCAAATAAGCCATCAATTGAGGCCCCGTCATTAACTGGCCGAACCAGGGGCGGCTTGTGTCGCCAAAGTCTCCGTCGGCGAAGGAGCGTACGGCGTCGACGTCCACGAGTTGCCGGAGGGGCGAGTCGGGGTCACCCAGGATGGCAAGCAGCCAACTCCGCACCTTAGCGGTATAGGCGGGGTTGTGGGTCTTCGGGTACGGGCTTTTCCGGCGCCGTAACACGTCTTCGGGCAGAACGCCGCGGAGCGCGCGCCGCAGAATACCTTTTTCTGTCCCGTCGCAAAACTTCATTTCCCATGGTATGTTCCAGGCGTATTCCACGATGCGGTGGTCGCAATACGGGACCCGCACTTCCAGTCCTACGGCCATGGTCATGCGGTCCTTACGGTCGAGGAGCGCCTGCATGAAGCGCGTGATGCTGAGGTACGAGATCCGGCGCAGCCGTGCGGCGTAAGAGTCCTCTCCCGGCAGGTCCGGGACTTCCGCCAGGGCCTCTTCGTACCGGCCGGCCAGGTAACGCTCCGGCCTCAGATATGCCTTAAGTTCCGGTTTAAGCAGGCCCGCCCTTTTATCGACCATTCGCGTCCACGGGAAAGTGTTCGCGTAAACCTCTTCTTTAAAGCGGAACCATGGGTACCCGCCGAAAATCTCATCCGCTGCCTCACCGGAAAGGCCCACGGTATCTTTCTTTTTAATTTCCGCGGAAAACAGATAGAGGGAGGAGTCTACGTCGGCCATCCCCGGCAGGTCACGCGCCCTGACCGCCGGCACAAGGGACCGTGCCAGTTCGTCGGTACTTATACTTACGACGTGGTGCTGCGTACCAAGATGACCGGACACCTTGCGCGCCCACGGCGCGTCTGCCGCAGGCTCGAACTCGTTTGCTTTGAAGTGAACTTCGTCCCCGGCGTAACCGACCGAATAGGTGCGCAACGTCTTGCCCCGCTCCTTGAAAATACGGGCCGCAACGGCGGTTACCGCGCTGGAGTCCAGTCCTCCGGAGAGCAAGGCGCATACGGGAACGTCAGCCACCAGTTGCCTTTCAATGGTGTCCTCAAGCAACCGGCGCAGGGTCTCTACGGTGGTCTGAAAACCATCTTCGTGCAGCCTGCTTTCCAGCGTCCAGTATCGTCGGACCTCCGTCCCCGCCCGGCTGTGCCGAAGACAATGGCCTTGCTTTAACTCCTTTATGTTTTTAAATACGGCGTGTCCCGGCGTGCGCGCGGGCCCCATAATGAATACTTCGGCCAACCCTTCGGCGTCGATCTGCGGGTTTACCAGCGGGTGGGCCAGAATCGCCTTTATCTCAGACCCGAAAATGAAAGCGCTGCCGCGTTCGGCATAGAAAAACGGCTTTACCCCCAGCCGGTCACGCGCCGCGAAGAGGCTCTGATCACCGTCGTTCCAGACCGCGAACGCGAAAATCCCGTTTAAACGGCCCAGACACTCCGGCCCCCACTCCATAAAGGCCAAAAGCAGGGCCTCGGTGTCCGAGTATCCTTGAAAGACGTACCCGCGGGCCGAGAGTTCCTGTCGTAGTTCAGGCGTGTTATAAAGTTCTCCGTTATATGTTATTACGTACGTTTTTCCTGCTCGGCTGCGCACCATCGGCTGCCCCCCGCCTTCCGGGTCGACGACGATCAGACGCCGGTGGGCTACGGCCGCCCGGGGAGAAAGCCACGTCCCGGCGGCGTCCGGTCCGCGGCAGGCCAGGGTTCGGTTCATCGCTTCGATGATATCGCGTTGCCCCGTCAGGTCTTCCCGCCAGTCAATCCAGCCCGCTACGCCACACATTTAAAAGTTCTTCCTCCTTTTTCTCGGCCAAACTTAACGGAGTAAAAAAAGACACCCCAGGAGAGTCCTCCCGTGGCGTCTTTGCCACTTGCACCGGCATACTCCATGTTATGCATCACATCCGTTTCCCGATAACCGCCGCGCCGGCCGGCAGGTAATTAATACCGCCTTGCGGCGGCAACAGGAGATATCTCTGCAGAGTAGAAATGTTTAACGGTGTGCCTTCCGGGACAGCCATGATATTTTTTCTGGGGCATAACATAAACCAGAGCGAATCCCTTTCGTGAAAGGGGAAATGAATTTGGCCTTCCTGCTCCCGCTTGTTTTCCTTTTGCTGCTGCCTTTACTTTTCTTCCTCTTCTATTTCCAGGTGGCGGCTTTTTCTTTGACCAGGCTTGGCTTTTCACCGGAAGGCGCCGTTATATTTTTCGCGCTCTGCCTCATAGGCGGCCTGATCAACATTCCGGTTTCGCGGCGCCAAACAGTCTTTTCGCACCGGGCCGTTTTCGGTCTGCCTTTTTTATCTCATTATCAACCGCAGGCGCGGCAGCAAATCATCGCGGTGAACCTGGGCGGCGCGGTCCTGCCGGGTTTGTTCAGCCTCTACCTGCTGGGCCGGACGCCCTTACTGGCGACCGTTGGTGCAACGTTTGTGGTTACCCTGGTCGCTAAAAAACTCTCCCGGCCCGTAC
>JAGUUY010000207.1 GCA_020063185.1 Bacillota bacterium
GAATTTTTATCAGAAAGAATGCCCTGATTATGCCCCGAAATGGGTTGAAACGGTACCCGTGGAGCACCGGGAGGCCGGCAAGGTGGTAAATTACATCGTGTGCAACGACAAGCCGACGCTTCTCTGGCTGGCCTCCCAGGGGTGTATTGAAATCCACGCCTGGCTGGCCAGACGTTGGGATCCGGCGCGCCCCGACATTGCGGTCCTCGACCTGGACCCGATGCCCGGCGCCCCCTTTTCGGCGGTGGTGGAGGCGGCATTACTGCTGCGCGAGACACTTGCTCAGTTCGGTTTTGCCGGCTATCCCAAAACATCCGGGGCCGAAGGACTGCACATCTTCATACCCATCAAGGAGAAGTATTCCCACCAGGAGGTCGCCCGGGCGATGGGGATGGTCGCAAAACTCGTGGCCGAAGTGTATCCTCTTTCAACGGTGGAACGGGTGGTAAAGAAAAGAGGCGCGCGGGTCTATCTCGACTACCTCCAAAACGGCTACGGCAAGACAATGGCCTTCCCCTACAGCGTCCGCCCTGTTCCCGGAGCGCCCGTTTCGACGCCTCTGAACTGGGCCGAGCTTGAGCGCCGGAACTGGCAGCCGAAAGACTTCAATATCCTTACTCTTCCACACAGGCTCAAAGCACTGGGAGAAGCCTGGGAGGACTATTATACACGGCGGCAAGACCTCAGAGCTTTGCTGGAACCAGGCCACTGAAATAACGGCGGCCCGGTAATCCGCCCGCTCAAGTCAAATCCTTAAGGTAGGGCTTACAGAAGTAATGGACCAGTGACAGCAATATACCACTGGTCAATACGGCGGTAACCACTGAAAAAGAGAATCCCGAAATCGCAAGGCCCAGGGCCGTACCTGAGGCAGGCGGGTGTTCCGTATCAGTCACCACCATAATGAAGATCGAGAGTCCCACAGCAAGCGAATATACCAGGTTACAGGACAGGAATGAATGGTGCGGAATGAGAGCGCACAAACAGCCGCAAAGGGTACCCACCAGGTGTCCTCCCAAAACGTTTCGTGGCTGGGCGGTGATGTTCTGCGGCATTGCGAAAACAATGAAAGCGGTAGCGCCGATGGAAGCTATTATTACCGCTTGTTCCAAGCTCAACAACAGGAGCACCAGGAAAAGCGTGACGGCGGCAAAAAGGCTTTGCAAGATATAGTTTTTCCAGAAAAGCCTGAGTTCTTCGACCATCTTGGCTTTCGTCGCAGAAGATTGCACAGCGTGTCGCTCGTCTCTCAGCGCGAGTTCCTCGACTATTGCAGCATTCGTCCTGTTCTGTATTTTCAGGTCTTCCTTACTTCCCATAAGTATTAGGCCTCCCCCTGTATGCCGGACAATGCACCGGCTTCAAGAAGCTCTTGTTAACGTAATATATTACAATTATCACGCTTCCCTTTCCTTTGACGCCACAGTTTTTGCGCTTTTAATCAGCTAAGCGCCTCCGGCAGCCGCTTTGGCAAGACCCCGGATGTAGTTTGCCTAAGGGCTGCCGCAACCCCTGACAGGAAAACCTGAGAGTAAAGAGAATAGACTAAACGAGTAACCGGCCGGCGGCCCGTTAACGAGTAATCGGCCGAGGGCGTGTAAATCATATAGAAAAATGGCGGTACAGAATGGCACTCCGGTTCGAAGTATTAAGGCAAGACGGCGAGGCCAGGCGCGGCAGGCTTTTCATGCCTCACGGGGCAGTGGAAACGCCGGTTTTTATGCCCGTGGGCACACAGGGGACGGTCAAGGCGATGACCCCGGAGGAACTCCGGGCGCTCGGGGCCCAGATGATTCTCGGGAACACCTACCATCTTTACCTGCGTCCCGGTCCCGGCGTTATCCGCGAAGGCGGCGGCCTGCACCGGTTCATGCACTGGGACGGCGTCATTTTGACGGACAGCGGCGGTTTCCAGGTTTTCAGCCTTGCGCCGCTCCGTCGCATCACCACGGAAGGAGTGGTGTTCCGCTCGCACATCGACGGGTCGGAGCACTTTTTCACCCCGGAAAAGGTGGTGGCGCTGCAGCGGGAACTTGGGTCGGACATCGCCATGGTGCTTGATGAATGCCCGCCTTATCCCTGCCCGCACGACGAGGTCGAGGCGGCGGTCGACCGGACCACGTTGTGGGCGGAACGTTCTCTGGCGGCGACGGGCGGCGAAGGACCGGCGCTGTTCGGCATTGTGCAGGGCGGGACCCACCGCGACTTGCGGGAAAAAAGCGCCCGGGAGCTTTTGGCGCTTGGTTTTTGCGGTTATGCTATCGGGGGGCTGAGTGTGGGTGAGCCCCGGGAAATGATGTTTGCCGCCCTTGATTGGACGGCGCCGCTGCTTCCGCCGGACAAGCCCCGGTACCTGATGGGGGTCGGCGCTCCACTCGACATCGTGGAGGCGATAGCCCGCGGGATAGACATGTTCGATTCCGTGCTGCCCACGCGCCTGGGAAGGCACGGCGGCGCGCTGACCCGCAAAGGCAGACTCAACATCCGGAACGCTCAGTACATCCACGATTTCGGTCCGCTGGAAGACGGTTGCGCGTGTTACGCCTGCACAAACTATACCCGGGCTTACATACATCACCTTGTACGCGCCGGTGAGATCCTGGGGGTGAGGCTGCTGGCAACGCACAACCTTTATTTTACACTGCGGCTCGTAGACCGCGCCAGGGAAGCGATCGCCCGCGGATCGTTTGCGGCGTTTCGGGACGAATGGCGGAAAATGGAACCGTTGGGTGAAAAAATATGGCCGGTTTATAAGATATAAATTTTACCCCGTACGAAAGGATTTCGGTCTCCAGCCGCGAAAAAAGCTTAGTTAAGCTAAAAGAGGGGGGTAATTCTTTGGACCAGCAGACACTTTCTATCCTATGGATCATCGGCCTTTTTGCCCTGCTTTACTTCATGCTGATCAGGCCCCAGCAGGTAAGGCAAAAAAAGCACCTGCAAATGCTGAAAGCATTGAAGGTGGATGACCGTGTTGTTACCGCGGGAGGAATTTACGGGACCATAGTGAAGCTCAAGGAAGATACGGTTATTCTGCGCGTAGCCGAAAACGTAAAGATAGAGGTCCTGAAGCAGGCTATCTCACAGATAGCGGCCAAGTCTAAGGGAGAAGAAAAATAGCGGGTCTCGGATTTGGAGACCATTAAGCGCATAGGGATATGAGTTGTCCGTCTTCTCATAAAACCCTGGATAGTGCCCAAAGAGGGAGAAGCGGTAGTTGATCACCCTCCAGGAAGTTAAGAAGAACCCGGTGGTTGAAACTTTCATCCGCAAGGGTAATCAGTTTCTGGGCGAGATGGGTTTTACGGAGCACAGCTTCCGGCATGTTAATCTGGTGGCAACTATTTCCAGGAACATTCTGGAACGTTTAAATTTTCCCGAGCGAGAAGTCGAATTGGCGGCTATCGCGGGGTATATGCATGATATAGGCAACGTGATCAGCCGCAACGACCACGGAATCTCCGGAGCGGTGATTGCTTACCGGATTTTAGATACCATGGGAATGCCGCCCGAGGAGATAGCTGTTGTTATTTCGGCCATCGCCAACCACGAGGAACAATACGGCCAGCCCGTAAACAACGTGGCGGCAGCCCTTATTCTCGCCGACAAATCGGACGTGCACAGGTCCCGTGTGCGGAACCCCGACCCGGCCACTTTCGACATTCACGACCGGGTAAACTACGCCGCGGAACATTCTTTTCTATGGGTTAACGAGGAACAGCGGGCAATCACGCTGGAACTCACCATTGATATCGAAATCTGCCCGGTGATGGAATATTTTGAGATTTTTCTTACACGGATGGCGCTTTGCCGCCGGGCGGCGAATTTTTTAAAAGCGAGCTTTGAGCTGATGATCAACGGGGCAAAGCTTCTTTAAAACAAAAAAGTTACTGCCGACGGCTGACTTGATTCAGCCGGTTAATCGATAAATTCGTAACGTGTCTGGGAGAGGTGAAATCTGTGCGTTGGGAAAACGTTGGCAAGCTTTTTTTAATTGTGACGGTTGTGGGTTTGATAGGCTGGTTTGTCGTAAGCCCGCCTGTAAAGGGCGTAAGTTGGCTCCCGTTGACCAAGGAAGTTCGTCTGGGCCTCGATCTTAAGGGCGGTGTGCACGTGGTACTGCAGGCGGTAGACACGCCTGAGACAAAGGTAACGCCCAAATCCGTGCGGGAAGCCATCGCCATTCTGGAGAACCGGATCAACCAGTTCGGTGTGGCCGAGCCCATTATCCAGCAGCAGGGTTCGCGCCGGATTATTGTGGAACTGGCCGGGGTGAAGGACCCCGAAGGGGTGGTTACGGACCTCATCAAGCCGGCCTATCTCGAGTTCAAGACCGAAGGCGGGGAATCAATCGTCACCGGGCGCGACCTGAAGGAAGCTCGCGAGGCCATGGACCCGGGATCCAACCAGCCGGAGGTCAACCTGACCTTTAACCCGGTAGGGGCGAAGAAGTTCGCCGAGGCCACCAGAGAAAACGTCGGGCGAAAAATCGCTATTTATCTGGACGGAAACATGATTCAGAACCCGACGGTGCAGGAGCCGATCTTAAACGGGCGGGCCCGAATCACGGGTTACGCTTCGCTTGAAGAGGCCCACAAGGTCGCGGTGTTGCTCCAGTCGGGCGCGCTGCCGGTGAAACTCGAGGTCATGGAGAAGAGGACGGTAGGGCCGACCCTCGGCGCCGATTCGCTGAACAAGTCGATTAAGGCGGGAGCCGCCGGCCTTCTGGCCATCCTGGTCTTCATGATCGGGTATTACCGGCTGCCGGGTCTGGTCGCCAACTTGAGCCTGGCGATTTACGCGCTGCTCGTGTTCTTTATCTTCACGGGGCTGAAGGTGACTTTGACGCTGCCCGGCATCGCGGGGTATATCCTCAGCTTAGGGGTGGCGGTCGATGCGAACATCATCATTTTCGAGAGGCTCAAGGAGGAGTTGCGGGCCGGAAAGACACTCCGGGCCGCCATTGATGACGGGTTTAAAAGGGCGTTTGTGGCCATTTTCGATGCCAACACGACCACGGTGCTCGCGGCAACGATCCTGTATTACTTCGGCACCGGACCGATCAGGGGGTTCGCCGTCACCCTGATTATCGGCGTGCTGCTGAGTATGTTTACGGCGATTACCATGACGCGCTGGCTGCTGCACCTGACAGCCGGGACCGGTATCAAAAACCGGAAACTGTACGGAGCTTAGAAGGGAGGTAACGTTGTTGAAATTTCATTTTATTCGCGCAAGGCGGTATTTCTA
>JAGUUY010000199.1 GCA_020063185.1 Bacillota bacterium
GCGGAGGAGGTAGAAGCCCTTAAAAAGAAAAAAGAAGACTTATCCGCGCAGTTGAAACTCTTGCTCCTGCCCAAAGACCCTAACGACGAGAAAAACGTAATCATCGAGATCAGGGCCGGGACAGGCGGCGAAGAGGCGGCGCTTTTCGGGGCGGACCTGCTGCGCATGTACCTTAAATACGCGGAACGCCTTGCCTGGCGGGCCGAAATACTCAGTTCAAATTTCACCGACCTCGGCGGGGTGAAAGAGGCTATTCTGCTTGTAGAAGGTCGGGGGGCATACAGCCGCCTGAAGTTCGAAAGCGGTGTCCACCGGGTGCAGCGTGTGCCGGAAACCGAGGCCGGCGGGAGGATTCACACATCCGCGGCCACTGTTGCCGTCTTACCCGAAGCGAAGGAGGTGGACGTCGCGATCGACCCTAAAGACCTCCGGATTGATGTATTTTGTTCCACGGGACCCGGCGGGCAGTCGGTGAACACCACACAGTCCGCCGTACGCATTACGCACATCCCTACCGGGATCGTGGTCAGCTGCCAGGATGAGAAGTCGCAGCATAAGAACCGGGACAAGGCGATGAAAGTACTCCGCGCGCGCCTTTTGGATCGGGCGCAACAAGAGCAGCAGGCGGCGATTGCACAGGAACGCCGGGCGCAAGTCGGCACAGGCGACCGGAGCGAGCGCATACGCACGTACAACTTTCCCCAGAACAGGGTCAGCGACCACAGGGTCAACCTGAATCTCTACCGGTTGGAGGAGTTCCTGGAAGGCGATATGCACGAACTTATCACCGCGCTGATCACGCACCATCAGGCTGAGCGCTTGCGGCAGATAGGCTGAATCACATATAGAATATAGAATACAGAATGTAGAATGTAGAATACAGAATTCAGTAATCAGTAGTCAGAATCCAGAATTCAGAAGCCGCAAGTCCAAAGTCTGAGTCCTCAATCCTGAGTCTAAAAAAGTAAGGCTTCAAACCTTGATTGTGAACCGTGACTTGAACCTTGAACTCTGAACGTAGAACGTTGAACGTCAAATTAGAGAGGCGGGAACTCCGAGACGGAGCAGTAATATGTGGGTCAAGGATATTCTTGATAAAGGTACGGCAGCGCTCAGGGAGGCGAGGGTCGACTCGCCGCGTCTGGATGCGGAAGTGCTGCTGAGCCACGTGCTGCGCTGCGAACGGGTGATGCTGCTTAAGGAACCGGAACGCCGCCTTTCCGACTCGGAATCGGCGTTTTTTATGTCTCTGGTCGCGCGGCGTGCAGCGGCGGAACCGATCGCTTACCTCACCGGCAAGAAAGAGTTTATGGGATTGGTGTTCAATGTTTCGCCGGCGGTGCTCATTCCAAGGCCTGAGACAGAGTTACTGGTCGAAACTGCGGCGGCGCTTCTTTCAGGGATCGCAAGACCGGTAATCGCTGATGTGGGGACGGGAAGCGGGGCCATCGCGGTGAGCTTGGCATTTTTGGCGCCCGGTGCGCGCGTGTTTGCGGTGGACGCGGACCCCGCGGCGCTCACCGTTGCCGAAGATAATGCGGTCAAACACGGGGTGGCCGACCGGGTGACCTTCGCCGTGGGTGACCTTCTGGAGCCGCTGCGCGGCCAAGTGGCGGTCTTTGACCTCGTGGCGGCAAATCTGCCGTATATTCCTTCAGCGGCGATGGAAGCACTGCCGCCCGAGGTCCGCCGGGAACCGACGGCGGCCCTTGACGGCGGGCCCGACGGCCTCCTTTTTTACCGCCGGCTGGTACCGGAGGTTAAACGCCTACTAAAGCGGGGGGGCCGTTTGCTGGCGGAAATCGATCCCGGGCAGGCGCGGGCGATGTCCGCACTGTTTCAGGCCGGTACCTGGTCGGTAGAATTCAGAGCCGATCTTTCCGGTCGTACGCGTGTGGTTACAGCAAGGTTGCTGGGACCGCAAGCCGGCGACGAAACCGCAACGGAGGCCGGAAGCGCATAAAGGCTTCCGGCGAGGCGCGGCGCGGCGGCGGCAGCGTTTGACACAACACGGCGCCGGTATAAAGGAGTTGATTTGCGGTCAAAAATATGAGGATGAGAGAAAGCTCTAAACCCTGGTATGCGCTGGCTCCAGCGGACGTCTTTCGGGACGTCGCTTCTAACGCCGGCGGGCTGAGTTCGGACGAGGCTCTAAAAAGGCAGCAGGAGTACGGTAAAAACGAACTGCCCAGGGGCGAGGGCCCTTCGCCTCTGCGAATCTTTATTTCCCAGTTCGCCAACCCCCTGATTTACATCCTGCTGGCTGCGGCGTTGGTTTCCGCGGTCATCGGCGAAACGAAGGATACGGTTTTTATCGCGGCCGTCTTACTGCTTAACGCCGCCATCGGCACGTACCAGGAATACCAGGCGGAGAAGAGGGCCGAAGCGCTGCAAGAATTCATCCAAATAGTGGCGCGGGTTATCCGCGACGGCGTGGAAAAAGAATTAGCGGCCCGAGAACTCGTGCCGGGGGATGTCGTCCTGCTGGAATCAGGCAACCGCATACCCGCCGATCTGCGTCTTTTTCGGGAAAACAACCTCGAAGTCGAAGAGTCGCTGTTAACAGGCGAGCCTTACCCGGTTTCTAAAACCACCGAAACACTGTCTGGGGAGCACCTCTCTCCGGGCGAAAGGAAAAACATGGCGTTCGCCGGGACCACGGCGGTCCGGGGGCGCGGGCGGGGCGTCGTTGTGGCCACGGGGATGAGCACCGAAGTCGGGAGAATCGCGGAGAAAGTGGCCTTTACCGCAA
>JAGUUY010000129.1 GCA_020063185.1 Bacillota bacterium
AATTTCCGATCGCTCGTCCACCAGTCCGATCGTTACCCCCGGCAAACCCAACCGCGGTACACCGTCTGAGAGCTGCCTTACAAGGTCGCGCAAAACCGTGGTCTTGCCGCCCCGGGGCGGTGAAACGATCAGCGTGTGACAGACCCGCGCCGGTGTATCCGTTAGCACTAAAGGCACGATTTCGTCCGCCGCCCCCTTAATTTCCCTTGCCAGCCTTAAGTTCAGCGCGCTGATATTTTTTTGGGTTTTGATCCTGCCGCCGTCAAGCACCACTTGGCCTGCAAGGCCAAGGCGGTGTCCTCCGGGAAGGGTGATGTACCCGTTGCGGATTTCCTCTTCGAAGGCGTAGAGCGAAGCGCCGCTGGCAATGTTCACAACCCGGTTGAGGTCCTCGGCACAAACAAGATAACCGTCTTCGGGTTTGGCGACCAGCGCCCCGTCAGGGGATACGAAGGCGTCTTTGCGAGCGAACCTTACCATCAACGGTTTGCCCGTCTTCAGCCGCACTTCTTCGATCTCTTCCCAGTCGCCGATTTGTTGGAATATGGTTCTAAGGGCCTGCGGGAAAAAGCGTACCACTTCCTGCTCCGGATAGTTCTGCTTAACGCGCACAAGTTGTCCCCTCCGAAGTAAAGTTATGCCGCGAGGCCCTATTTAGACCAACTGGTTGAGAAGCATGATAAAAGGGCCTCCCTTGCGGAAGACCCTTTTTTTTCTGTATTAACCCACCTATGGTTTAAAAAGCGTCGTCGTTGACCCGCGTACCGTTTCCTTTATCATTGTTGAAGTCATCCAATTTAAACTCTCCCGCGTCAAGCCCGGCCTCCGCCGGATTATCAACCAGTTCTTCGCCGTCCTCGCCGAAAACCATGTTTTCCACCGCGTAGAGATCTTCGTCAAGCGCCTGAACGTATTCTTCAAGCCCTTCCTGGGCGCTCTTCAAATCTTCGATTTCCTCAGCGAATTCATGAATCACTTTAACCATTTCTTCCGAAAGGCGTTCTCCCCTGTTGCCGTCGTCGGTGCCGAAACCGGAGAGGAGCCCCTTGACGTACGCGACCCGTGCCCGCAAGTCCGCCATGCTTATACACCCCCGCTTCAAAAATGCTTTAGTATTATGGCCCGGCCGGGAAGATATTAATCAAATCCTTGCATTCGCGAGTCGCGAGTCAAGTGTAGAATACAGAAGGTAGACATACACGCCGCTGCGCGGCACCGTCAGAAATCTGAAAATGGCTTTCACTGCTGTTGTCCTCCGGATCACCGTGCTCCTCACACGCGGTGATAAACTTCGCCTGGCTTTGTCAGGCTTGCCGTCCGGTACTCACGTACATAACGGTACGCTCCGTTCCGGCCGGCTTCGCCTTCCGCGCCATGCTTGTTTCTGACCGCGCGCGGGGCAGGATTTCAGGCCACGCGACATCGGCTCGGTCCGGAGCGAACGACGGCTCGCTTATAGAGCCGATATTAATGCTCGTCAGCCACATTTATGACAAAGCTTAGTAAATCATGTTTTTATAAGAGCCTATCCTGTTTCGGGCACGATGCGCGCGCCTGTTCTCCAGCACTCAAGAAACATAGATTGAGTGCTGGACTCACCTTCGCCGTGTCCGCGTTACGGCCTTCCACAGAGCGATCCTTAAGGACAATCGGCAGCGGCCTTAGGTGCAATTATTTTCATCCCCTGTGGTGTCGCCTTTTTGTGGCGACATGGACAACTACGTTCTACGTTCTAAATTTTAAGTTAGAGCTTAAACGGCATGGAATCGGGGTCGGTTCGAAGTTCTAAGTGCGAAGTTACTAAAGCTGAAAGCTGACCGTTATCTTTTGACTCGTAACTCGCGACTTTTATTCTGCCTTCCACCTTCTACATTCTATATTCTATATTATGACCCGGAAGGTCAGTCCATTTTAGCTTAACTTCGCACGTCGGACGTTGCACGTTGAACGGTCCTCAAAGGTCCATCCCCAAAACAAATAATTACGCTCTTTTCAGGTATTGTCCGCTGCGGGTGTCTACCTGGATAACGTCGCCCTCCTCAATGAAAAGCGGCACCTGAACTTGTACACCGGTCTCAAGTTTGGCCGGCTTCGACCCGCCGGTCGCGGTGTCTCCTCTTATTCCGGGCGTGGTCTCGACCACCTGTAATTCCACGGTGTTCGGCAGTTCCACACCGAGTATTTTGCCCTGATACATCAAACAAAGTATTTCCATATTCTCCTTTAAGTACTTCACACCGTCACCCAACTCCGCGGGACCTAGAGCGATCTGTTCGAAGTTTTCCATGTCCATAAAATAGTAGTTGCTGCCGTCATGGTAAAGGTATTGTGTCTGTCGTCTTTCGAGGTGCGCGCGCGGTAATTTTTCCCCCGCGTTAAAGGTCCGCTCGACGATTGATCCGGTACGTAAGTTTCGCAGTTTCGAACGGACGAATGGTGAACCCTTCCCCGGTTTCACGTGGAGAAATTCAATTACCTGGTAAATATCGCCTTCAATCTCAACCGTAAGACCGGTACGAAAATCGTTCGTGGATATCAAAGTTTCCCCTCCTACAAATAACGTTCAACGT
>JAGUUY010000029.1 GCA_020063185.1 Bacillota bacterium
AAGTTTTTACCACCAGCGTTTGCGGGGGGCATTCCGTGAACAAGTTCAGGATCATGACCTTCGACGGGGGCGGCATCAGGGGGGCCTTAACAACCACCGTTTTGACACGGCTGCACGAAAGGTTTCCTACCCTGATTGACAAAACGGACCTTTTCGCGGGCACGTCCACCGGTGCTTTCATTGCCGCGGGCCTCGCCTACGGCATGCCGCCCGAAGCGCTTGCGGACCTTTATTCCGAAAAGAACGGGCGGGCCGTTTTCAACCCGCAATGGCCGGGGCTTTTTACGCCCAAATACGACAGCAGGGGGCTCCGGAGACTGCTGGCCTCGGTTTTTCCTCCCGGCCTGAGTCTCAGCGGACTGCGCCGCCGCGTGCTGATACCCTCTTTCAAGGTCAGCGGCGGGCAACACTGGCAACCGTCTTCTTCAATAATTTTCCCGGCTCCACGACCGGGGCAGAGCCGGTCATCGATGTCCTTCTTGCCAGCAGCGCGGCGCCTGTCTACTTTCCCGCTTTCTAACAACATCTTGACGGGGGTGTCATCGCCTACAACCCCAGCACGGCGGCCGTCAGCATGGCCATAGACAACCAGGCGGGCGGGCAACGGCTTCAGGATATCGTCCTGCTTTCGCTCGGTACGGGTTTCAGTCCCAACAGGATCAGCGCCGACACTTCCGGATGGGGCGCGGTGCAGTGGGCGCTGTACCCTTCCCCGCCCCTGCCGCTTCTGCTGATGATGCTCGACGGCGTAGTGGAGGCGGATACGTACTTCACCTCTCAACTTCTGGGACGCCGTTACTTCCGCGTCAACCCTTTGCTGCCGGAAACGGTCGCGCTTGACGCGTATAAGAAGATACCAAAACTGGTCGGACTGGCCGAAAACGTGGACCTGGGCCGGTCTCAGACTGGATCAGGCGCTGCTGGTGAGCCACGCATTCCTAATGAACATCGAAATGCTTTCGCAATTTCTAACCCAGGTGAAGGAATTGCGCCCTTATCGCGGAATTTTGTTCAAAAAAAGCGGAAGGAGAACCTGACCTTTGAACAGCGTAAAGATTATGCCCTGCCTCGACATGAAGGACGGCCGGGTGGTGAAAGGTGTTCATTTCGTGAATCTGCGCGACGCCGGCGACCCGGTGGCGTGCGCCGAAGCGTACTGCGCGGGCGGGGCGGACGAGTTGGCGTTCCTGGACATCACCGCCACCCTGGAAAAACGCAAGACGATGTGTGAAGTGGTCCGGCGGGTAGCCGCGGTGACCACCATCCCCTTTACCGTGGGCGGCGGTATCGCCGGCGTTGCGGATGCGGAAGAAGTGCTCGCCGCGGGCGCGGACCGCGTTTCTCTCGCAAGCGCCGCTTTTTTAAAGCCGGAGCTGGTCTCGGAACTGGCTAAGCGGTTCGGCCCGGAACGCTTGGTGGTGGCGATCGACGTGGACCACAACCCGGGACTCCCCTCCGGCTACGAGGTGTACATAGCCGGCGGCACAAAAGCAACCGGCGCGGACGCGATTACCTGGGCGCGGGAGGCCGAGGCGAGAGGCGCCGGGATTATTCTGCCCACCACCAAGGCCGGCGACGGCGCAAAAACCGGGTATGACATCCCCCTGCTGCGGAAACTCAAAGCCGCGGTCAAGGTCCCGGTAGTGGCTTCCGGCGGCGCGGGCAAAATCGAGCACTTCCTGGAGGCCGCGCGTGACGGCGGGGCGGATATTTTGCTTGCCGCTTCGGTCTTCCACTTCGGCGAGATAACGATCAGGGAATTGAAGTCCTACCTCGCCGCCAACGACGTGCCGGTTACCGTATAAAACGGCCGTGACTAATCTGAGACGCTCCCCTGCACAGTGGTTATGTAAATCGGGATAGGGGGCGGTGATTAACCGCCGACCCTCCCACACCACCGTACAAGCCGTCCTGGCATACGGCGGTTCGTCAGAATGAACGCGCTATCGAGTATCGCTTTGTCAGACTTACGAGCCCCAGTTTAGTCAAATATTCGTTGGTTAAGGTGCGAGACAAGATAGGGCTGTTGGAGATTCTCCAGTAGCCTTTTCTCGTATTGGCAAATTCCCACGCTTTCCTGTGATCTATCCCCAGTCTAATCAGGTTATCATGCCTGGTTTTGACTTTGCGCCACTGCTTCCAGATACACATGCGCAGTCTTCGCCTAATCCATTCATCAAGTGCTTTGGCCAGGTTCTTCATGTCGGCCAGT
>JAGUUY010000142.1 GCA_020063185.1 Bacillota bacterium
CAACACGCACGTTTAGGGGCCACGGGGCGCACACCGAACGCTCCAGTGCACTCAAATAGCATGTTGCGCTGAGTCAGAAGAAACGCATTTTTTGAGGTCTTCGGAAGTAGGAGGGTTCTTGATGGCACAAGCAGTGCTGGCGAAAGAAGTAAAAGCGACGGCGAAATACTTGCGGGTTTCGCCTCGGAAGGCGCGCCAGGTAGTGGATTTAATCCGCGGGAAGAGCGTCGGGGAAGCTTTAAGCGTGCTTCGCTTCGTCCCGCAAAAGGCGGCTAAAATCGTGGAAAAGGTGGTGCGTTCGGCGGCGGCCAACGCCGAGCACAATCACGACATGATTGCCGATGAACTCGTAATTGTCAAGGCTTATGTGGACCAGGGTCCCTCCCTGAAACGTATGCAGCCGCGGGCTTACGGCCGGGCTAATATAATCCGCCACCGTACCAGTCACGTCACAATCGTGGTGGGCGAGAGAAAGGAGGGGTAAGGTGGGACAAAAGGTAGACCCACGGGTGCTCAGACTTGGCATTAACCGTGATTGGAATGCCAGGTGGTTTGCCAACAAAAAGCAATTCTCCGGGCTGCTCCTTGAGGATGTGGATATTCGGCGGTTTGTAAAGAAGAAACTGCACCAGGCGGGTATCTCCATTATCCACATTGAGCGGACGGTAAACCGGGTCAAGGTTACGATTCATACCGCGAAACCCGGTATTGTAATCGGGCGCGGGGGAACGGAAGTCGAGATTCTCCGCAAAGAACTTGAGAAGTTAACCGGAAAGCAGATAAACGTGAACATCGTAGAAATCAAAGTACCGGAACTTGATGCGCAGATGGTGGCCGAGAATATCGCCTATCAACTTGAACGCCGGGTGTCCTTCAGGCGTGCCATGAAGCAGGTCGTACAACGGGCGATGCGTATGGGCGCCAAAGGCATAAAGGTCGCCGTCAGCGGTCGGTTGGGCGGCGCGGAAATCGCGCGGGCCGAGTGGTCAAGCGAGGGCAAAGTGCCCCTGCACACGCTGCGGGCGGATATCGATTACGGTTTTGCCGAGGCCACGACTACGTACGGCAAAATTGGCGTCAAGGCGTGGATTTATAAAGGCGAGATCCTGCCGGAACGGGCTGGTTCGAGGAGGTAGTTCGGAATGTTGCAGCCAAAAAGGGTTAAGCATAGAAAGCACCACCGGGGGCGGATGACCGGTAAGGCGACCGGGGGAACAAAGGTAAATTTCGGCGATTACGGTCTGCAGGCCCTGGAGCCGGGCTGGATTACCGCGCGTCAGATAGAGGCGGCTCGAATCGCTATGACTCGTCACGTTAAACGCGGCGGTCAGGTTTGGATTAACATTTTCCCCGATAAACCTGTTACGGCGAAACCGGCGGAAACCAGGATGGGAAGCGGCAAGGGTTCGCCGGAACACTGGGTGGCGGTCGTAAAGCCCGGACGGGTTCTATTCGAGATCAGCGGCATACCTGAAGAGCTTGCCCGCGAGGCTATGCGCTTGGGGGCACACAAGCTCCCCATTAAGACCAAGTTTGTGAAGCGCGAGGGAGTTGGTGAGTTCCGTGAAAGTTAGCGAAATAAGGGAATTGACCGATGAAGAGTTGATAAGAAAGATTGCGGATTCTAAAGATGAGTTATTCAGGTTGAGGTTCCAGCTGGCTACCGGACAACTGGATAACGTGATGAAGATAAAGGAAGTCAGGCGCCGGATTGCCCGGCTAAAAACGATTGTTTGCGAGAGAGAATTCGGCGCGCCGCACTCGGTGAAGGCGAAGTGACATGGCGGACTTTCAAAACCATTTGCGTGATACACTTGGGTTTTGATAAAGATAATTCCACTGCGTGCGGGATTATTTGAGGAGGTAATTTTTAGATGGAACGCGGGTTGCGCAAGGTGCGTATCGGACGCGTGGTGAGCGACAAAATGGATAAAACGGCAGTCGTCGCCGTCGAATCTCTGGTAAGGCATCCCTTGTACCAGAAAACGGTCAAACGGACAAAAAAGTTCAAGGCGCACGACCCCGAAAACAGATGCCGGGTCGGAGACAAGGTACGGATTATGGAAACCCGGCCGCTTTCCAAAGATAAGCGTTGGCGTATCGTCGAAATTATCGAGCGAGGGAAGCGTTTTACCGAGGCAGCCCCTGCGGAGACCGAGGCTTAGCTGTTTTTACCGATAAATCCGTAAGGGCCGATCTCTTGTAGTAAAGGTGCTTCTTTCGGAGGGGGGATACAGGTGATTCAGGTCCAAACTGTGCTCAGGGTAGCGGATAATACCGGTGCGAAGAAGTTACTGTGCATTCGAATTTTAGGGAGTTCTTTCAGACGTTATGCGGCCGTTGGCGATGTAATTGTCGGGTCGGTCAAAGAAGCGTCTCCCGGTGGGGTTGTGAAAAAGGGGGATGTCGTTAAGGCGGTTGTTGTAAGGACTAAAAAGGAAACCAGACGGCCGGACGGTTCTTACATTAAATTCGACGAAAACGCGGCGGTTATTATTAAAGACGATAAAAGTCCACGCGGGACACGGATTTTTGGGCCGGTAGCCCGTGAGTTGCGTGAGCGGGAGTTTATGAAGATAATTTCTCTGGCTCCGGAAGTCTTGTAGCCGCTGTTTGGAGGATTAATATGCCGAAAGTTCACGTAAAAAAAGGCGATACCGTAATGGTGATCAGGGGTAAGGACGCAGGCAGGAAGGGCAAGGTCTTGTCAGTGTCGCCTGAGAAACAACGGGTAATCGTGGAGAAAGTCAATGTGGTTAAGCGTCATTCACGCCCGACGCGGCAGATGCCCCAGGGGGGAATTGTGGAAAAAGAAGCAGCTATTCATGCATCCAACGTGATGCTCGTATGCGGCAAGTGCCACAAACCTACGCGTGTCGGACACCGGATAATGGAAAACGAGGCAAAAGTTCGCGTCTGCAAAAGGTGCGGCGAAATTCTAAGTTGACAGTAAGACAAAGCGGTTTTCCAAGTGTGGTACCGGAGCGTGGTCCGCGCACGTGTAAGCTGGTTGAAGGAGGCAAGATGGCTTGTCACGTTTAAAGACAAAGTACCAGAACGAAGTTGTGCCGGCCTTAATGGAAAAGTTTGGGTACAAAAACAAAATGGAGGTCCCTAAACTCGAAAAGGTCCTGGTTAATATGGGTCTGGGCGAGGCTATCCAAAATCCAAAGGCTATCGACGCTGCGGTTGGGGACTTAAGGACGATAACCGGACAAAAGCCGATCGTCACCAGAGCTAAAAAATCTATCGCCGCGTTTAAACTCCGGGCGGGTATGCAGGTCGGCGCCAAGGTTACTTTAAGAGGACGTCGGATGTACGAATTTGTGGATAAGCTGGTAAACGTTGTTTTACCGCGTGTCCGCGACTTTCGCGGGGTATCCCCGAAATCTTTCGACGGCCGTGGGAACTATAGTCTGGGAATGAAGGAGCAGATTATTTTTCCCGAAATCGACTACGACAAAGTAGATAAGGTGCGGGGGATGGACATCACCTTCGTCACGTCGGCCAAGAACGACGAAGAGGCCCGGGAGTTGCTGCGGTTGTTAGGGATGCCCTTCCGGGCGTCGTAAGAATCTAAGTTCTAAGTTGGGAGACAGAATACGGAATTTGTGAGTCAGAATTCATAAGTAGCAGGGAAAAGGGACAGGGAACGAGGGTCGGGGCAGGAAGTTTTGATTAATATAAAAGGCGACTTTGTACTGTGGTCAGGAAATAGTGGTCTTAACCACTGACGACCGACGACCGACGACCGACGACCAGAAAGCGCGCTTAGAAACGAGCATGGCGCGGAAGTCGGTCGCGACGGGGCGGAGCGTACTGGACAGGTACGTGAGCACCCGGACCGGCCGGGTGACAAAGCGAAGCGAAGTTTATTAGCGCGCGACATAGGAGGTAGAGGATGGCTAAGAAATCTCTGGTTATCAAAGCCGGCCAACCGCAAAAATTTAAAGTCCGGGAGTACCACCGCTGCAAGTTGTGCGGTCGCCCGCGGGCTTACATGCGGAAGTTCGGGATTTGCCGGCTTTGTTTCCGGGTGCTTTGTTACCGGGGAGAGGTTCCGGGCGTCCGCAAGGCGAGTTGGTAGAAGCAGGATAATAGCTTGTTTCATTGTAAAACAAGCTTCGGGAAGAAAATTGGAGGCCGCGAAAAACGAGCATGACGCGAAATTCGGCACAGTTGTCGACGGCATACCAGGTAACAAAGCTAGGCGGAGTTTGGCAGCGGACTCAAGAAGGAGGTACTGCACCGTGGTCATGACTGACCCTATTGCAGATTTTTTGACGCGTATTAGAAACGCCAATATGGTGTACCACAGTACGGTGGAAATTCCCGCCTCAAGAGTAAAGGCCTCGATGGCCGCTATCCTGAAGGAGGAAGGCCTGATAAAAGACTTCGAGGTCGTTGAGGACGGGAAACAGGGCATCATCCGCGTCTACATGAAGTACGGTCCCAGCCGTGAGCGGATCATCAGCGGGCTCAGGCGGATTTCTAAACCCGGCCTGAGAGTTTACGCCCGTAAGGACCAGGTCCCGCGCGTTCTGGGTGGACTGGGCTTGGCCATACTTTCCACACCGAAGGGGATTATGACCGACAAGCAAGCGCGCAAAATGGGGCTTGGCGGTGAAGTTATCTGCTACATCTGGTAGCGGGGAGGTAGCTTATGTCACGGATAGGTAGAAAGCCGATTACGATTCCGCCGGGGGTTGAAGTGAGCATCGACGGGAATAAAGTGGCGGTTAAAGGCCCGCTCGGCGCCCTGGAAAGAGAGTTTCACGCGAGGGTGACCATAAATAAAGGTGACGGAGAAATAACGGTCAACCGTCTTTCGGATGCGCCGACGGACAGGGCGCTTCACGGTCTTAGCCGGACGCTTCTTAATAATATGGTGACCGGTGTTACCCAAGGATTTGCTAAAACGCTGGAGATTGTCGGTGTTGGTTACAGGGCGACCAAACAGGGCCGTAAACTGACGCTTTCGGTCGGTTATTCTCACCCGGTCGAAGTAGACCCGCCGCCCGGCTTGGAAATCGAAGTGCCGACAACGACAAGAATTATCGTCAAAGGCAACGACAAAGAAAAGGTCGGTCAGCTTGCCGCGTTCATAAGAAAAGTACGCGAGCCGGAGCCTTACAAGGGTAAGGGCATCAGGTACGAAGGTGAGAGCTTGCGCCGTAAGGCCGGTAAGGCCGGCAGCAAGGCCAAGAAGTAGCTCAGGGAGGAATAAGGAGTGCTTAAGAAGGTAGACCGGAACGAACTGCGCGGGCGGCGCCGGCTGCGGTCCAGAAGGAAGATTTATGGTACGGCCGAGCGTCCCCGGCTTAACGTTTATCGCAGCACCAGCCATATTTACGCCCAGATTATCGATGATGACCGGGGGACGACCCTTGTTGCGGCCTCCTCGCTTTCCCCCGAACTGAAGGGCAAAGTCGAAGGCGGCAACGTTGAGGGCGCAGCCGCCGTGGGCGCGCTGATCGCGGAAAGAGCAAAGGTTAAAGGGATTACCACGGTTGTGTTCGACCGTGCCGGGCAGATTTACCACGGGCGGATAAAAGCCCTTGCTGAGGCGGCACGCACGAACGGACTTGAGTTTTAAAGGGAGGGAAAACGGTTGGAGCGTATCGACTCCTCCAAGCTGGAACTTACGGAAAAGGTGGTGTCCATCAGGCGCTGCGCAAAAGTTGTAAAAGGCGGCCGGCGGTTCAGTTTCTCCGTGCTGGTAGTCGTGGGTGACGGGCAGGGCCACGTGGGCGCCGGGCTGGGTAAAGCCGGTGAGGTCCCAGAGGCCATTCGCAAAGGGATTGAAGACGCTAAGAAGAGTCTGGTAAAGGTGCCGCTTATCGGGACCACCATTCCCTTCGAGGTGATCGGGCACTTCGGCGCGGGCAGAGTCCTGCTTAAACCGGCAGCGCCCGGTACGGGGATCATCGCCGGCGGCGCGGTGCGGGCCATTCTCGAGTTGGCCGGCGTAAAGGACATCCTTACAAAATCGCTGGGCACCAACAATCCGCACAACATGACCCGGGCGACTTTCCAGGCGATTGCAAGTCTGAAGCGTCCCGAGGATGTAGCGCGACTGCGTGGAACGGCCATTCATGATTACGCGGTCGGGAGGGAAGTATGATGGCCGAGCTGAAAATAACCCTGGTACGGAGTCTTTCAGGCGCCACCCGCAGGCAGCGGGCAACGGTTGAGGCTCTCGGACTCCGCCGTCTTAACCACTCCGTGGTTCAGAAGGACAGTGAGGTGATTCAGGGCATGCTGGCCAAGGTACGCCATCTTGTTCGGGTGGAAGAGGGCAAATAAAGGAGTGAGTTCAAGAACATGCGATTGACGGATTTGAGGCCGGCGAAAGGCTCGCGCAGGAAGCCTGTGAGAAAGGGCCAGGGTCACGGTTCCGGTCTGGGCAAGACGGCCGGCAGAGGGAGCAAAGGACAAAATTCCCGTTCCGGCGGCGGTGTCCGCCCCGGTTTTGAGGGCGGCCAGATGCCGCTTGCCCGGCGGATGCCGAAGCGGGGTTTCACGAACATATTTAAGAGGGAATTCTTAGAGATTAACGTAGGCAGGCTTAACAGCTTTGAAGACGGCACGGTTGTTACCCCCGCATTGTTGCGGGAAACCGGTGTGGTCTCTAAACGGGGTGCGGTTAAAATTTTGGGCGCCGGGGAACTGAAAAAATCACTTACCGTTCAGGCGCATTCCTTCAGCAAGGGCGCCATGGAGAAAATCCAGGCGGCCGGCGGTAAGGTTGAGGTGATTTAAGTGCTGTCCGGTCTTAAAACTGCGGTTAACGTACAGGAACTAAGGACGCGGCTGCTGTTCACGGTCGGGCTGATTTTAATCTTTCGTCTCGGCGTGCACATTCCGGTGCCGGGCGTTAATCCTTCGGTTGTCGCCGATTTGATTCAAACAGGCGCGCTGTTCGGCTTTTTTGATGTGATATCGGGTGGGGCTTTTAAAAACTTTTCGATTTTTGCCATGAGCATTACCCCGTACATTAATTCGTCGATCATCATGCAACTCCTGACCGTGGTTATTCCCTACCTTGAGAACTTGAAGAAGGAAGGGGAAGAAGGACGCAAAAAGATTATCCAGTACACCCGGTACGGGACAGTTATCCTGGCCTTCATCCAGGCTATCGGCATGTCGGTGTTTCTGCGCGGGGCGCTACTGCAGCCCGGGCTTTTCAGCTATCTGGTTATCGCCGTGAGTCTGACCGCCGGAACGGTTTTTCTGATGTGGCTCGGCGAGCAGATTACGGAAAAGGGAATCGGTAACGGTATATCACTGTTAATTTTCGCCGGCATCGTTTCCCGTGTTCCTTCCGGCGGCGCGCGTATTATCGAGTACTTGCAAGCCGGCACGATCAACTTCTTGAGCGTTATTGTGCTGATTGTCATCGGATTGGCGATCATCGCCGGTATCATCCTTGTTAACGAAGGCCAGCGCCGGATACCGGTTCAGTACACCAAGCGGGTGGTAGGCCGTAAGGTCTACGGCGGGCAAAGCACGCACCTGCCGCTGCGGGTCAACACGGCGGGCGTGATACCGGTCATTTTCGCCTCATCCCTATTGATGTTTCCCGAACAAGTGGCGCAATGGATGACGGGAAATATGGTGGCCGAGTTCTTTATTAAGTATTTCCACTGGGGCTCTTTTGCGCATACCGCTTTTTACGCGCTGTTGATCATCGGGTTCACTTACTTCTACACGGCGGTCATTATGAACCCGGTGGACGTAGCGGACAACATTAAGAAGTACGGCGGGTTTATCCCCGGCATCAGGCCTGGAAGGCCTACGGCCGAGTACATCAGCAAGGTGATGAGCAGGATTACCCTGGCGGGCGCGTTGTTTCTGGCGTTTATCGCCATATTGCCGAACTTTGTGCTTTTGATAACACAAATACCAAATGTCTATTTCGGCGGCACGGCCCTGCTGATCGTGGTCGGTGTGGCGCTGGAAACAATGAAGCAGTTGGAGGCGCATTTACTCATGCGCAGTTATCAGGGTTTTATAAAGTAGCTGATGATATTAAGGAAATCGAAGAGCGAACTCCGTTACATGCTTGAAGCCGGGCGCGTTGTGGCGCTTACACTGCAAGAACTCGAAAGGGCGATAGTGCCCGGAGTTACCACCTTTGATCTCGACGCCCTGGCCGAGGATTTTATCCGCCGTCGTGGCGCGAAACCGGCCTTTAAGGGCCTGTACGGTTTCCCGGCCAGCATCTGCACTTCGGTAAACGAGCAGGTTGTACACGGGATTCCGGGAACCCGGCGGCTTAAAGCGGGGGATATAATAAGCATCGATGTGGGCGCCGAAGTGAACGGCTATTACGGTGACGCCGCGGCTACGTTTCCGGTAGGTGAAATCGATGCCGAGGCGGCGCGGCTTCTTGAAGTAACCAGGGAGTCGCTTCATAAAGGTATCGAAAAGGCGGTGGCCGGAAACCGGCTGTCGGATATTTCTCATGCGGTGCAAACTTACGTGGAAAAGCATGGTTTTTCGGTGGTCCGTGATTTCGTGGGCCACGGGATAGGCAGTAAGATGCACGAGGAGCCGCAGATACCTAATTTCGGCCCTCCGGGACGCGGACCGCGGCTTGAGGAAGGGATGACGCTGGCAATCGAACCCATGGTGAACGAAGGTACTTACGAGGTTAGAATCCTAAAAGATAATTGGACAGTGGTAACCATGGACGGAAAGCGGTCAGCCCATTTCGAGCACACCGTGGCTGTGGGGGACGGGGCTGCGGAAATCCTTACTCGTCCTTAAATCGGGGGAAAGCTTTGGTGCTGACAGGCGGGAAAAGTGAAAACTGGCTGGGGCGTTTGGTGAGTTCCAGCGCGGGAAGGGACCGGGGGCGCTCGTACCTGGTTTTCGAAGTGCTATCGGAGCGCCTTGTAAGGGTAGTCGACGGCGCCGTACGCGGTGTGGACAGACCAAAGGACAAAAATGTTAAACATCTTTGGTTTCATACCGAGGCGGCGGTCGAGGTTGCTGAAAAGTTGGCGCGCGGCGAGCGGGTGACGAACAACGAGATCAGGCAGGCGCTTGCCGATCTTAGCAAGGCCACGCTGCAGGTGCGGCCCGTTTCCAGGTCGGCCGGCGAGCAGCAGCAGTAACGGAGCGGTAAGTGGAAGGAGGCTCCATGACGAAACAAGACGTTATTGAAGTTGAGGGCACCGTTATCGAGCCGTTGCCCAATGCCATGTTCCGGGTGGAGTTGGCTAACGGGCACCGGGTTTTGGCTCATGTGTCCGGAAAGATACGCATGCATTTTATCCGGATCCTACCCGGAGACAGGGTAACGGTGGAGCTTTCACCATACGACCTTACTCGGGGCCGTATAGTTTACCGTTACAAATAGGAACACAGCAGCACTTAGTTGCGCTCAGGTTTGAGGTGCTGGGATAGTTTTTTCTATTAGGAGGCTTAGCCGGAATGAAGGTAAGACCGTCGGTAAAAGCGATGTGTGAAAAATGTAAGATTATTCGCCGTAAGGGCAAAGTGATGGTAATCTGCGTCAATCCCAAACACAAGCAAAAACAGGGTTAGGGGGTAGTGGAGTTTGGCACGTATTGCCGGGGTTGATTTACCAAAGGACAAACGGGTGGAAGTGGCGCTCACTTATATCTTTGGTGTGGGCCGTTCCGCGGCAAAGAAGGTTCTGGCAAAAACCGGGGTTAATCCCGATACCCGGGTGAAGAACCTTACCGAAGAAGAAGTCTCCCGTTTGCGCGAGGTAATCGACAAAGAACAAAGGGTCGAAGGAGATCTGCGGCGCGAAGTGTCGCTCAGCATCAAACGGTTGATGGAAATCGGTTGTTATAAGGGTTTGCGCCATCGCCGCGGTTTGCCGGTACGCGGGCAGCGTACACGCACCAATGCCCGCACAAGGAAGGGGCCGCGGAGGACGGTAGGCGTAAGGAGAAAAAAGTAGGGAGGTAAATAATGGCTCGGCGCACACGGACCAAGAAAAAAGAAAGAAGGAACATTGATACAGGCGTGGCGCACATTAAATCCACGTTTAACAACACATTGGTAAGTATTTCTGATGTCAATGGGAATACTGTCGCATGGGCAAGTGCCGGTACGGTTGGGTTTAAGGGGAGCAGGAAAAGCACGCCCTTCGCTGCGCAGACCGCGGCGGAAAAGGTTGCCCGCGAGGCTATGGAGCACGGCATGAAAGAAGTGTCGGTCTTGGTAAAAGGACCCGGTGCGGGGCGGGAAGCAGCGATCAGGTCACTTCAGGCCGCCGGTCTTCAGGTGAGCCTCATCAAGGATGTTACCCCCGTACCGCACAATGGCTGCCGACCGCCCAAACGGCGGCGGGTATAGGAGGTGTAAGGATAAGTGGCACGTTATACGGAGGCTCGGTGCCGGCTTTGCCGCCGGGAGGGGGCCAAGTTATACCTTAAAGGGGACAGGTGTTACAGCAACCGGTGCGGTATTGAACGCCGGAACGCTCCACCCGGACATCAAAGCCGATCCAGGCGGAAGGTTACGGAGTATGCCGTCCAGTTGCGGGAAAAACAGAAGGTCCGCCGGATATACGGCGTGCTGGAGGCCCAATTCCGCGGCTATTTTGAAAAAGCAGAGAGGCAACGGGGTATAACAGGCGAGAATCTCCTGAGATTGCTCGAGCGACGGCTCGATAATACCGCTTATCGGCTCGGCCTAGGCGCTTCCCGGGCTGAGGCGCGACAGTTGATCAGGCACGGGCATTTCGTGGTTAACGGCCGGAAGGTGAGCATTCCGTCTTTTCTCGTGAAGGTAGGCGACAAGGTCCGTATCAAAGACGGTTTGGATTCGCCCCGTATTAAAGAGTTGCTGGAGCGCGCCGCCGAAAACACGCCTCCGGCTTGGTTGATTTACGACCCGGGTACAACAACTGGGGAAGTGATTTCCTACCCGAGCAGAGACCAGATTGATGTCCCGGTAAAGGAGCAGCTTATTGTCGAGCTGTACTCCCGCTAGAAGAGTGTTGCAAAACAAATAAATTCGATAGAAGAATCACCTAACGGCTTTCGCGGGTGTTAATAAGTAAATGCCCCGGAGGCCGTGAAAAACAAGCATGACGCGAAAGGCGAAGCCGGGCGGCGCGGAGCCCCGCACTCAGACGTATAAACAGCGTAGTTGCGTGAACCGGGTAAGTATACATTTTCGAAAGTGTAATTTTATCCAAGCGCGCAACTGAGTGCTGGGTGAGCACTGAACGGCGAGCCTGACAAAGTCAGGCGTAGTTTTGCAACGGTCTCCTAGGATTCAGGGAAGAAAATCTGGTGGTGAGGAGGTCTGTCTGTGATTGAAATTGAAAAGCCCAAAATACAGTGTGAGGCGTTTTCCCCGGGCGGCGAATACGGCCGCTTCGTAGTGGAGCCGCTGGAGCGCGGTTTCGGTATCACCATCGGCAATTCACTGCGCAGGGTACTCCTTTCGTCTATTCCCGGCGCGGCGGCGACAGCGGTTAAAATAGACGGGGTTCTGCATGAATTCGCGTCAATACCCGGCGTAAGGGAAGACGTCACGGAACTGATCCTAAACCTTAAAGGTCTAAAAATAAAGCTGCACACCGATGAGGAGCGTCTGTTGCGCATAGAAGCCGTGGGTGAACGGGTTGTCAATGCCGGCGACATCATCGGTGACGCGGACGTGGAGATAATCAACCCCGATCATTATATTGCGAGTCTTTCGCCTGAGGGCCGCCTATTCGTAGAAATGACCGTATCCCGGGGGCGGGGTTATGTGCCCGCCGACCGCCATCGCGCGGAATACGTTATTGGGGTTATTCCGGTAGATGCCGACTTCGCCCCGGTGAAAAAGGTGAGCTATAACGTTGAGACCGCGCGCATCGGGCCGGCGACTGACTACGACAAGCTGATCCTCGAAGTCTGGACAAACGGCTGTGTTCGCCCGGATGAGGCGGTAAGCCTGGCGGCACGGATTCTTTTTGAGCACTTTCACCTGTTCGTCGGGTTAAGCGATACCGTCAGTAAAATGGAGATTATGGTCGAGAAGGAGGAGGAAAAGAAAAACCGCCTTCTCGAAATGCCGATCGAAGAACTCGACCTGTCGGTGCGTTCATATAACTGTCTGAAGCGGGCCGCGATCAACACCGTGGAAGAACTCATCCAGCGTGACGAGGAAGAGATGATCAAGGTGCGCAATTTAGGTAAGAAATCGCTCGAGGAAGTGAAACAAAAACTGGCCGAACTCGGGCTGGCGCTGCGCAAAAGCGAAGATTAATAGAAACTGAATAGCAAGCAAGAAAGCGGGCCGGGGGCCGGCGCATTTGCGCCCCCAGTAGGTTCCGGGAGGGGTTGGTCTGAATGACATATAGAAAGCTTGGGTTAACGACCGGGCACCGGAAATCGGTACTAAGAAATCTTGTGACCTCGCTGTTTAAAGAGGAGAAAATAACGACTACCGCGCCGCGCGCCAAGGAAATCCGCAGCATCGCGGAACGGATGGTTACTTTGGCCAAACGCGGCGACCTTTCGGCGCGCCGGCAGGCGTTGCGGTACATTTATGACGAAGACGTCGTGAAGAAACTCTTCGACAATATCGGCCCTCGCTACGGCGCTCAGCAGGGTGGTTACACTCGGATCTTGAAACTGGGGCAGCGCCGGGGCGATGCGGCGGAAATGGTGGTCCTCGAACTGGTGTGATCTCGCGTAAACAAGAGCGTTGCATCGCCTTGAAAATCGCTTATGACGGCACCGGCTTTCACGGTTTTCAAAGGCAGCCGCGGTTAAGGACGATTCAGGGGACGCTCGAGGAGACCCTTAAAAACCTTGGTGGTATACACGTTCCGGTTCAGGGTGCGGGCCGGACGGATGCGGGGGTCCACGCGCGGGGTCAGGTGATCGCGTTTCCGGTCACAGAGTGGCCTGTTCCCGCCGGTCGGACGGCCATAGCCTTAAACGGCGCATTGCCGCCGGAAATCTCCGTGCTGGCGGCGGCGGAAGCGCCGCTGGGATTTCACCCGCGGTTTGACGCGCTTCACAAGACATATCAATATACCGTTTTCCGGCGGGCGGCACGTTGCCCGCTTCGGCGTCTCTATGCGCTGCACGAGCGCGCGCCTTTAAACCTGTGCCTGATGCGGGAAGCCGCGGCGGACTTAACAGGGGAGCACGACTTCAGCGCTTTCCAGAACACCGGCCGGCCGGTTGATTCAGCGATACGGGTGATCAAAGCAGTCCTTATCGAAGAAGAGGACCTGTTTTTGCACTTTTGGATAACGGCGAACGGTTTTCTGTACCAGATGGTACGGATTATCGTCGGGACACTTCTTGAAATCGGCCGGGGACGCCTCGATGCCGCGGTTGTCCGAGAAGCGTTGGAAACAGGAAGGAGGGGGTTGCTAGGGCCGACCGCCCCGGCGCATGGGTTGTGTCTTGAGCGGGTCACGTATAAGGAAAGAATTTTCGTAGAATAGCCTGCGTCGGCGCGGCCACAGTAAGTGAACCGCGTGTAGGAATTATAAGAGCAGGCCAGGTTGACGCTTCAGTCGGGTAAAAGATATAATAGTGTTAAGGATTTCTGCAGGGGTGAGGGCCGTGCCCGTGAAGGTTATCTGTGAAAACCGCAAGGCGCGGCATGATTATTTTATCCTGGAATCATTCGAAGCCGGAGTGGCGCTTACCGGGACCGAGGTGAAATCACTGAGGCTCGGACGGGGCAACATTAAAGACAGCTTCGCGCGCGTGGACAAGGGTGAGTTGTGGCTTTACGACATGCACATCAGCCCTTACGAACAGGGTAACCGCTTCAACCACGAACCGAAACGGCCGCGAAAGCTTTTGATGCATAAAAGCGAGATTTTAAAGCTTCTGGGACGGACGCGGGAAAAAGGTTTGAGTATGGTACCGCTCAAGTGTTACTTTAAAGACGGAAGAGTCAAGGTGCAACTGGCGCTGGTTAAGGGCAAAAAGCTGTACGACCGGCGGGAGGACATCGCCGCCCGCACTGCCAAGAGAGAAATGGAACGTGCGCTGAGAATTCGGGATAAGAGTCGTTAATGCTCATTCTGATGACATGGTGGGTCCGTGCAACGTGCGTGCTTAAGCTGCAGTGATTCTTGGTCTGTTCAACGTTGAACCGACCAACGTAGAACGTAGAACGTAGAACGGACCCTAGAGGTCTTCAATATAAACCCGAACCGTGAACCGTAAACGGACCCAAAGGTCCATCAATTTAAGCTAGAACGTAGAACGGACCCCAAAGGTCTATCCTAATAAGCTTAAAGGGGGCGACAGGTTTCGACGGGGGAGACAGTAACAGGAGGAGCGAGCCGGGGCGCCATCAGCCCGTAAAAACGGTGGCAAAGGCATAACTGCCAAGAACGAATCATACGCCCTAGCCGCATAAGCGGTTAGCATCCTACCGGCCTGAGCCTGCCTGGCCGGACCAGGGTGTCAAATTAAGCAGGCTTGCTCAAGGGCCAATTCTCGGAGGCCCTTGAGGAGACATATCGAGATAGCTCCGGGGGAGCCCGGCTGTAGGCGCCGACGGAGCGAAAACAAACAGCAGCCTGCGCTCGGAGAATCTCCTGTGGTTGTTCTTCCGGACGGGGGTTCGATTCCCCCCGCCTCCACCAAAATGAAAAGAAAAGAACGAGTTAACAACTCGTTCTTTTTCATTGGGGATGCTGTTCCGGAAACATTCCCTGAAGTTATCACTGTACCAGCTTGTAGCGGTTGACAGGGAGAGATGTAACAGAGGCATGAAGATCATAGACTTCAGCATCATTTTTGAGGAAGACAACCTGGGAACCGACGATTCTTCCATGAACTACAGGGTTGTTCTTTTCAAAAGTGATGGTTCCGTTGGGAGCGTAAATAATGCCGTATATTACTGCGTCATTCTTGTTAAAGGTTATGTTACCGTTAGCGGAATATAAACATACTTCGTCACTTTCA
>JAGUUY010000217.1 GCA_020063185.1 Bacillota bacterium
CGTGCGTCGGCACGCACAACGGCGTCCCGGCCGACGGCGAGGTGGTCGTCTCTACGGCTAACCGCAACTTCAAGGGCCGGATGGGGAACTCTAACGCGGAGATCTACCTCGCTTCGCCCGCGGCGGTGGCCGCGGCGGCTGTGGCGGGTGAAATAGTTGACCCGCGCCGGTTCTTAGGGTCTCTGCGCTAATATCTACGCAAAATGGGCAAGAAGAATTTTTAAATATTTCTGTTCTCTGCGAACTCTGTGCCTCTGTGGTAAAATATCCGGTTCCGGCTGTCCGGGTTAGGAGGAAGTTTAATGAAGATACAGGGACGAGCGCACAAATTCGGCAGCGACGTCAACACCGACTACATCATTTCCGGCAAGTATAAGTTCAAAACCCTGAACATGGACGACCTGGCGCGGCACGTTATGGAAGACCTTGACCCCGACTTTTACCATAAAATCCGCCAGGGCGACTTCATCGTGGCGGGCGCCAACTTCGGCTGCGGGTCTTCCAGGGAACAGGCGCCCCTAGCTATTAAGCACGCCCGCATCGGCGCGGTTTTGGCCAAGTCTTTCGCGCGCATTTTCTTCCGGAACGCCATAAACACCGGTCTGCCGGTGGTGGAGTGCGATACCGACCAGATAAAGCCGGGGGACGAGTTGGTTGTCGACCTGGCGGCCGGGGAAATCGAGAACCGGAGCCGGCGGGTAAAAATCCCGGTAAAACCGCTGCCGCCGGTGATGCTGAAAATTCTGGCCGACGGGGGCCTGGTGGCGCACTTCAAGAAGCACGGCGGATTTAACTTTTAAAGAAGTCAGGAGGCTCACATGCATAAAATCACTCTCATCCCGGGTGACGGGACCGGCCCAGACATCACCAGCGCCGCGAGGCGGGTACTGGATGCTTCGGGGGCCCGGATCGAGTGGGAAGTAGTGGAAGCCGGCGAGAAAGTCATCGATACGTACGGAACGCCGTTGCCGGCGCACGTGCTGGAATCCATCAGCAGGAACGGGTTAGCCCTGAAGGGCCCGCTCACCACGCCGGTGGGTAAAGGGTTCCGGAGCGTAAACGTGGCGCTCCGGCAGGAACTTGACCTTTACGCCTGCGTCCGTCCGGCCAAAAGCCTGCCGGGGATCAAGACCCGTTACGAGGATGTTGACTTGATCGTCGTCCGGGAAAACACCGAAGACCTGTACGCGGGAATCGAGCACAGAGTGGGGAAAAACGCGGCCGAGAGCATCAAGATCATTACGCGCGAGGCTTCCGAGCGGATCGCCCGCTTCGCCTTCGAACTTGCGCGGCGCGAGGGCCGCAAAAAAGTGACCATCGTGCACAAGGCGAACATCATGAAGTTTACGGACGGCCTTTTCCTGGAGAGCGCGCGCCGGGTGGCCGAGAGCTACCCGGACGTTACCGCCGAAGAAATGATTGTGGACGCCATGTGCATGAAGCTCGTCCAGACGCCGGAAAACTACGACGTGATGGTTTTGCCTAATCTCTACGGGGATATCGTCTCCGACCTGGCGGCGGGCCTCGTGGGGGGACTCGGCGTGGCCCCCGGCGCGAACATCGGGGACAGGATCGCCGTGTTCGAGCCGGTGCACGGAAGCGCCCCCAAATACACCGGGATGGACAAAGTAAACCCCCTGGCCACGATCCTTTCTGGAGTGATGATGCTCAAACACCTCGGCGAGTTTGAGGCGGCTGCCCGGGTGATGCGCGGCGTGACCGCCGTTCTTCACGAAGGGAAGACCGTCACTTACGACCTTGGCGGCACGTCCAAGACAAGCGAAATGGCCGCCGCCGTCATCGAAAACATGAGATAATTCGGAAACCCGGTTTAAAACTCCCAGTTGAAGTACTCGATCCCGGCGACGGCGACCATTTCTTGCCGCATCGAGTTGCAGATCCTGGCCAGCCCTTCCGCTGATTTGCCCTCACACCGGGCCACCAGCACCGGCTGCGTATTCGACGCCCGTACGAGGCCCCACCCTTCGCTGAAAAGCACCCGCACGCCGTCGACGTCCACAACGTCATACGATTCCTTAAAGTGCTCGACAAGCCGCTTGACAACCGCGGCCTTCGTTTCATCGGGGCAGGGTATCCTCGTTTCGGCGGTGGCGTAATACCTCGGCACGTCGGCGAGGAGCCTGGAAAGAGGCTGGCCGGCGTGCGAGAGAATGCGCAGCAGCCTCCCGGCGGCGTAAAAAGCGTCGTCGAAACCGTAGTACTCGTCCGCGAAGAACATGTGTCCGGACATTTCGCCCGTAAATACCGCGCCCGTTTCTTTCATCTTGGCCTTGATGAGCGAATGGCCGGTCTTGTAAAAGAACGGCCGCCCCCCCAGGCGGGTTATCTCCTCTACCAGCGCCTGGGAGCATTTTACCTCCACGATGCAGGGGGTGCCGGGAAAGCGCGGCAGAATTTCCCGCCAGAAGAGGATCATCAACCTGTCGCCCCAGATTATGTCACCTTTTTCGTCCACGACCCCGAGCCGGTCCGCATCACCGTCGTAACCGATCCCCAGGTCGCAGCCTTCCTTCACGACGGTGCGCTGGAGGTCGACCAGATTGGCCGGTTTTACCGGGTCCGGCTGGTGGTTGGGGAAGGTTCCGTCCGATACACAGAAAATGGGCGCCGCTTCGCACCCCCATCCGTTTAGTATTTCCTCCGCGAAAAGCGCTGCCGTCCCGTTGCCGCAGTCCACGGCGACCTTCAAGCGCCCGGGTCCCAGTTGAATCCGTTCCTTGAGCATCGCCAGGTAAGCCGGCACAGGATTCTCCGGGCGCGCGCTTCCGTTCCCGGCGGCAAAAGCCCCGGCCGCCATCAAGTCCCGCAGGGCCAGGATTTCCGCGCCGAACATGGTCCTCCCGCCTGATACTATTTTAAAGCCGTTTTCACCGGGCGGGTTGTGGCTGCCGGTAATCATCACCCCGTTAGGGATGCCATAGTGTTCGCAGGCGAAATAAAGGACCGGCGTAGCCACCACCCCGGTGTCAAGAACCTCGCAACCGGCCGCGGCCAGCCCGCCGACCAGCGCGTCCCGCAGCCGCGGCGAACTGAGCCGGTTGTCGCGTCCCACCAAGGCCCGTAAGTCGCCGCTGCCGCCGAAAACGGTTCCCAGCGCCAAACCGAGCGCATGTACCACCTCTAGGGTCAGGTCGCGCTCCACGACGCCCCGGATATCATAAGCCCTGAAAATATGCGGGTTAAAACGCATTTATCCGGTTCCCCTTTTCCTCCCCCGCCGCTTTTCCGCCGCCTTCTCCTGTCCCCTACCCCTGCATGTCGTCTTACTCTTTTGCATCCCTAGCTTTTAATTTTATCTTCTATATTCTACGTTTCATTAAAAATTCACGCCAACACGCAGTAATCCTCCACGGACCCCAAGCATTTTACATACAGTTCCAGGCGCCCGTGCAACCCTTGCTTCCCACCGGTTTCTTCTCCGGAAGGCCGCTTTACGCTCGAAGCAGCGACTTTTAAAACATGGTCTGAGGGTTTAATTTCCCGCCACAGCTATGTTAAGATGTTCTTTAAGCGTCAATTCCATCGAACAGCAGTACTAAGGAGGACTGACGGCCATTGTCGTTGGAAAAGCAAACAATTGACTTGTTGCTGATCATCGTTGCCCATGTCGTTGCGGCCGTTTGCGCCGGTTGGCTGGCGGGGCGACTGTGGACCATGATTTTGGGACCGGTCGCCAGACGTGCTACCGGAGCGGAGCTTGACACCAGGCTGGTGGCCATTTCGCGCCGCCCAGTCGCCATCCTGGCGTTTATCATCGTCCTCCAGGTCGCCGGAGACAGGCTGTCGCGTTTTCCGCAGTGGGTTGGTTCGCCGGTCTTTGACTGGGTGGGTCACCTGATTTTCGTTGTGGGCGTGGTGGCCGCCGTATTGTGGTTAAACCTGGTGCTGCGCACCGTCATCGACTGGTACCTCCACAACGTTGCCCACCGCACCCAGACCGCGCTGGACGATTTGTTTCTGCCCATCGCGCAAAAAGTTTTGGGCGTTGTCCTCTACTTTCTTGCTTTTACCGTGGTGCTCAGCCATTTCGGGATCAACATCACCGCGCTCATCACCACCGCCGGTATCGCCTCGCTGGCGATCGCGCTCGCGGCCCAGGACACGCTGGGCAACATGCTGGCCGGGTTCATTCTGCTGTCGGACAGGCCCTTTCGCGAAGGAGACCGCATCGAGCTGGCCAACGGCGTCCGGGGGGATGTCCTCCAGATAGGCGTCCGTTCCACGAAAATATTAAGCCGCGAAGGGAAGTACGTGGTCATCCCCAATAAGGACCTTGCCAACGGGCAGGTCATCAACCACGTGCTGCCCGACCCGACGATGCGCCTGCGCATCCCGGTAGGGGTTGCATACGGCACCGACCTGCGTAAGGTAAAGTCCATCATCCGGTCGATCCTGGCGGAAAACCCCCGCGTGTTGAAAGACCCGCCGCCGCGGATTTACTTCACCGAGTTCGCCGATTCCTCCCTTAACCTGCTCGTCCGCTGCTGGATAGAGGATGCAAGGGCGCAGTGGCCCGTCACCGACGAAATAAACATGGCCGTCAAGGACCGTTTCGAGGCCGAAGGTATCGAAATCCCCTTCCCGCAGCGGGACATCCACATCACCGGTGCCAGGCACTTAACATATTAACTTATGGTTGAAAAAGACTGAAAACCTCCTATATAATGGCAAGGGGGTTTTTTCTTATGGGCAGAAAGCCGAGGATAGAATATGAAGATGCTGTATACCACGTAATCCAGCGGGGTAATAACAAGGAGCACATCTTTGAAAAGGATAACGACAAGCAATATCTCCTCAAGTTAATAGAACAATCCAAACAAGGTCTAGGGTTTAGACTATTCGGTTACGTAGTAATGAGCAATCATTATCATCTTCTTATGCAGACAAAACAGAAACCCTTGAACAACATCATGCACCGGATTAACGGAAACTACGGCCGGTATTACAACCTTAAGTACCAGCGTTCGGGGCATGTTTTTCAAGGAAGGTATAAAGCAATTTTAGTCCAAGACGAACGCTACCTGCTCGCCGTATTAAGGTATATTCATCGCAACCCTATAGAGGCGGGAATATGCGAAACGTCGGATGGCTACAGTTACAGTAGCGACGGCTGTTACCGTGAAAACCGGAGTTGGTTGGTCGACATTGACCTTATCTTAGCTTCCCTCACGGAAAACCGGGTGGAAGCGATAAAGAAATATAAGGAGCTGATGGCGGAAGAAGACGATAATGATTACGAGAAGCCGGATATTATAGGGGAACGGCTTTTTACACAAAGACCTTGGGTTAGAGCGCATGAAAGGAAACGTTTAGACGAGATACTCATCGACACCGGAATGAGCCTTGACCAGTTTAAACTGATTAAATCCGGATCGCGTCGGAGAGATCTTACCCATTATAAGAAACTATATATAAACATGGCATTGGAACAGAAATATACGTTGAAAGAAATCGGCGGAAACATCGGTCTGTCTGATGTTGCCGTCTATAAACTGGTAAAGTTCTGATTGATCAAAGTATCCGTTAATTACAATTAAGTTAATAAGTTAGGTGCCTGGCACGATTATTTACAGCGTTCCAACGTGATACTTCCTTAAAACTAAGTTAGTGGGTA
>JAGUUY010000078.1 GCA_020063185.1 Bacillota bacterium
CGTGTGTGTCCTCGACCATGATAACAGCGTCGCAGCCTTCGGGAAGAAGGTCACCGGTGTCAACCGGCAGCGCCGCTTCCCCGACCTTAAGCTCAAACGGCTCTTGTTCCGAAGCCCCAAAAGTCCGGCGAGCGGCAACGGCAAAGCCGTCCATTGCCGAGGCGTGAAAATGCGGGTGGGACACGCCCGCAAAAACAGGCTCCGCCGTTATCCTGCCGCATGCGTCCTTAACGGGGAGCGCCTCCGCCTGTGCCGGGTAGAGCGCTCCCAAATCGCGCAGCATGGTCAGGTAACCGTCAAGGGCCTCCTGCAACGGTTTTTCTTCAAGATAAATTTCTCTTTTCAATTAGACCTCCGTTTTAAAGGTTCAACGTTCGACGTGCGAGCTGATACTGCGTAAATATGGGGACCGTTCTACGTTCGACGTGCGAGCTGATACTGATTGACCTTTGGGGTCCGTTCAACGTTTTAAAATTTTTTGAACCTTGAACCTTGAACGTTGAACGTTGAACTTACAGTAAGAAAACGTCGACCATTTCTCCGGCCGAGGCGCCCTCTGTGTCCAGCGGCAAACGCACCAGACCGTCGGCCCGGCTCAAGGTAGCGATCAATCCCGACTTGCCCAGTACCGGGTCAGCGGCCAGTTCCCCGTTTTCAACGTACAGACGCGCTCTGACGAAATCTTCTCTTCCCGCCGCCGAATGCAAGGATCGTTTTAATCTGGCGCGCAGCGGCGCCCGCTGAGAGACCTCGGGTTCCAAAAACGGTCTAACCAAAATTTCAAATACCACCAGTGCTGAAACGGGATGCCCCGGAAGGCCGAATACCGGCTTGCCTCCGGCCACCGCCCCGACGGTAGGTTTACCCGGCTTTACGGCAAGTCCGTGAAACAACACGGTTGCCTGTTGCAGCGCTTCTATGGCCCGCAGTGTCAGGTCCCGCGTGCCCACCGAACTGCCACCCGACAGCAGGACCATGTCTGATGCGGTCACCGCTTCACTCAAGACCCGCTGGAGTGCCTCAAGCTCGTCCTTTACCACACCGAACAGCAACGGCTTTCCTCCGCAAGCTTCGACCATTGCCGCCAGGGCGGCTGTGTTAACGTCGCGTACCTGTCCGGGTTGGGGGACTGCTCCCACGTCCACGATTTCGTCACCGGTGCCGATTATTCCTACCTCAGGCCTTTTCCGCACCTTGACGCTGTTCGCCCCGCAGGCCGCAAGAAGGCCTATATCCTGCGGGCGCAGCCGCCTTCCGGCCTTAATAATCCGGTCGCCGGCCCGCGCGTCTTCACCACGGCGCACCAGGTTTTCCCCCGGCGCCACCGGACGCAGTACCGCAACCCACATTTCGGCTCCCTTTGTATCCGGGCCGGCGTCTTCGGTGTGCTCGACCATCACCACGGCGTCAGCCCCCTCCGGCAGCATACCGCCTGTTGGGATCACCCAGGCTTCCCCCGCGTTTAAAGCTCCCCCGGGAACCCGGCCCATCAACACTTCCCCCGCGACGCGCAGGTAAGCCGGAAGACCCTCCGACGCTCCGAACGTGTCCGCGGCTATTACCGCAAACCCGTCCATCGTAGACCTGGTGAAGGAAGGGACGTCCTCGGGTGAATTTATGTCCTCGGCTGCGACTCGCCCCAGCGCTTCGCTCAGTGTCACACACTCCACCGGCGCGGCCGTGATTATTTCCGCTATACGCTGCCGGGCCTCTGAAACGGTCAGAGTTTTAAAGAGCAAACAGTCGTCACCTTCTTAATAAAGAAACTTTTGCGGAAAATTCGGTTTTGAGGCTGGTTGTAAAGGTTTGCTTCATGCTAAAAAGCGTAACATAAAGCGCACACACGGTCAATCAAAGCCTCCGCGGCGATTCACCGATTCAATGTTAACGTGTCGATGACGAAGATACTAAAAATATTCGGTTAGGCAAATTTGCGGCGCCTTTTTATCTTAACGGTTTAAACAAAATACAGGATCTTCGCTTCAGGAAACAATGCCTTTATTTCTGTTACGAAAAACTCTTTCAGTTCCTCCATGACTTCACCGGGATAAACATACTTACCGTAACCGAACTGCCCGTATTTGAAGGACCGGTCCGTTTCCTCCAGCGGCACGCCGCTTTCCGGGTATGCATCCCTGATGATTTTTTTTGACCGTGCCGTGAACCGGTGGGTAATCAGTTCGAAGAAAACCGGTATCTTTTCCGGCATATGCTCCCTTACCTGGCGCAGCATGCGGCCGTACTGATCGCGCCACCCTTCGAACGCAAAAATCGGCGCGATAAGAAATCCGAGCGGGTATCCGGCCCGCGCGCACTTCCCGGCGGCTTCCAGCCGTGACTTTAACCGCGGTACTCCCTTTTCATATTCGGTTATTATCTTAGGAGAGTTAATGCTGAACCGAATCTCAGTCTTGCCCCTGTGATCGATTGCCAGGAGACCGTCGACGTTGGTGAACTTGGTAACAAACCTGAACCCGGCCCCCTCTAGGGCGGCAAAATACTCCACGGCACGCCGCAACGAGCCGGTCCAGTATTCGACCACAATAGGATCTGAAGTCGCGGCGCCTTCAAAGACCGTCTTTTCCGGTTCCCGGCCGCGGACATACTCTCGGGCACGGTGTAAAACGTCATCCACGTTCACATAAACTCTTACATAGGGCCTTCGACCCAGGTTCGTATTAAGGTAACAATACTCGCAATGGCCTGGGCAACCTGATACCAGCGGCAACTGGTAGTGCGCCGACGGCCTGCACGTCTGAAACTCACGCTGCCGCCAGACGGACACGACCATGACCTTTTTTGCGGCCAGGAACCCCTCGCGGAACGTTTTGCGGTAGACTGCGGGTATCCGGTCCTCGTATAATACCACCTCTATCCCTCTGTCCTCCAGACGTTTCCTGAGTTCACGGCCCAAACGGTATTCCAGGGCCTTTTTGTCAACATACACTAACTGTGGCACAAAGTAACTCATGGCAGCCTCCGTTAACGAGCGGTTTTTCTATATGTTAACCCTGAATTGCTGAATGCCATCGCCTTTGAGTAAGTCCGATGATAAACATGGGGATATCGTTTTTATTACCCAAATAAAAACGGTGGGATCAAACTCACCGTCACTAAAAAGAAAAGGGCAGAAACCTTATGGCTTCCGCCCTGTTATTAACGTGGGGCTGTTTCGCTATTTTCCTGCTTTATGACACGTACCGCAAGCCTCGGCCCCCGCTTTGGTAAACTTGACCTTTGCGGTCTTCGGCGCCTTCATGTGCTCCGCTCCGTTAGAGTGGCACGTCTCGCACTTCATGCCGCCGATGGACACCACCGTTGGGTGACACTTCGCGCAGGTTTCGGCAGGCGGCGGGGTTACAGGCTTCACCGTCGTCGTCGTTGTCTTAGTGGTTGTCGTCGTTGTCGTCGTCGGCTGGGTGGTGGTCGTTGTCGAAGAATATTTGGTGCCGTGGCAGGGAGCGCAGTTACTGCCCATGCTCGGATACGCATCCACCTGGACGGAACCGAGGTTCATCAAGCCGAAAACCATTATCGCAGCCACGGCTAATGCCATTCCGATAAGAACTCTTTTCATCCGCTCAATTCTCCTTTCTACAAGGATTTAGCTGAACTGCCGCGCCGTCACCCTTATCGGACGGCGTTTTTAGGGCTCCCGCTATAAGCCGGCAGGAGCAGTACCTCCTTCCAAACCCTTGACCATATCGTTTGGTCCGGCTTTGTGGCCGTACCCCTCATTGAGCAACAACTGGTCAAGGAAAAGCGTCTTGATGTTTTCCAGCAAGAGGTCTTCAGGTTGAGCCGAGTGGGTGTCCACGGTTTTAAGATAACTTTTGCAGTTATCACATACATACGCCCGGTACTTGCTGCTGCCCTCCAAAATAAAGAATTTCTGTTCTTCGATAGGGGCTTCGCAGAACGGACAACCGATCCGGCTGAACCGCCACCGCGTGCCGCAGGTACCGCAGTATAAATTGCGGACCCGGGACTCCCCTGTTAACTCTGAAAAACTCGGATGACAGCCGCAAACCGGACAAATACCCCGCAGCCACTGCTCGTCGGAAAACCAGGCCGCGGCCTCCCTGGCGTAATCACGCATCACCAGGTTTGTGGCGGCGCCGGTTAAAAATTCAATCATTTCCGCACTATCCGCGGACGCAACCACTGGGCCTTTCTTAGAACCGTTCTTGTGTATCACCCTGGTCAGAACCCGGTTCAAAAAAGCCTTCTTTTTATGTTGTGTGGCAGGAAGGGCGGCAAGCCCGTCTTTTACCTCTTCGGTGAGCGCCGGGTAAAGTTCATGTACCGCCCCGGCAACGCGGTCAATTACCTGGAAAAAGGGTTTAACCTGAATTACCGGCGGGGCGATCAAGACCCACGGAATACCGGAAGCCCATTTTTCAATTTCCTCGGGTCCCGGCGCTTTTTTCACCAGGGACTTACCGACCCTGAAATCAATAATTTCCTTCCACACCGCCACAACATCGTCAATCGAGAACTTCCGCTCGGAATCCATTAATACGCCTCCGTATGGAGATTAAGACCGTCTTTAACCGGTCTTTGCCTTATGGAAAGCATGGAACAGGGTGGCCCCTTTTGCCGCCGTCGGAAAACCGAGTTCCGCGAAAGGAACGTTGGAAATATACAGCCAACTGGTACCCCCTTCGTCAGTCTCGCCGTATACGTAGTTGACGTATTTGGCGTCGGCGGCGATCCGTCTCTTGGCTTCTTCCAACAGGGCGTCCCGGTCACCGAACTTGAGTGCCCCGGTGGTGCATGCGAAAACACAAGCCGGTGCTTTGTTCTGGCCCAACCGGTCGTATTCTTCGCCGGGGTCGAAACAGAGCCGGCATTTCCGGACCCGCGCCTTCCCTTTGATCCATTCGTATTGCGGCACGTCATAAGGGCAGGCGACCTGGCAGTAATAGCAGCCGATGCAAGTGTCCGCTACCACTATGACCGGCCCTTCCGGAGATTTTTTGAGCACGCCCATGAAACACGCCGCCACACAGGCGGGGTCCAGGCAGTGCATGCACTGTCTCTTTACAAACTTCAACTTGGTGCCCTGCGTGGTGAGGAACTTGTGTTCCACCTTAGTCCACGTCACCTTGCTAAGGGTTAAAGGGTTATCCCGCGTGCCGCTGAAAGACGTCCGTACCGCGGGCAAATTGTTCCACTGCTTGCAGGCTACCTGACAACTGCGGCAGCCTATGCACTGGGTAAGGTCCACGAGTACCCCTTTCGCCATCTCAACCATCCTTTCATGGAGTTTTTTCAGCTAGTTATCAGGCTTTCCGAACGTTGCAAATGCAAGCCTTGTATTCCGGAATCTGAGTGTTCGCGTCACCGATCGATACGGTAAGGACGTTTGCCGATTCACCTGATCCCAGGCCCTGATATCCCCAGTGCCAGGGCATGCCGACGATCTCGACCTCCCGTCCGTTGATCACCAGCGGACTAATGCCAGGAGTAACGCAGGCCTTGCATCTTACCTGGCCCCGCGCCGTAGACACCTCTACCGTATCCCCCGTGTTGACATTCAATTGCGCGGCTAGAGCTTGTGACATTTCCACGAACACTTCCGGCATCAACTCCACGAGCCAGGGGCTGTTCCTCGTGACCGCGCCGCTCTGGTAATGCTCGATTAAACGGTACGTCGTGAGGACATACGGGTACTCGGGACTCGCAGTAGCCGCCACTTTATCAAAAGCGCCTTTCCGCCTTAAGACCATGGGGTTGGTCTGCTGTTTGGACGCCAGGTTGGTCACCGGGCTTTCCATCGGCTCATAGTGTTCAGGAACAGGCCCTTCTTTAAGCGCTCCCGCCTTGATGCCGTAAGCCGCACCGAACAACCGCCCCTGGAGTTCGGGCACCATAATGAAGGGGCCCGTTGCGGTTTTGTCCGGCGACACCGTAGCGTTGAAATCCGCCACGTCGTTGCTCACCCACTTCGCGCCGTCCCAGGAGTGCAGCGCCCGGCTCGCGTCCCAAGGCTTGCCGGCGGGGTCGGCGGCACAGCGGTTGTAAACGATGCGGCGGTTGACGGGCCACGCGAAGGACCACTTCGGGTAGAGCCCAAGTCCGCTCTTGTCGACAAGGCTGCGCCGTTTGCAGCCCACCACTTTCAGCTCCGGGTCCACCGCCCAGTAGCCGGCGTAAATCCAGCAGCCGCACGCGGTCTTACCGTCATCCGTGAGGGCGCCGAATGTTGACAGGGCCTTGCCGTCGGCGACGGTGTAACCGTTCAGCTCGAGGGCCACTTTGCCGATATCGGGCTCGTCTTCACCCGCGTGATCGTAGTTCCAAACCATGTTCAAAATCGGGTCCGGGAACTTCCCGCCCGCCTCGTACTTCTTGCGGACGGCCTTGAACAGCCTGTCGGCTATCCAGAGGTCCGACTTGGCGTCACCCGGCGGGTCTACCGCTTTCCAGCGGTACTGTACCCAGCGGCCGCTGTTGGTGACCGTGCCTTCTTTCTCGTAAGAGAAGCCTGCGGGCAGTAAAAATACCTCTGTCTTGATATTCGCCGGGCTCGCGCCGGGGCGCTTCCAGAAGGCCGCTGTCTCCGTTTCAAACACGTCGACGACGACCAGCCAGTTGAGGTTCTCCGTTGCCTTGCGCTCCGCGTCGACCGTGGGTCCGCCGACCAGCGGGTTCTGCCCCCAGGCGAACATGCCCTTTATCTTGCCTGCGGCCATATCCTGGTAGATAGCCACATGCGAGTGGTCCACCCCGTCCAGTTTGGGCAGCCAGTTGAAACAGTAATCGTTCGCCTTGGTCGCTTTGGCGCCGTACCAGGCCTTGAGCTGGCTGACAAAGAACTTGGGTGTGTTAGACCAATAGCTGGTCTTTGGGGTTTCCTTGTCGATGTAGTCCTGGAATTTTGTATGTTTGGTCGCGTCCACCATACCCAGGTAACCGGGCAGCAGGTGGAAGAGCATCGCCATATCGGTCGAACCCTGCACGTTGGACTCACCGCGTTGCGCGTTCACACCGCCGCCGGCGATACCGATGTTGCCGAGCAGCAACTGCAGCATGGCAATCGCGCGGACGTTCTGGCTGCCGTAAGTGTGCTGGGTGATCCCCATCGCATAGAGGACATTGCCGGCCTTGTCCGGCTTGCCCGAAGAACAGAACGTCTCGCAGACCTGGCGGTAAACGCTCTCCGGCGTACCGGTGATCTTCGAGACGGTGCTTGCGTCATAGCGGGCGACATGCCTCTTCAGGAACTGGAATACGCAGTTCGGGTCCTCCAGGGTCGGGTCTTTCTTGATCGCATCGCCGTCCTTCTGGTAATTCCAGGTGGCGGTGGTGTAGGAAGCTTTTCCGTCAGCGCTTTTCGCAAACCCGGAAAAAAGTCCGTCCTCAAGACTGAAGTCGGGATGCAGCAAATAGGAAGCGTTGGTGAAACTTACCACATATTCTTTCTGGTAGAGACTGTTCTCAATGGCGTAATTCATCATCCCAAGCAGGAAAGCGATGTCCGTGCCGGGCCTGAGCGGCGCGTAAACGTCCGCTACGGCGGCGCTTTTCGTAAACCGCGGGTCGACGACGATCAATTTCGTCCCGCGCGTCTGCCGCCCCCGCTCGATCCAGCGCATGGCCATGGGGTGGCACTCCGCGGAATTAGACCCGATCATCATGACGACATCCGAATTCCTGTAATCGATAAAGTGGTTGGTCATTACTCCTCTACCGAACGTGTTGGCCAGACCGGCCACGGTGGAGGAGTGTCAGAGGCGGGCGTGGTGGTCAATGTTTATGACCCCTAAACTCCGGAGCATTTTGTGGATCACGTAGTTCTCCTCGGTATCTAAGGAAGCGCTGCCGAGAAGGGCAATCGCTTGCGTCCGGTTAACCGTAACACCTTTGGCGTCTTTTTCTTCGAACGCGGCATCCCGGGTGTCCTTCACGCGTTGGGCGATCTGATCCAGCGCCCAGTCCCAGTCCTTCACCTGCCACTCCGTACCGCCGGGCGCGCGGTAGAGTACCTTGTCCGCCCTGCGCGCGTTCGGAACCCGGGCGTAGTTGTCGGCCACAATCGTGTTGATGTCGGACATGGATGCCCCCTTAGGACAGAGGGCCCCCTCGTTGATGGGGTGGTCGGGGTCGCCCTCGGTGGATACGACCAGATTATTCTTGCTGTACACAATCAGACCACAGCCGCAGCCGCAATAAGCGCATATCGACCTGGTCTCTTTCGCCGCCACTAGTCTGTGATACCCGAAAGCGACGGGCGGAATCCCCGCTGCTGCGGACGCTGCGACCGGGACACCCAGAACTCCCGCTGTCCCTAGCCCAAGGAGTTTCAAGAAATCCCGACGATTTAATCCTCCCATATTTCTCCCCTCTCTTTGAATTGAGTAGATGGGTCCGTACCGGCTTTCTATCCCCCCTCATTGATTGATTGTGGTAAATCGATATTCCGGCGCATAAATAGCGAAATCACGGCCTCGCAAACAAGGCTCACGCAAACGGTGTGGTAATAAAAAGAATTGATGCGGTGTACAGGTTATGCTCCAAGCTCGTCCCTTTGAGCTTCAAGAAACAAGGCGCCTGGCGTTTATTGGTTAACTCGGCACCATTGTAGAAAAATTTAGCCTTCCGGCATTTAATATATTTTAATCCGGTATTTTGGCACAGTCAACAATATTCAACAATTTGTTCAACATTTTCGCGGACTTCCTATCCTAACAACCATTTTTTATGCTCCGGTCTCCCATAAAATCATCCGGAACATTTCGTAAGTCCCGAGCATGATAAGTAACAGTCCGGCGGTAGTGCCGGCATAATTCCCAAGCCACCGGGAGATATACTTGTCGCCTAGTTTAATTCCCAAAAAGAGCAGCGCGAGACTGCAAAAAGCCACTGCACACGAAGTGAGTACGGGATTTAAACCAAGGAACCCGGCGCCGAATCCGCCCGCAAAATTGTTTAAAGTCAAAACACCTCCCAGCACAAAAGCTTCTCTTGTGTCAATATGACCGGAATAGTCCTTATCGGCTAACGGGGGCTCGGTCAGCAGGTCCGTGAGCTTCCGGGTTGGAGCGCCGTTTGCGCCGTTTGCCAATGTCTCCGGTTTCCTACTAACGGCTCTCCCAATATTTCTACGACGGAACTCTTCGTACAATACCCAAAGCCCGATAATGATAATTACCATGGCGCCGATATAGTTGCCGAGCCGGGGTGAAAAGAAAGTTGACAGCCATTTGCCTGCCATAATGGTCAGGAGTGTGCCGAAGCTTGTGATAAATGCGATTATTAAATTGGATGATAACGGCACACGAATCTTTTTCGCCCCGAACGAAATCCCAACACCAAGACTGTCCAGGTTGACGGTTATAACTAAAAGAAGTGCGCTAAGAAGTTTGCTGTCTGTTTCCATCCCGGATACCCCCGTAACCACAGGTTATGAAGAGGGTATCGGCGCGGTTACTGAGGTGGGATGGTAACAACTGTCTCGCGGATCGGCTTTATGCTAAACAATATACCATAATTATCTTTAATTGCAAAGTATTAATTAGCGATACATTAGCTTCCTAAGCCGCCTTATTATGTCATTTTTCGAGGCCGCACCCGTCCCGGCGCCCAACAAAGCCCAACGAAGCTTAAAGCAGCCGCGGCATACATCGGCGCGTGAAACCCCCCGAGTGAGGATAGCAACCCGCCAAGGAACGGCCCCAGGGCCATACAGAGGTTTGTCGTGGCAATCAGAATTCCTGTCGCGGTGCCCTTCTCCTCACCGGAACGCAGAAGCAAAACCAGCGCCTCAATATACAGCAGCGACCAGGCCCCGGCAAGGAGCACCTGTACCGGCAACACCTGGTAAACATGTCCGGTCAACGTGTAGAGCAGGAACACTATTCCTGAAAGTATCAGCCCTAACCGGAACAAACCCTTGCCGGTTAAACGCTCGACAAACCCCATTAAAACAGCCTGACCGGCGTAGTTTACGGTCACTACGACGGCTATCCAAAACTTGTCGGCGCCAAGTTCGCGTAAAAACAGCGGGAAGATGATCCATACGGCGGAAGCGCCCAGTTGGCGCAGGAAGAAAGGCAGATATACCGCGCGGTTGCGCCAGATTAGCGGGAGAAATCGCGAGACCGGGCTTTTTTGATATTTGTTGTACTCCTCCAGACGGAGACTCAGGAGAAAGGCGCCGGCGCTGCTAAAGAAACTGAGCAAAAAAAGAAGATTGTACTCTTTGATGACGGCCGACGCAGCGGCGCCGGCAATTAGTCCAAGTGCGCCAAAGGAACTGAATTTTCCCACTCCGCCCCGGTTTTCATAAGCATAAACCAACAGGGCGCCGGTGGTTACCCCCATAGCGAACCCGACAAGGGTGCGCACCACCAGCAGAGCGGTAACGTTAAAAGCTACTAACTGACTGAGAAAGGCAAGCGCACTGAGACCGAGACCTATCCTGACAAAGCGCAGCCTCCCAAAGAGGTCGGCCTGGCGTCCAAACACAAAAGCCGCCGCAAAAAAGGCCAAGCCGTTTGCAGCGCCTACAAAACCCACGTCCATGACCGTCCCGCCGATATCTACGGTCAGCAGCGGAATGAAAATTCTTGAAGACTCGAAAGCCAGGTTAAGGAGAAACCCGATCCAAACCGGGCTTGCGAACCGATGCCAGTATTCGGTCAATTAACGGATCTCTCCCTCTCGTTAAAACCTCCCCTGTCCCGGCACGCGTTTACTGTTTATTCCCGTTCAGCTTTATTTCTCCTTCTTTTTTGTTACGGAAGGTACTTGGTTCGATAATGCCGGTGGATACGACCATCCGAAGGCCGTCCTCAACCGGAATGTTTAGAAACCTTATCTCATCCCTGGGAACAAAAAGAAGATAACCGGACATCGGCACCGGTACGTGCGGCACAAGTACCTTGACCAAATCCGGACCGGCGGCGTCCTTCACGACTCCGCCCGCTTCACCGACCAAAAAACCAATCATCCACGTCCCCGGGAGCGGAAATTGTACGAGCACAACCTCCCGAAAGACCTGTTTTCTGTCCTCGCTAAAGGTCTCGACGATCTCTTTTGCCGTACGGTACAGCGTATTAACCAGGGGTATCCTGTAGACTATCGATTCCCACAACTGCAGCATCCGCCTGCCGATGACGTTGGTGAGCAAAACACCGACGGCCAGGATCAATATAATACTGATTACGACACCCAGCCCGGGAATTTCGAAGGGTAGGAGGTAGGCCGCCAATCTCCCCGCAAATCCGTCAACAAAGGCAAACAACTTCCACAGAATGTAGGCTGTTGCCGCCGCCGGCAGGATTACGGCCAGACCGGCCAGAAAATAATTCCGGAGGTTACGCTTCATTGTTTGTTCCTTTCCCTACATTTGGTGTAAAATTTATA
>JAGUUY010000201.1 GCA_020063185.1 Bacillota bacterium
GATTGCCGTACTTGCCGACGCCGCCGCCCGCGAACAGGGGGATTTCGTTCTGTTGTCCCACCTTTACGAGGTTGAGGTAGCAATCCCGGATGTTGCTGGCGATCGGGTGTCCCATGTGGTCCATGGAGACGTTGTAGGCCGCGCCGGTGCCGCCGTCTTCCCCGTCAATCGCCAGACCGGCGGCGTATGGGTTCCTGGTGAGGTTGTTGAGTACGGCCAGAGCCGTCGAGGTACCGGAGATCTTCGGGTACACCGGCACCCGAAAGCCCCAGGCCATGTACATGGACTGGATCATCTTGGCCACGGCTTCCTCAATGGAATACTTGGTCTGGTGGGTCGGCGGGCTGGGAAGGCTTACCCCCGTCGGCACACCGCGAATCGCCGCAATCAGCTTGTTAACCTTATACCACATGAGCAGGCCGCCGTCGCCCGGCTTCGCGCCCTGGCCGTACTTGATTTCGACGGCGCAGGGGTCTTCCTTCATGTCCGGGAGGGCGTGAATGATCTCGTCCCACCCGAAGTAGCCGCTGGCGATCTGCAGGATCACGTATTTCAAAAAGCGCGAACGCAGCAGGCGCGGCGGGCAACCGCCTTCACCCGTGCAGATGCGTACCGGCATGCCCAGTTCTTCGTTGAGGTAAGCGACCCCCATTTGCAGCCCTTCCCACATGGCGGGGGAGAGGGCGCCGAAGGACATCGAACCGATAATCAGGGGATAAATTTCCCTGACCGGAGGGAACCACCCTTGTTCCCGGTATAACCTCATGCTTTCCTCGGGTGAAAGCACCCTGCCGAGGAGTGTCCGGAGTTCGAATTCATGGCGCCCCGCGTCAAGCGCGGGGTCAGTCAGCATGGAGATGCGGGTGAACTTTATCCGGTCAAGAATGCCGCCCGGCGACGGTTCCGGTACGTTCCTGCGCCCGCCGCGCCGCCTCGGGTAGCCGCCCCTGTTGTTGTGGAACTTAAGCTTATCGGCTTCGTCGCTCCGGTACGGCATGATACTGCCGTTAGGGCACACCAGGCTGCACATGGCGCATCCCACACAGGCGTGCGCGGGGTCCGTTTTCTGCCGGATGCCGTAAAAAACCTGGTAGACATTAGCCGGGTCATGCTTCACGTCAAGCCCGCCGACCGGAGGCGGTTGCACCAGCCGCTTGCGGTGAACGCGGAGTTGAATGGCGTGCACGGGACAGACGGCCGTACAGCGGCCGCAGAGGGTGCAATTATCCCTGTCCCAGTGGACCTGCCAGGGCAGGTCTTTGACGCTTAACGCGTCAGGTCCAATGTGTCCGTTTGCGAACATACTCTAACCTCCAAACGGTCCGGCCCTACGACAGCGGTATCCAGATGCATCGGCTGAAAGTCCTTGCTCTTGTCCCGGTCAGGGATTGCCGCGTCCAGACCGCAAATTTCGGAAGAAAAGGCGTAGCGGCCGGCTCTTCCTCCTACCACACCCGGACGGAGTTTTTTCCTGTCCTGTACCATGAAGCATGTTTTGTCGGGCAGGCAACCGATTACACAATTAGGCCCGTCGATGATCAGCCTCCGGCAGGAATGCTTGAGTTGTTTCAAAAAGGGGCCGTCGGGATGATCGGCCAGGTCCCGGTCCTGCAAAGGAGTGATGATGTGTTTGTATGCGTCGATCCCCAGCCCCAGTTGGTTCAGAGTGTAATGCAGGATGTGCGTGAACACTTCCGAATCGGAATTGTACCCGATATATCCCGGAAACCCGCGCGACATCAAGAATTCCTTGATCGGCACGAAAGCGGTGTTTTCACCGTTCGTCATGGTGGCCACTCCCTGAATAAAGAAGGGATGACAGGCGTAAAGGTTTATGGCGTAGTTGGTGTTCTGGCGCCCCTGGGCTAAAATCGTCCGTGCGTGGAGGTCCTTGCGGTCGAGCCGCAGGTACTCCGCGACCGTCATCGGGTCGCCGATCTCCTTGAGGACGATTACATCCGGCCAGAAGCTGTAAACGACCATGTCTTCTTTTTCTTCACCCATTTGCCTGAGCTGCAGCCTAATGAGCATCAGGCGATGGCGTATCTCGCTTTCCGACAGCCCCTCCCAGTCTTCCGGGTATTCGTACGCGCGGATGAGGTAGATGTCTCGCCTGGGTACCCCCGGGGGCGGGCTCTTGGCGACCTTGATCGAGCTCCTGTATTTGGCCGTGAAGCCGATCTTCATCATGAAATGATCAAGGCGCATCCAGCCGTCGTTGGTGAATATCCCGGAGAGAATGGGCGCCCCTTTCAGTTCCTCAAAAGGCCCCGCAAGATCCGTAAGAAACAGTCCCACTCCTGAGCCGTCATGACCTTCCCGCATCACGTCGAGCGCTTTGACAGCCGTCATCGGGGAAAGGGGCTCATCGCTCGTGATGCAAAACAGACGACACATCGCGGCCATCACCTCCTCCGAAAATAAGTGCTGCTTTCGGTGGGCGCGCACTTGAGAGGTGAGAGGTGAGATGTTAGATGTGAGATGTTTGTAGAAATTCACTACGCAAATTTCTTCGAGAATCCCACTTCCAACTTCCCACGTCCCACTTCCCATATGCTCACTCCTCGCCGCGTTCCGCCTTTGTTACGTTACTGCTGCTAAGTAGCCAGCTTAAGGGTACTCATTTTCATTCTTCGTCGCGCCGCAACGCGGTGTACGGACTGCGCCGATGTCCGGTTTCTGAAAAAAGTCTCCTTACTGGGCCGCCCCGGTAAGGAGATAGAGGATGATAACACACCTCTATAGGCTAATAGACGCCTACAGATACCTATGCCGCAGGCGCCGTTGCCCACAAAACCTGGTACAGCCGCCGTACCAATAACTGTTACCTATTTTTTTTTAAACCCGCCGGTTAATCCCTGCGACAAGATTATGGCATCCGCGACCTCCCGCATCGACAGGCGTTTGTCCATGCTCAACTTTTGAATGCGCCGGAAAGCTTCACTTTCAGAAATATTAAAGTTCTCCATGAGAAGTCCCTTGGCCTTCTCGATGGCTTTGCGGTTTTCAAGGGTAGTTCTCAATTTCCAGACTTGCTGTTCGAGAGCGGTAAACTCCCGGTAGTTAGTCAGCGCGAAAGTGATTACCGGAATCAAAACCGTTTCGTCAAAGGGCTTTACGACCAGGCCATAGACCCTCGCGGTCTTGGCGTTTTCAAGAACGTCCTCCCACAATTGGGAACAGCTCAAGATAACCGGAGCAAGCTTGTCTTCATGTAAAATTGAGGCGATTTCCAGGCCGCTTATCCCCGGCAGATGGGCCGATATCACGGCCAGATCGACCTGGCGCATGCGGATGAGGTTCAGCGCGGTCGCCCCGTCGGCGGCTTCTCCCACCGCCTGATAGCCGGCGGTACCGAGCCACGCAAGTATGTTTTTTCGCCATGTAGCGTCCTCATCCGCCACGATCACTCGCTCGCGCACGAAAGAAGCCCCCTGAACAAAACAACGCCCCGCAGTTAAACTGCCTAGGGCGTCGTTGCCGCTTCGGGGTACACCAGTGTGCCCCCTTATTATTGAAGACCTAAACAGGAATCCTTGGCAGCCAACGCTTCCGGCATGAAAAAACACCTTCTCTGGTGGTTTTTCCGTTACCGACTACCGGGACCGGTGCTACCGTTTTTATAGTATACTCCACAGGTGTCGAAAAGCAATACCCGCCATGTCTTTTTTTCACCATCCCGGCATCAAGGCGATCGGTAAACGGCGCCCCATGCCAAAATAGCTGCGCTCGAGAAGGTCTCGCGGCGGGTAGCCGGCCACCGCCGGTTCCGGTAAAATCCCCAAGCGGCTTTGCCGCTTCAGCCCGCGCCACAGCATCCAGCCTCCTTGCGTGGCCTGTTAACGTCTCCAGAGGCGGGTTTACTTTACGTCAACGCGTAGTCGGTCCCGCGCGTGTATTTCGGCCATTTTCCGCTAAGACCCCAACGATCAGGTCCAAGAGCCGCAGGCCTCCTTTGTATCCAAGTACGGGCCACCGGTGGCAACTTGGTTGATCGTATATCGGGAAGCCCAGTCTTATTAACGCCAGGCCGGTATTTCGCGCTGATTCCGCAGCGTACGAAGGCCCAAAAACAACGTCCGTGCCTATGGTCTGAAGTAACGCTTCAAAGCGGTTCAGGTCGCTGCCGGTAATGACGACCGGAGAAACGCCGAACTCCGCCAACGCACCAATGTCAAGGGTGAAGAGTTCGCTGACGGTGTTACTCATCACCACCGTGGGCACCATCTTTAACTCACAGGCAAACCTGGCCATGGAAGCTACAAAATCGGGGTCGCCGGTCAAAGCGACCCTCTTTCCGGCGGTATGCGCGACGGCATTCGCGACAGCTCTCTGCAATTGAGAACGCTCTCGTGTCAGGCTGGTCACGGCGGTTTTTTTGCCGCTAAGCCTTAAAGCATTATCCAGGAACATGTCCGTGTTCCCAATGCCGACCGGCAGGGGCCCCTGCACGGCGGGCACTTTAAACTCGCGGTGGAGGTATGAGGCAGCCGCTCCACCCGCATGCCTGCACAAAGCGATTGTGCCGGCTGAATCAGCGGCGCCGGCGAGGTCCGCCAACCGCGTAACGCCGGGGGAAGGCGGGTTGATACCGGTTTTCTCCGGAGTATTTGATGCCGAGAGAAAATCGAAAAGTACGTTAAACTGCACGCCCGAGGCTGTCAGCATGCGCTTTATCTCGCTAAGGTCGCCCGGGTTGATCATACCGGGGATCAAATTCAGCCTGGCGTCGCTTTTACCCCGGACTTTTGCCACGTGTTGGAGCACGGCCCGAGAAGCGATGTTGTATCCCTTGGCATGGCTGCCGGCATCGTTGGAAATCTTCAGCAGTATTATTTTGCCGGAGAATTCACGGCCTACCTGTTTCACGACATCTTCGAGGTCCTCGCCGGCGGCAGTGCTGGAACAGGTGCTGACCATGCCGATAAGGGACGGGTTGTAACGTTGCGCGAGGTTACGGACACATTTTGATACTATTCGCCGGCCGCCGAAAACCTCGGCATCCTCGTCGGCCAGGGCCTTCACACCTCGAAGTTCGCTGAAATGGCGCGTCAGCAGGTAGCGTATGAAACCGCAACAACTCTGCGGGCCGTGAACGAGCGGGACACCCCCCGTAATGCTCGTTGTCACATGGACAGCGCCTACAGCCTGACATGCGTGGCACGGATTGACGGGAACGGCCTTCGGACCGGAAGTAGTTGTCACTGAAACCCCCTCTTTTCTGGGCTTAGTTTAAAGCAAAAATCCACAGAACTGCGTCCTGCGGGGCTGCTTTGCCCCCATGTCGCCGTATGCTGTGGACCTAGACCTGCACTCAATAATTATGTTCTAAAAAAACACAAACGCCCAGGAAACGTAAATTTCCTGGGCGCCCTCGCCCCGCTTTACTCCAGTGTAAAGCTAACTTACACTTCTAATTTAATCGAAGGTCATAAAGGTGTCAATAGATTGAGTGAAAAGTATCGTCGTCGGACATCCTTAGCCGCCTTTCATCTGATTTAAAGTGGCGGTTTAAATGGCGGCGCCGTCGGTTTCGCCGGTACGAACGCGGATCGCATTTTCCGTTGGGTAAACGAAGATCTTGCCGTCGCCCACCTGACCGGTGCGGGCGGCCTGGGCGATAATGTCCGCGACCTTGTTTACTTCCTCGTCGCTGAGCACGATTTCGATCTTAACCTTTGGTAAGAGGTTAATGCTGTACTCGTGGCCGCGGTATACCTCGGTGCGGCCCCGCTGGAGCCCGCAGCCCATAACCTGGGAGACGGTCATCCCGTGGACGCCGAACTTGCCTAAGGCCTCTTTGACCGCTTCCAGCCTTTCCGGCCTGATAATCGCTTCGATTTTTTTCATACCAGTCACTCCTTCTTAATACTTATAAAATCAGCCCGCGGTACGCTTCCTCACCGTGCTGGGACAGGTCAAGGCCTAGGGTCTCCTCGTCTTCGGTAGCCCTCAAGGACGTGAACAGACCGATTAACTTAAGAATAACGAAGGTGGCGGCGGCGGCAAAGGCCCAGGTGGCTACAACGCTGATGACCTGAGGTCCTATTTGTCCCGGGTTGCCGAAAAACAGTCCGTCGGCGCCGCCCGGATTAACGGCCGAGGAAGCGAAAAGTCCTGTCGCCAGGGCGCCCCAGGTCCCGCCAATGCCGTGTACACCGAAGGCGTCCAGGGCGTCGTCATAACCCAGTCTGGGCTTCAGGACGGCGACGGCAAGGTAACAGAGGACGCCTGCGAACGCGCCGATAACCACGGCGGAGAGCGGACCGACGAAGCCCGAGGCCGGTGTAATGGCCACCAAACCCGCCACGCAGCCGCTGGCCGCGCCGAGGACCGTCGGCTTGCCGCGATGCGACCA
>JAGUUY010000239.1 GCA_020063185.1 Bacillota bacterium
TGCCTCTGGGGGTGATACGCGAACATGCATTACGGGGAAAGAAAGTCAAATACGATCCTGGTCACGGGCGGCACGGGTTTGGTCGGCCGGGCGGTCGTTGAAAAACTTCTCGCCGCCGGAAACAAGGTGCGGTGCCTCGTCCGCAACCCCGGCAGGGCGCTCGCCGTGCTTGGGGAGACTCCGGAATACGTCCGGGGCGACGTCGCGGACTACGACTCGCTCCGCCGCGCAGCCACGGGCGTCGCCGGGGTAATCCACCTGGTGGCGGTCATCCGTGAAAAACCCGGGCAGACCTTCCAACAAGTAAACGCCGAGGGAACTATGAACACCGTCCGGGCGGCGGTTCAGGGAGGGGCACGGCGGTTTGTCCACGTAAGCGCCATGGGCGTCAAGGAAGGCCCGGCGTTCAAGTACGCGCATTCCAAATGGCTGGGGGAGGAAGCCGTCCGGAACAGCGGCCTTGATTGGACGGTTATAAGGCCTTCCCTGATCTACGGCCCAGGCTTCGGCTTTTTTGACCGGATGGCCCAATCAATCAGGACCTCCCCCCCGCCCTTCGTTGTTTATCCGGCAAGCAAAGCGCGGTTTCAGCCGATCGCGGTAAACGACGTCGCCCGCTGTGTGGCGATTGTTTTGAAAGACCCGCACACCGTCCACCAGACTTACGATATCGGCGGGCCGGAACACCTGACCTATGCCGAAATGCTCGACGTTTTTCTGGACTTGAAAAAAATAAGACGCATTAAGCTGCCCCTGCCGGTAGGCTTTTTGCGCCTGGCGGTCCCCCTGATGGAAAGGATCATGCGTGATCCCCCGGTGACCGCCGTCGAACTAAAACAGATGAAAATCAAAAACGCCACGGAACTGAACGCCGTATACAAACACTTCGGGTTTAAGCCGGTAAGATTGCGCGACGGACTGAATTACATCACCTGACTTTGGGCCCGGCGGAATTCATTGCTGCCTGGCGCGGGGCCACCGGCAAAACTTAACCTAACCCCTCAGGTACCGGTCGGCGCTCACCGCCGCAATCGCGCCGTCCGCCACCGCGGTTACGATCTGGCGCAGAGGTTTGTCGCGCACGTCGCCCGCGGCAAAGAGACCGGGGGTTCGCGTGGCCATTTTTTCGTCGGTAACCACGTAGCCCCGCGGGTCAAGGTCGGCCAGGTCTCTTACCAGGTACGAAGCCGGTTTCACACCTACGTAAATAAAGACCCCGCCGACTGCAAGCACCCGCCGCTCCCCCGTGCGCAAGTCTTCGATTTTCACGCCGGCGACCTGGTCCTCCCCCAGGATTTCCACAACACCGGTGTTCAACATGATTTCAATCTTGGGTTCGGCGGATAACTGGTCCTGCAGGACCTTGGTCGCCCGGAGAGAGTCGCGGTCGTGCAAAAGATACGCCTTGTCGACAAAGCGGGAGAGGTAAAGCGCCTCATGAACGGCGGCATCCCCGCCGCCGACCACCGCCACTTTCTCCCCCCGGAAAAAGAAGGCGTCGCAGATTGCGCAGTAGGACACGCCCCGGCCGCGGAGCCGTTCTTCGCCCGGCGCCCCGAGAGGGCTTGGCCCGCTGCCTGTGGCCAGCACCACCGTCCGGGCCTCAATCACCTCCTGAGCCGTCCGCAACGTAAATTTGCCCCCATCAAGGCTAATCTCGGCCACGTCGGTGGATTTCAACCGGACGCCCAGCCGCTTTATCTGCGCTTCCATCCGCTCCACCAGTTCGGCGCCGGGGATCGGTTCCGGAAAACCGGGGTAGTTCTCGACCTTGTCCGCCGACAGAGCTTTCCCGCCGGAAGCGCTCCGCTCGATGATCAGCGCATTCATCTTGGCGCGCGCCGCGTATATGCCCGCCGCAAGCCCTGCCGGTCCCGCACCGATTATCACCAGGTCATAAACCACACTTTCACCCCTTCGATATCTGACTCACAGGATTAATCCAGGGTCAGAATTTCAACTTAGACTGATGGACCTTTGCGGTCAGAATATAGAATATAGAATTCAGAATATTTGGGATTCACCTAATACTAAAAACTAAATATAATGTCCAACGGCTCCCGTTTCCTGCTCCAGCTCTTGTCTTCTGCCTTCCCCTTTAATTCTGTATGACTTCTACCTTCTACATTCTACATTCTGTATTCTGATTTCTACATTCTGACTTCTGTATTCTAAAAAACGGCCCTTGCCGCTTCGACCGCGGCAAGAATTACGTGCTCCTTGGACAGACCTCCCTGCAGGTAGACCGCAAAAGGCTGCCGCAGGGGCGCGTCGGCGGTCAGTTCCAGGGAAGCGCCTTGAACAAAGGTACCGGCGGCCATCACTACCTGGTCCCTATAGCCGGGCAGCGCGCCGCCTTCCGGCCGCACGTGGGCATCAACCGGCGACGAGGCCTGGACGGCCCCGCAAAAGTTCAGCAGCCTTTCCGCGGAACCCAGCTTAATCCCCTGCACGATGTCGCTCCTGCGTTCATCAAACCGCGGGAGCACTTCGAACCCCATCCGTTCGAAAAAGCGCGCGGCAAAGACCGCCCCTTTCAGCGCTTCGGCCACAAAGTGCGGTGCGAGAAAAACACCTTGAAAAAAGGAACCTAAGGAACCCTGCGTTGCCCCCACGGCCTTTCCCAAACCGGGGGCCGTCAGCCTGTTGGCCGCAAGGCTTACCAGCTTATTTCGGCCGGCTACGTAACCGCCCGTAAGCGCTATTCCCCCACCCGGATTCTTGATCAGCGAACCGGCGCACAGGTCCGCCCCCACCGCCGGTGGTTCAACTGCTTCGACAAACTCGCCGTAACAGTTGTCGACCACTACCACCGTGTCCGGGTTTTTGGCCTTCACCAGGTCGATAACGCCTTTCAACTCCGTTATGGACAGCCCCCGCCGCCATGAGTAACCTCCCGAACGCTGCAGCAGTAAAACGCGCGGTTTCCGGTACAGGGCCTGAAGTAGTGCTTCCCGGTCGGGGGCGCCGTCAGGGAGCGGCTCCATCCGCGTGTATTGTACCCCGAATTCCGCCAGCGAACCTGCCTCTCCCGCGATAACAACCTCCAGAGTATCGTAAGGCTTTCCCTGAACCGAAACCAGTTCATCACCGGGCCGCAGTACCCCGAACAGGCAAAGGGCCAGGGCGTGCGTCCCGGAAACTATTTGGGGCCTGACCAGCGCGGATTCGGCCCCGAAAATAGCGGCGTAAACCGTTTCCAGCGCTTCCCGTCCGGCGTCACAGTAACCGTAGCCGGTTGAACCGCGTAAATGAAAGTCGCTGACCCGCGCCGTACGAAACGCACCCAGCACCCGGCGGAGATTAGCCATGGCCAGAGCATCGATACGGCGCCACAGCGACTCAACTTCACTTACAACCTCTTCGGCGAGCGAATCGATTCGGTCGTGAATCATTAACTGAGGCCCATAGGAGACAACTTTCAGCCGTTGGCTTTGGAATCCTGCACGGAGGTGTTTACCGGCCGGACCGGGCTGATGGTCGAGATGGCATGTTTGTATACCATCATCTGGCGTCCTTCGCTTTCCATAATCACCGTAAAATTATCGAAACCCCGCACCACACCCTTTAATTGAAAACCATTCACCAGAAAAATAGTGACAGCGATACTTTCCTTTCGCACCTGGTTTAGAAAAGCGTCCTGCAGGTTTATCTGTGTTTTTGTAGTCATAATAAAAATTCCCCTCCGTAAAAGCACTATTTCTCTTTCTTTTTTCTATTCTACGGCTCTCCGGGCAGTAAGCAACGCCTATGACTCCCCCAATCGCTTAAATTTTATTGCCATAGTATTGCACGCGCGAAAAGTCTGTTCCCTTTTTTTTTCGTCACCACCCAAAATACTCCTTCACACTCTCAACAATTTCTTCGACAAGCTCTTCTTGGCAACGGTAACCGGCGACGTCCAGCCAGCGAATGCGGCCGTCGTGCCTAAACCAGGTGTACTGCCGCTTGGCGAACCGCCGGGTGTTCCTCTTTAACACCCTGACCGCTTCCTCAAGAGAAAGCTCGCCGTTAACGTACGCCGCGATCTCCTTGTACCCCAGCGCCTGCATGGCCGTGGCATTCCGCTGGAGCCCCCCTTTGAGAAGCCGCTCTACCTCGTCCACCAACCCCGCGCCTAGCATGCTGTCCACGCGGGCTTCGATCCGACGGTAAAGTTCCTGCCTTTCCAGCTGCAGGCCGAAGACCAGGGCGTTATAAGCCGGTTCCGTATCGGCCGGCACAGCCCCCGAAGTACCGCCGCCCGTCCCGTAGTAAACCTCCAGGGCCCGGATAATGCGCTTCAAATCGTTGGCGTGGAGGCGCTGCGCCGCCGCCGGGTCAACACTGCGCAGGTGGGCGTGGAGGTGTCCCGGGCCGTAACATCCGGCTTCCTCCGCCAGGCGGCGCCTCAACTCCCTGTCCACCCCCCCGGTAAAACGGTAAGCTTCAAGGACGGCCCGGACGTAAAGCCCCGTTCCGCCTGCCAGGATGGGCAGCCGGCCCCGGGCGTTGATTTCCCGGACATGTTCCCGGGCTGCCGCCTGGAACGTCGCGACGCTGTAGTTCTCCCGCGGGTCGACAACGTCGATTAAGTGGTGAGGGACACCTTTGCGTTCGGCCAGGGTAGGTTTGGCGGTACCGACGTCCATTCCCCTGTAAACCATCATCGAGTCGGCCGAGATAATTTCCCCATCCACCCTGAGCGCCACTCCCACCGCGACGGCGGATTTGCCCGTCGCCGTAGGCCCCGTTATCACCAGGAGCGGCAGCTTACCCGTCATTTGGTGATCACGCCGAAAGCGACACGGGCGTAGCGGCCGCCGGTCACCCGTTCAAACCCGAGCCGTGCGAACTCCCGGCTCCCTTTCCTTTCCTTCACCACCACCCGGCGCCGGGCCACCCGGCATGCTTCCCGAACCGCTTCCATATCGAGGGAGTTCAAGTCCCCCGTAACGCGGAGCGGGGCCAGTTGGTCCGCGCCCTTAACGGAAACCCGGAAAAACGGGTCGAAATAAACCACGTCAAAACTTTCCGACGGCGCCTGCCGGAGAAAATGCACATGGTCATCAGCCACCACCTGAATTCGGCGCATGGCCTCGCCGGTGGTCGGGTCCACCCGTGAGGCGTATCGCCGCAGGCCGTACTCGACTACGGCGGCCACCACCGCGACCTTTTCCACCCCAACGACGCGGCCTTCTTCACCGACGGCAAAACCAGCCACAACAGCGTCCGCGCCCAGTCCAAGCGTACAGTCGAGCACCGCGTCGCCCGGCTTGACACCCATTGCCTGTATCATTTGGTCAGGTTTCCCAGATATAATGTTCTTTATGCGAAGCACCGCCGTCCCCGGATGGAAAAAGAAGTGTGAGGTTCCCTCCGGGCCCCGGTAAAAAAGCTCGGCGCGCTGCCTTCCGACCACCACCACCCCCTCGACCCCGAACGCCGCAAACAGACCTTCCAGGCTCCGGTCCATGCGCTGCGCGAACGCCGCGCCCAACCGCCCGGCGAA
>JAGUUY010000214.1 GCA_020063185.1 Bacillota bacterium
AGGAGGTGCCTTATGGTACGGTTTCGTAAATTCTACGAAAGAGTTGTGAACCAGACAAACGCAAAGGACGCCGGCAAGCTTGCGACGTTCGGCGTCGAGTGCACTTATCTGCCCGACCCGCCGGAGGACTTTGACGAGTTCGAATTCAGGACTGCGCTTGGGGATATAACCGTAGTTATTATGGTAACGGTGGAAATGGGGAAGATAAAGAGGCTTTTGTTCAGTGCCGCGGACCCGGAGGACCCCGACATGACCCGCAGTCTGACCGAAGCGCAGTTGGAGACCCTCCTGGCGGAGAAAGGAGACCGGTTGGCTGCGTTTTTCGAATACATAACCCAGGCTTAATCTTTAAATTTTTTTAGTAAGGGTTCAAGGTCCGAAATGCATCAGCTCAGTGTACATCTGAACGGTGAACAGATACTTGTCTTTGCCCAAAACTACGTTTCTTGACCACTGACAATAAACAACCGGTACCAGCCCTATCCCGGCGCGGCGCATTAATTTATAACCGGCGCGGTGATGGGGTGTTTTGTTAAGTACGCTCCGCTCCGTCCGTCGTCATCCTTCGCGCTCTGCTTGCCTTCAGCCACTCAGCACTTAACTCATCCGATAATGATGGCGTACATCTAATAGTAACGTATATTCGAGTGCTGGATTCGGCCGAATCGTTGCATTTGTGGTATACTGTTTGGAAAACCGTTTTACCAGAGGGCAGAGATGTTTTACGAAAGCACCAGGGGTGGGACCGCACGGGTCGGCGTGGCGCAGGCAATTCGTGAAGGAATAGCTCCGGACGGGGGCCTTTACGTTCCAGGTCTTTTGCCGCCGGTGGATTTAGGGGCGATCACCGAATTCCCAATGTACTCTTACCAGGGGTTGGCGGAGCAAATCATGACCCCCTTTCTCTCCGGGTTTTCCAAAGCGGAAATAAGACACTGTATAGACGCGGCTTATAACACAAGCAAGTTTGATGATCCGGCTATCGCGCCGCTTCACCCTTTCGGTGACGGATCTTACATACTTGAACTGTGGCATGGACCGACCTATGCCTTCAAAGACATCGCCCTGCAGATTCTCCCGCACTTTCTGGCTCTTTCCGTAAAGCGGACAGGGGGTGGCGGTGAGACTGTAATCCTGGTGGCGACGTCCGGCGACACCGGTAAGGCGGCCCTTGAAGGTTTCAGGGACGTACGGGGCACGAAAATAATCGTTTTTTTCCCCAGTGAAGGTGTCAGTGAAATTCAGAAAAGGCAGATGATCACTCAGGAAGGCGGGAACACCTTTGTTCTGGCGGTGGAAGGCAATTTTGACGATGCTCAGGCAGGGGTCAAAGATATATTTACCGACCCTGGCCTTAGGGAGCGGCTCAAAACCGGTGGTTTTGAGTTTTCTTCGGCGAACTCGATCAACTGGGGAAGGCTCCTGCCCCAGATCGCATATTATTTTTCCGCCTACGCCGCGCTTATTCGTGACCATACCGTAAAGCCCGGGGAAAAAATAAATTTCGTAGTACCGACAGGTAATTTCGGCAACATTCTGGCCGGTTTTTACGCCTGGGAAATGGGTCTCCCCGTAAACCGGCTGGTGTTGGCGGCGAACGCGAACAACGTACTATCCGATTTTATTAAAACGGGTGTGTACGACCGGCGACGGTCGTTTTGGAGGACAATATCGCCGTCAATGGACATTCTCGTCTCCAGTAATCTTGAGCGGTTGCTCTACCAGTTGACCGGTCGCGACGCGGCCAAAATCCGGGTGTGGATGCGGGAGTTGACGGAAACGGGCGCGTACAGCGTTGACGAGGGCGCTCACGAGCGTATTCAGGGCTTTTTCTGGTCCGATTGGGCCAAGGATGTGGAGGCGCTCGAGGCGATCAGGGAAACGCATTTCCAATACGGGTATGTGCTCGATCCGCATACGGCGGTGGCCCGTGTGGTTTACGAGCGGTACAGGGACCGCTCCGGCGATACCAAGAAAACGGTCGTCCTTTCCACCGCAAGCCCCTTCAAATTCAACCGGCATGTTGTCTGCGCGCTTTTGGGTGAGAATGCCGGCACTGGCCGTGGTGAGTTCGAACTGCTCGACCTGCTTGCCGCTTACACGGGATGGCCGGTACCGGAGGGGTTAAAAAACCTTGAGCAGCAGCCTGTCCGCCACGAACGGGTGGTTAGCCGTGAAGAAATGAAGGAAGCGGTCCTGCAAATCCTCGGCTTATCGTGACATGATTAATTCCGGCGGCAAATAGCATAACCTCGGGCCCGTGCCAGGACAATAAAAGACGCCGTAAATACGAGCGTCTTTTTATTTCAAAACCTCTGAACAGTGTAATTTAAACACTTAAGGGTAAAATAACTATGAAATTTTATCTCGGGAGGTGAAAGGCTTGTTATCGGAAAAGGAAGTAATGGAAATGGGAGAGAGAATCATGGGGCACATCAGCCTCATCGAGAAATTCGGGGTATACGCCCAGCAGTGCCCCGACCCCCAGGTACGGGATCTCTTGAACCGGCACCAGCAAATTTTACAGAACCACTATCAGGCCATGATGGGGTTTATGCAAAACGTGCAGAACGTACCGGGGGGATTCACGCAACCGCAGTGGGTTAACCCGAGTTAAAGAAAACGAAAGGAGGGAGTCCGGATGCCATTTCAACAGCAGCTTAGCCCGGCCGGCATGGCGATAGACTGCCTGAACAATATGAAGTACCTGGTATTGAGAGACGCGTTCGGTATTGTGGAAACGGCAACACCGCAACTGAAACAGACCATTAACCGGATGAATCAAGACCACGTGGCTATGGCGGACGACTGGTTCAGGCTCATGAACAACCGCGGGTGGTATCAGGTGCCGCAGGCCAGGCCGGACATCGTAAGCCAGCTTATGAGTCAGGTCCAGACCATTACCGCACAGGCGAGAATTTCACCGGCACAATTCGGGCAGCAGCAGTTCCAACAGCCTACCGGTTATTACCGGACCACTTAACCGCAAGCAAGAAAAAAAAGAAGGAACGGCCGCAACGGCCGTTTTCTTTTCATAATCTACACCCCGTTATACAGGAGCATGTGGGCGCGGTTTCAGAGTTTAGCGGGAGACGGCCCGATGTTAACCTGCAACAACGTTAAGCGGCTGTTTTATGTCTTTTGCAGCAAGCAACTGGTCGACGGTCATATCGTTGACCGGTCGAAAGTTCCATACCGCAAAATAAGCGTCGTAAGCGGCGTGGTAACCGAATGGTTTATCAGCGCCCACCATCGCCACGTCCCAATCGGCGTTGAAGTAGACCTTGAATGCATACTTCAGCGTATCCATAGAATCGAACTCCGGCATGTCCAGCCAGACCAGCCCAAGGTTGCCGACGGCAACCACCCGCCGCGGGACAATTCATCCTGTTTCGTAGAAATATACCTCGGTGACGCATTCGGCGGTAAGCTTTGCGAAAGTTGCACCGTGCATGGTGCCGAAAACTACGAAAGGGCTTTGTACGGTTGCTTCCAGAGCATTCTTGCATTGGCCGCAGCCCAGGGCTACGGTCAGGAAATTATGGTTCAAGGAAAACACCCTCTCAACCGAAGAAAATATTGGGGAAAAGAAGTGTGATATGAAAGTGGCGGCTAATCACCTTTCTCTGGCACTTCAATTGTACCCCTAAAGATATCTTACTACAAGATTTCATAACAACCGTTAAGTAAGGCTTATAGACGGCCGATATTTTAAAAGAGTCGCTAAAAAGGAGGGAATTTATTTGGCGCGCGTATTCTCCCTGCGGCGAGTTTTGAGATTTATGGTGACCCTCACTATATGCTGGGTGGCATTCGCCTGCACGGTAGCCGGTGTGTATTTCAGCAGAAACGAGGTTCTCGGGGCGATGGAGGATTCGCTGAAAAGCGACCTTGCGCTGAGTTACCAGGTAGTAGACAAGAAGTATCCCGGCGCCTGGTCCGTGAAGGACGGTAAAATGTACAAGGGCAGCGTCCTGATGAACGATAACACTGCCCTGGTTGACCCCATACAGGAGGTGACGGGAGATGCGGCGACCCTGTTTATGGGTGACACGCGTATCACTACAACGGTACGCGACGAAACAGGCCAACGTAAGGTGGGAACACAGGCTGCGCCGAACGTGGTCGAAAAGGTTCTGAAACAGGGTCAGCCTTATTACGGACAAGCGGACGTAGCCGGTACCAAGCATATGACCGCCTATATGCCGCTGACCGACCGGACGGGTGAAACTGTGGGGATGTGGTTTGTAGGTGTCCCCATGACCCGGGCGTCCCAGGTGGTAACGCAGGTCAGCTTGTCAATCGCCTTTATTGGCTTCTTATCGTTTATTGTCGGCATGGCGATGATGATCCCGCTTACCAATTTCATCAGTAAACCTATCCGGGGCGCCGCGGATACCCTCAACAATGTGTCGCTGGGCGATCTGACAATGCACATGAAGGACCAGCGCTTCCAGTCCTTAAATATATTGGCTGCCGCGGCGAACAACATGATAAATCAGTTAAAGAACCTTGTACACCGCGCCCAGGATACGGCGGGGCAGGTTGCGGCTCAAAGTGAAGAGCTTTCGGCATCCGCCGAGGAGGTGACGGCCACCATTGAGAACATCGCCGCCTCCGTTGAGGAACTTTCTAAAGGCGCTCAAGAAACCGCCGCCTATGTGCAGACCGCGGCCGATATTTCAGACAGGGTTCAGCGGGAAGCGGAGGAAGGCGCGCAGGCCGTAGACGCCGCGGTGCAGCAAATCAGGAGCGCGCAGCAGACCGTGGACCGGGGTACGGAAACGGTTAAAGATCTTGGTGAACGGTCGGCGGCTATCGGACAGATTACGGAAGTCATTAAAGGAATCGCCGATCAGACCAACCTGCTGGCGTTGAATGCGGCCATTGAAGCCGCGAGAGCCGGAGAATACGGTCGCGGCTTCGCCGTGGTTGCCGAGGAGGTACGCAAACTTGCGGAGCAGTCCGCACACGCGGCAGAGGAAATTACCGGCATTATCAGTGAAATACAAAGAGGTACGGCAGGAGCCGTACAAGCAATGGACCGCGCTTCTGTAGAGGTGCACGAAGGAGTAAGCGCCGTGGCGCAAACTCAGGACCGATTGAAGAAGATTTTGGACGGTATCACCCAGACCCTTAAGGACATCCGAGGTATTGCCGAGTCGACGGAACAAGCCAGCAGGTCAACCCAGAGTGTGACTCACTCTACGCAGGAAATGACTCAAATGGCGCAGCAGGTAGGTCAACTCGCGCAAGATCTGGCTAAACGGTCCGGTGACCTGCAGGACGCCGTAAGGGTTTTCAGGCTGAAATAACATCCTGATCATAAAAAAGACCCCGCCGTTGAGCGGGGCTTTTTTATTTTTTAGTTTACATCATATCGGGAGGCATTCCGCCGCCCATTCCACCCATTCTGTTCTTGTCCTTTTCTTGCTTTTCGGCTACGAGGCACTCCGTGGTAACAATCATCGAGGCGATACTTGCAGCGTTTTGCAGCGCGGAGCGCGTGACTTTTACCGGGTCGATGATTCCGGCGCCGATCATATCAACATATTTTTCGTTAAGCGCGTCGAAACCGACACCCGGCTTGTTGGCTTCCTTAACCTTTTCGACTACTACCGACCCCTCATGCCCGGCGTTGTTGGCGATCTGCCGCAACGGCTCTTCAAGCGCCCGGCGAATGATGTTAATACCGGTTTTAACGTCGAGGCTGTCGTTTGCATTGACCGCCTCGACGGCGCCGATACAGTTGATCAGTGCGGTCCCACCGCCGGGAACGATACCTTCCTCCACGGCGGCGCGCGTTGCGTTCAGGGCGTCCTCGATGCGGAGCTTCTTTTCCTTCATCTCTGTTTCCGTGGCCGCACCGACTTCAATAACCGCCACACCGCCTGCAAGCTTGGCCAGCCGCTCCTGCAGTTTCTCCTTGTCGAATTCGGAAGTGGACTCTTCGACCTGCTTTTTAATCTGGGCGATGCGTTTGGTGATGTCGTCGGAATCGCCCTGGCCGCCAACGATTATGGTCTCTTCTTTTTTAACCTTCACCTGACGCGCCCGTCCAAGCATGTCGAGAGTGGCTTTGTCAAGCTTCAGGCCGATCTCTTCGGAAATCACCTGACCGCCGGTCAGAATGGCGATGTCCTGGAGCATTGCTTTCCGCCTGTCCCCAAAACCGGGGGCTTTAACCGCGCAGCAGGAAATCGTCCCGCGGAGCTTGTTGACCACGAGTGTGGCCAGTGCTTCACCTTCCACGTCCTCAGAGATAATCAGCAGGGGCTTACCCGTCTGTAGAGTTTTTTCTAAGATCGGTAAAAGATCGGTAACAGCGGATATCTTTTTGTCGGTAATCAGGAGGTACGGGTCGGATAGAAGCGCTTCCATCCGCTCCGGGTCGGTGATCATGTAAGGTGAGATGTAACCGCGGTCGAAGTTCATCCCCTCTACCACTTCGAGGGAAGTGCCCATACCTTTGGACTCCTCGACGGTGATCACGCCGTCTTTACCGACCTTCTCCATTGCGTCGGCGATCAGTTCGCCGATCGTCGAATCGTTGTTCGCCGCAATGGTGGCCACCTGTGTGATTGAAGATTTCGATTCAACCGGTTTGGCGTTTTTCTTAAGTTCTTCGACTACAGCGTCGACGGCTTTCTCGATACCGCGCTTGATAAGCATGGGGTTGGCCCCGGCCGTGACGTTTCTCATGCCCTCGCGCACAATGGCCTGGGCCAGAAGCGCCGCGGTCGTAGTACCGTCGCCGGCGACATCATTAGTCTTGGTGGCGACCTCCTTGACCAGTTGCGCGCCCATGTTTTCGTGCGGATCAGGGAGTTCAACTTCGCGGGTGATGGTTACGCCGTCGTTGACAATTTGGGGCGAACCGAATTTCTTTTCCAGGACCACGTTCCTGCCCCGGGGTCCGAGAGTAACTTTGACCGCGTCGGCCAGAGCGTTGACACCGCGCTCGATAGCGTTGCGGGCCTCTTCACGGTAAACAAGTTCCTTACCTGCCAATTACTTTCCCTCCTTAATAATTAACCTTGAGCAGTTTCGAAATTAAAGGACTCCTAAAATATCGCCCTCGCGCAAGATAAGGTACTCCTCGCCGTCGAGTTTAACCTCGTTTCCGGCGTACTTCGAGTAGAGTACCTTGTCCCCTACCTTCAGGTCGATAGGTATGCGCTGCCCGTTATCGAGGAGACGACCGGAACCGACCGCTGTTACCTCACCTTTCTGCGGCTTTTCCTTGGCTGTGTCCGGCAGCACGATGCCGCCTTTTGTCACCTCTTCCATCGGCAGTGGTTTAACCACCACCCGCTCTCCTAAAGGCCTGATCAACGATGACCCCTCCTTATGATGATTATGTTGTTATTAGCACTCGTTTAAGTTGAGTGCTAACAAGTATAATAGCGAAATTCTTAGTCAAAGGTAAACCGGCGTTACGAAGTAAAATCGGCCCTCTGCTATCATTTCAGCTTATTACAACCACAATCCGCTTGCTTTTTAATTATTACAGCCAATATTATGTAATATTGTTTCTGGAACTCTTTCGGAAACTATTGTTACCATTTCCAAAAAAACTATGCGGTAGTGATAAAAGCCAACGGCGAGGTTGACCGGATAAGAATTGCCGCGTTGGTTTACTTTGAAAAAAGACTTTCCACGGCGCAAATATTACTGCTTAACCCGATTGCTTTGACAGCGCAAGCAGGGAACGATATTCTAGTAAAGACCAACGGCTTAAACTGGTTTTACTCGTTGGCTTATTTATTGGATAAGCCTATACTTTCTTTAGGGAGGAGAAATAAAGGGTGACCTTCCCCCGCCCGAAGGAGTACAAACGGGACCTGCGCCGCACGGTTTTGACACGGAGGGTCGCCGTTACGGCCGAACATGCTGCGGCCGCCGGCAAAGCGATTCAGCATTGCATTTTAGGGCTGCCGGCCTTTCAGGACGCCGCTGTGGTAATGGCCTACGCGCCGGTACGCAACGAGGTGGAAACGGGGGGCCTGATAGAAAAAGCGCTTTCAGCGGGGAAGCGTGTTGCCCTGCCGGTAACCGAAACTAGCCGGAAAGTGATTTACCCCAGGATCATAACGCGTTACCCGGAGGATTTAGTCCCCGGCCCGTTCGGGATTGCTGAACCCTGCCCGTTCTGCCCGGTTGCGGCGGCGGAGGAAGTCGACCTGATTATAGTCCCAGGGGTCGCGTTTGACGCAAGAGGGTTTAGGCTCGGGTACGGTGAAGGATATTACGACCGTTTTTTCCCCCTGACAAGCGGCGTGTCCATCGGTATTGCCTATAGTTTTCAATTGGTAGACACTGTCTTCCCGGAAGAGCACGACTGGCCGGTGGATTTTGTGATCACGGAAGAAATAACAATAGAAACAGGTGCGGGGGCGAATAGACGGACATGAATAAAAACGCCGCGCCGGCGGTAGAAGACCCAAACCTCATTCTGATAATCGACAGGTATCGGGGCAGACCGGAACAGTTGATTACCGCGCTCCTGGCCGTACAACGGTACTGCGGTTATCTTCCGGAAAACGTGATGCGCGCTCTGGCCAAAGAGTTGCGGGTCCCTTTCAGCAAGGTTTACGGTGTCGCCACCTTCTACTCCCAGTTCCGGCTCAGGCCCAGGGGACGGCACCTGGTGAGCGTTTGTCTCGGGACAGCCTGCCAGGTAAGAGGCGGGGAACGCATTTACCGGATTTTAAAACGGGAGTTCGGGGTGAGACTCGGAGGGACAACGTCCGATAACCGATACACCCTCGAAACAGTGTCTTGTGTCGGCGCTTGCAGTATGGCGCCGGTGGTTGTCATTGACGAAGATCATCACGGCCGGCTCACGCCGGAAAAAGCGTTGCGCATGATCAAAAAGTACGAATAACAGACCGTAGAAGGGCTGAGTTGATTTGAGGTCTTTAATCGATAAATGCTGTGACGAGTGCAAACATTCGAAAGAAACTCCATGCTCTGATTATGTCATCTGCAGGCTTGAAGGGCCGATCTGTCACAGCGACCAGGTTTGCGCGGCCCGGCGCCGTGAGTTGCTTGTGCGCGCCGTCCCCCAGCCGGGCTTCGGATGGCGTAAGGTACTTGTGTGCGGTGGGCTTACTTGCGGTTCAGCGGGGGCTTTTGGTTTGCTTCACGTCTTTCGTGGCGAAATGGAAAGGCAGGGGTTGGGGGAAGAAGTCAGCGTCGCACTTTCCGGCTGTATGGGTTTTTGCGAGCAAGGACCCATCGTGATCATCGAACCGGATAAAACATTTTACCGGCGGGTCACGGCTGAAGACGTGGCGGATATTGTTTCCACACACCTGAAGGATAACCAGTTGGTTGACAGGCTGCTGTACCGCGATCCGCAAACAGACGCCGTATGCCCCACCTACAGCGAAATTCCGTTTTACCGGTCGCAAATGAAAATTGTACTGGAGCACTGTGGGTTTATTAACCCCGAGGATATTGGTGATTACATCGCCGCGGGCGGTTACCGCGCCTTGACCAAGGCGTTGACCGGGATGTCCCCGGAGGAAGTGCTGTCAGAGGTAAAAAAATCCGGGTTAAGAGGCCGGGGCGGCGCTGGGTTCCCCACGGGAAGGAAATGGGAAACGGCGCGTAAGGCGACGGGAAAGCAACGTTATGTTATTTGCAACGCCGATGAAGGAGACCCGGGAGCTTTTATGGACCGCGCCGTCCTTGAGGGCAACCCGCACTCGGTGTTGGAGGGTATGCTCCTATGCGCGTATACCGTCGGCTCCAGCGAAGGGTACATATACGTCCGGGCGGAATACCCACTCGCGGTGCAACGTTTGCGGATAGCGATTGAACAGGCGGAACGCTGCGGGCTCCTGGGAGAGAATATCCTGAACTGCGGGCTGGATTTTAACCTGCATATCAATGAAGGCGCCGGCGCTTTCGTGTGCGGAGAATCTACGGCCTTAATGGCTTCCATTGAAGGCAACCGCGGGGTTCCGCGCATCAAAGTCCCACGGTCGACCGAGAAGGGTCTATACAGGCAGCCCACGGTTCTCAACAACGTTGAGACTTTTGCGAACATACCGAAGATAATTACCAACGGCGGCGAATGGTACGCTTCGATCGGGACGGAGAGAAGTAAGGGGACCAAAATTTTCGCCCTCAGCGGGAAGGTCCGGAATACGGGTCTTGTCGAGGTGCCCATGGGTATTTCGCTGCGCAAACTTATCTTCGACATCGGCGGTGGAATCAAGGGAGGGAGGCAGTTTAAAGCCCTCCAGATCGGCGGTCCTTCGGGAGGGAGCCTCCCGGAGGATATGCTCGAGCTGGCGATTGATTACGAATCGCTGACCGGCGCCGGGGCGATGATGGGTTCGGGCAGCATCGTCGTTATGGATGAAGATAACTGCATGGTCAATATGGCGCGTTATTTCTTAAACTTTACCGAGCGCGAGTCCTGCGGGAAATGCACTCCCTGCAGGGAAGGGACCACCCGGATGCTGGAAACCCTCGAGCGGATATCACGCGGGGAGGGAAGCCTTGGCGACATTCCGTTTTTAGAATACCTCGGGGGCGTGATCAAGACGACCTCCTTCTGCGGTTTGGGCACATCCGCGCCGAACCCGGTCCTCACGACAATGAGTTATTTCCGCAGTGAGTACTTACGTCACATAAACGATAAACGCTGTCCGGCGGGTGAGTGTGTTGCTCTCCGTCAGTTCGTGATCGTTACCGAGAAATGTACCGGTTGCGGCGCGTGCTCCTTCGTATGTCCGGCCAAAGCTATCACCGGGAAAAAGAAAAAACCTTACCGTATTGACCAAGACGGGTGTATCAAGTGTGCGCGTTGCTATGAAGTCTGTAAACCCAAGGCCATATTAAGGCGTTAAGGGGTGTAACTGTTTGTCTAGAGAAATCACCTTAATGATCAACACCCGGGAAATTACCGTGCAGGAGGGCAGCACCATTCTTCAAGCCGCCCGCAAGGCCGGTATTTATATTCCGACGCTTTGCGAAGATCCCGAGCTGACCCCCTGGGGCGGTTGCCGGCTGTGCATCGTGGAGGTGCGCGGCGCGAAAAACTTGCCGGCTTCGTGCATCACGCCGGTCAGACAGGGGATGGTGGTGGAAACGGAGAGTCCGGCGGTTCGCCACGCGCGGCGTACGTTGATCGAACTGCTCCTGGCGAACCATCCCGAGGACTGTCTGGCCTGCGAGCGGACGGGTGAGTGTGTCCTTCAGGACATGGCCTACCATTACGGCGTCAGGCGCACCAGCTTTGCCGGAAAGCGGCGCAGCTACGAAATTGAAAACGGTAACCCTTTTATTGTAAGGGACATGAATAAGTGCATCATTTGTGGGCTTTGCGTACGCGTCTGCAGCGAGATCGCGGGCCTGAGCATCATCGACTTTACGAATAGAGGCTTTAACACCAAAATCACACCGGCGATGGACCTGCCTCTTGAAAAATCGGACTGTGTTTTCTGCGGCAATTGTGTCGCCGTCTGCCCGGTAGGGGCGCTGGCGGAAAAACCGATCTGGGGTCAGGGCAGGCGCTGGGAAGTTAAAAAGGTTAGAACGGTCTGTCCATACTGCGGTACCGGCTGTTCTTTTGACCTGAACGTGAAGGAAAATCGCGTTATCGGTGTGAGTTCCACCACGGAAGCCGCGGTCAACGGGCGGTGGCTTTGCGTTAAAGGAAGGTTCGGTTTCGGCTTCATCCACCACCGGGAACGGCTGCAAATGCCGCTCATACGCAGCCCGTACCTTTTCAGTAAGGTAACCTGGGACCGGGCGATCGACGTTGCAGTGGGGAAATTTAAAGCGATAAAGTCGAAATATGGTCCGGAAGCCATAGGTATACTAGCATCCGCACGCTGTACGAACGAAGAGAATTATTTACTTAATAAATTTGCCCGGGCGGTGATCGGCACCAACAACATCGACCACTGCGCCCGTCTCTGACATTCGCCGACGGTCGCCGGTCTGGCGGCAGCGTTCGGCAGCGGAGCAGCAACCAATACCCTCGCTGAAATTGAGGACGCCGATTTCATCCTGGTACTCGGCAGCAATACCACCGACACACACCCGGTGATAGCGATCCACGTGCAAAAAGCGCTGCGCAAAGGGGCAGTGCTCGCGGTGGTGGACCCGAGGCTTACGGAAATAGCCGCACGTGCCCATTATCACCTGCAGATTAAGCCCGGGACCGATATCGCGCTGCTTAACGGGCTGGCCAATGTAATTATCGCGGAAGACTTGTGGGATAAAGAATTTGTCGCCGGCCGTACGGAAAACTTTAAAGCTTTCGAGGACGTAGTAGGGGCTTATCCACCGGAAAAGGTAGTCCGGACCTGCGGTGTTTCGGAACAGATGTTAAGAGCGGTCGGCGTCGGTTACGCCGGGGCGCAAAAGGCGGTCATCCTCTATACCATGGGAGTGACCCAGCATACCTGCGGGACTAATAACGTAATGGCAGTTGCTAACCTGGCGATGTTGTGCGGCCACGTAGGTAAGGAATCCTGCGGCGTGTACCCGCTGCGGGGCCAGAATAACGTCCAGGGGGCTTGCGATATGGGCGCCCTGCCCGGTCTTCTTCCGGGCTACCAGCCTCTTAACGACCCCAAGGTGCGCGCCAAGTTCAAAGCGGCCTGGAACGCTCCGTTGCCCCGTAAAGAGGGCCTTACCGCACCCGAAATGTTTGAGGCGGCCGCGGAAGGCCGAATAAAGGCGATGTATATCGTAGGGGAAAACCCGCTGCTCACGGAAGCTGACGGCAACATGGTCAAAAAGGCCCTGCAAAAACTGGAATTATTGGTAGTCCAGGACCTCTTCCTGACGGAGACTGCGCAGTATGCGCATGTTGTCCTGCCCGCGGCGAGTTTTGCCGAGAAAGAGGGTTCCTTTACCAACACTGAACGGCGGGTACAAAGAGTACGACAGGCAATCCCGCCTGTGGGAGAAGCAAAACCGGATACGGAAATCATTTGCCTGATGGCACGGGCCATGGGTTATTCGATGTGGTACAGCTCGCCCATGGATGTGATGGCTGAAATAGCCAGTCTGACCCCGATTTACGGGGGTATTTCGTACGCGTACCTTGAGAAGGAAGGCCTTTTTTGGCCCTGCCCTACCCCCGGCCATCCCGGGACGAGGATTCTGCACCAGAAGCGTTTTGTACGGGGGAAAGGCATGTTCCACCCGGTTAGTTTTGTGCCACCCGACGAGCAACCCGATTCGGAGTACCCGCTGCTGATGATCACCGGGCGGTACCTGACACATTACCATTCCGGATCGATGACCCGCAGAACACCGCTTGGTTTCTACCAACAAACCTGGGTGGAATTGAACGGGGAAGACGCGGCACGCTTAGACATTAGTTTCCGGGACAGGGTGACCCTGACCTCCCGCTGGGGAACGGTGAAAATGATGGCGACAGTCAATGAGAACCTCCCCAGGGGGATTGTATTCGCCACGTTCCACTCCGCCGAAAACCCGGTCAATGTTCTGGTTGGTCCGTTGCGGGACCCGAGGGCCGGAATTCCCGCGTTCAAGGGCGTGGCCGTAAGGGTCGAAAAATCGACGAGATGAGAAAGTACGAGTTCAAGCTAATGCGGCGCGAATTACGGGTCAGTTCGAAGTTCACAGTTCAGCTAATACTGCATCAATTAAAAGTCAGTTCAAGGTTCGAGGTTTGCTAATACTGCATGAAAAATGGGTCGGTTCGAATTTAGGGAACCCCGAACCGTGAACTGGTGAACTGGTGAACTGTGAACCGACCCTAAAGATCCATCAATCTAAGCACTAACCGTGAACCGTGAACCATGAACTGTTGAACTTAGAACGGACCCCGAAGGACTCATCCTCTTAAACGTAGAACTTAGAACTGCAGCACTTAGAACTGTAAACGTTGAACGTTGCGCGTTGAACGTCGCGGTCTATGTTGAGAGTTTTTCCGGGTGAGTGTAAACATTGAACCGCTCGCCGCGGACGAAACCGATAGCGGTAATACCTTCATCCGCCGCGATAATGAGGCCGCTGGAAGTCGGTGCGGCGGGGGAAAGGACGACCCGGAGCCCCGCACGGGCAACGCGCGTGAGCACCCCGTGAGTAAGGCGCCCGCTAAAAGCCAATATGAGGCTCTCAGGAGCAAGGCTTTCTTGCAGCATAAAACCGGTGATTTTGTCCAGCACGTTGAACCTTCCCGTATCTTCCGTCGTGAATAGCACGTTCCTCTGCCGGGCGATAAGGCCGCAATGCACGGCGCCGGTTAACCTGAAGAGATGGTTCCGGGCTAGTATGTCCGCCAGGTGCACGACCAGTGCCGGCGTTACGTGCGGGTTCTCATGCCGTCCGGGCTCAAATGGAGGGGGACTCGACAAGTGGCGCTTTACACGCGCTTCGTTTTTTTCGGGGTCTATAGACAGCTGATCCAGGTCGGCGCCATTCTTGATGAGCCCCGAATGAAAAAGGTATCCCAGGACCAGCAGTTCCAATTGGGCAGGGAGGCAAGATAGGCCCCCGACGTGCGCGCCGTCCAGGTAAATGTTGAGCGGGACTTCACGGATCACCGTATCCTGCGTTCCCTCCCAATTACCTGTCGTATAGCGGTTTACAAAACGGTTGACGGTAACCACCGTTTTCCTCCTCCTTTGAGGGTAAAAAATTCCATAAGACGCAGGTGTCAAAACTATTATAAACTGGGTGGGGGAGTGATAAAACAGTGAAACAAAAAACGTTCGCCGATATTCCTGGGGAAGTACTGGAAGCGGTACGCCTTGCAGCCCCGGAGAAGAACATAACCTGCGTAGCGGCGCACAGACTGGCGGTGGAGCTAAAGGTTCCGATACGCATGGTCGGTGAGGCGTGCGACGCGCTGGGGATTAAAATTAAAGAATGCCAGTTGGGGTGCTTTTAGTTAAGTAGTCAGAAGCCAGAAGTCAGAAGTCAGAATGTAGAAGGTAGGATGTAGAAGTCAAGAGGCCGTTGGGCATAAATGCTTTCCATTCCCTTTTTTATTCCCGGACTTAATTATTCTGAATACTATATTCTATATTCTATATTCTGACCATAAAGGTCTATCCGTCTCAGCTTAAAAGACTTTCCAAGGTCAGGTCGGCGGAGGCATTCAGGGTAAGGGGCGCGAAGTCGCCGCGCATATAACGATAATAGCCCGCCGCCGCAACCATGGCCGCATTGTCCGTGCAGAACGCCGGCCGTGGGACAACGAAACGGATGTTCCGCAGGGCCGCCTGCTGTGCAAAAAGCTTCCTCAGCGCACCGTTGGCGGCCACGCCGCCTGCCAGCAGGAGGGTTTCCACCCCGTAACGGGAGGCGGCCGCAAAAGCCTTCGCTGCCAAGACGTCAACCACTGCCGCTTGAAAACTGGCAGCCATATCGGCCCGGTTTAAAATTTCCCCCTTTTGGCGCGCGCGGTTTACATAATTAACCACCGCCGTTTTTAGCCCGCTGAAACTGGTATCAAACGCCTCATCTTCAAGCAGCGCCCTAGGCAACGATATCGCCGCCGGGTCCCCCTCCAGCGCCAGGCGTTCGACCAGGGGTCCGCCGGGGTACCCGAGTTCCAGTACCCGCGCTACCTTGTCGAAACATTCGCCGGCGGCATCGTCGCGGGTCTGTCCGATTAACGAAAACCGCCCGTGACCGGCAGCGTAAACGAGGTCCGTGTGCCCTCCTGAAACTACCATGGCAACGAACGGGAAACTCATCTCAGGCTCTTCAAGGAAGCCGGCGTATATGTGGGCCTCGATGTGGTCGACGGCAATCAAAGGAATCCCCAGGGCGAAGCTGAGACTCTTGGCGGCCATCAGGCCGACGAGCAGAGAGCCCAAAAGACCCGGGCCCTGTGTTACGGCAACGGCATGGATTTCACTCCAGCCGATGCCGGCGTCCGACATGGCCGCATTAATTACCGGGTTCAAAGTCTCAATGTGACTTCGGGAGGCCACTTCGGGGACTATGCCGCCGAAGCGCCTGTGGATTTCGACCTGGGAAGCCACCACATTAGAAAGCGCGGTGCGGCCGTCGGCGACGACACTCGCGGCGGTCTCGTCACACGAGGTTTCGATGCCCAGGATAAGTGCGCTGTTCATTTATCTCGCTCCCAGCCGCTTATTTTGCCGGCCGACGGCCATCCTTGTAAATGCTCCAGCCACATGATGATGGCGTCTTCATTGTTGTCCTGGTAGTACCGTTTGCGCAAACCTTTCTCCACGAAACCAAACTTATGGTACAACTTTCTGGCCGCCATATTACTGGGGCGTACCTCAAGGGTCATCCGGTTTAAGCCGTTCTCGACAGCGCGCCTGATTAATTCCTGCAAAATTCGCTGTCCTACTCCCTGTCTCCTGATGGCGGGATTAACCGCAATATTGGTAATGTGCCCTTCGTCCGCGACCAGCCACATTCCGCCATAACCGACCGCAAGCTCACCCGAAAGGGCAACGACGTATACCCCGAGTTCGTTCAAAAGAATTTCAAATAAGAAGGTTTCCCTGTTCCATGGAAGGGGGAAAGAGACACGTTCGATACTCAGAATTTCGTCAACGTGTTCCGGGCGCATTGACGTTATGTTAACTTTCATGCTTTAAATCCTCCCGTAATTCCGGGGGGGCGGAGGTATTCGGGTTTTAACTTATAGTCGGCCGGCGGGTTGACAGCCATCTCCCTGAACGCCAGAGCCGCAACTACGGCGCCGCGCGGGTAATCAAGGAATTGAGGGGAGCGTATTACACCTGAGTCCGGCGGAAAAGAGAGGCTTTCCTTAAACGTGCGAACTCCTTCGCCGACGAGCATGATGCAGGGGAAACGCTTCAACTCTTCCTTCACTTTATGCGGGGAGGCGGCGAAAGGAGGTACAGCCGGCGTCATTTTTCCGTCGGCAACTTCGTAAACCGCGGCGTAAACTTCATCCCGGCGGGAGGTGAGGATCGGGCAGACGGGCAGGTTATGCGAAAGTAACGGCGCTGCCAGGACCATGAGTGTGGACACCCCGACGAGGGGTATTTTCAAGACTTCGGCGAGGGTTCTGGCCGTAATCAGACCGATGCGGAGACCGGTAAAAGAACCGGGACCGATGGAAACCGCGATACCCGTCAGGTCGCCTAGATTCACGTCGGCGTCGGCAAGAACGTCGCCGATAAACGGCAGTAAGCGTACGGAATGGAGGCGCTTGCCGTAAGCGGAGCGTTCCGAAAGGATACCGTGCGGCGCGTATACAGCAACGCTCAGGACATCTGTTGCCGTTTCAATCCCCAGGGTAAAGGACACGCTTCAATTCCTCCAAAATAACCCGTGACCGGCGCCCGGTACTCTTAAAACGAATGAACCTGAGTTCCTCTTCTCCGGGTACCCGCTGCAGTTCCACCTCGACCCGGTCCTCGGGAAGCGCCGTGGCGACGCGTTCGGCCCATTCGACGACGCAGACACCGCCGCCGCCGAAGTACTCTTCGCTACCGAGTTGTTCGAGATCAGCGGGGCCGTCCAAGCGGTAGGCATCGAAATGGTAAAGCGGCAGCCGCCCTTCGTACTCGCGGATCAGAATAAAAGTGGGACTGGTCACCCTTTTCGTTATTCCAAGACCCCTGGCAATTCCCTGGGTGAAACATGTTTTTCCGGCGCCGAGGTCTCCCGAGAGGGCGATTATGTCGCCGGGGTTGTTCAGCCGGCCGAGTTGTTCACCCAACGCCCTGGTGGCTTCCGGAGAATTTGTTTTTGTTTCGAGGCTCGCCAACTTTGCCGCTCCCGTTTTGGCACAGTATTGCGTATTTAGCGTATTATTAACCGTTACGGCCGAGACCCGCGGTCTTTTCCCCCGGCGGATGAAAAATGCTGGTAACCTCCGGTTAACGCGGTCAGGCTGCCCTCGGCAAGCACCAGCCACACACCTTCACCATCCAGGACCCTTCCTACCGGACGGCAGTCGGCGCCGCATGCCAAAAGAGCGGCTGATATCTCACCCATTGCTCCGGGCGCTACGGTGAAAAGCAATTCGTAATCCTCGCCGCCGTAAAGCGCCCAGTCGACCGGGTCCTTACCGGCACGGCGGGCTACCAGTTCCGCCGCGGGTTCCACCGGAACCGCCGCTTTATATATGTGACAGCCGACACCGCTCGCCAGGGCGATATGGTTTATATCCGAGGCAAGGCCGTCGCTGATGTCTATCAGGCCGTGGACGCCGCTCAACCCGCCCAACACCATTCCGGCAGCCACCCGCGGCTCCGGACGGCGATGTTTTTTGAGCAAGAGATCCCTGAGCGGTTCCGGACACGGAAATTCCTCGTTCCCCTGAAGGAAAAGGCCCCCCGCGGACCCGCCAAGGGACCCGGTGACGCAGATAATATCACCGGGCTGAGCGCCGCTCCGATAGCGTACCCCGTCGGGCGCCGTTTCTCCCAGCAGGGCCACGTTTACAATCAGCACGGGCGCGCTTGTGATATCTCCGCCTACAACAACCACACCGTAATTGGCAGCAACTTGTCTCAGCCCGCGGTACATAGCGTCCGCATCTTCTACGTCGAAATCATCGGGCAGGCCCACCGTAACCACGGCGTAGGTGGGTTTTCCACCCATAGCCGCAATGTCGCTGATGTTTACGGCCATAGATTTATAGCCGATATCCTCTACCGTAATATATCGGCGGTCGAAATGCACTCCTTCAACAACGGCGTCCGTGGTAAACAGCAGCAGGAATTCGCCGCTGTCCAGTACGGCCGCGTCGTCACCGATCCCTTTAACAACCCCGCCTCCGGTTTCCATCCCTGACGTGAGCCGGGCGATCAGCCCGAATTCCCCTATTTCGTGGATTTTCACTTTATTTTTAACCTCAGCCTTATTATCAACAACTGCTTTTAGCAGTACCCAGAAAGTCGCTGATCAACCTCATCGCGCAGAATTCACCGCACATGGTGCACTCGCGGATCCCGGCGGGGTTACGTTCTTCGCGCAGACGCCGGGCTTTTTCGGGGTCGATGGCGAGCGCAAGCTGGCGGTCCCAGTCCAGGGCCTTTCGGGCTTGGGCCATGGACAGGTCCCATGCGCGGGCCCCCGGAATCCCTTTGACGAAGTCCGCCGCATGACCGGCTATTCTCGCCGCAAAAACGCCTTCGCGAACGTCTTCGACAGTGGGTAGGCCGAGATGTTCCGCCGGGGTAACGTAGCAAAGAAAATCGGCGCCCGCCGTTGCCGCGACGGCCCCACCGATAGCGGAGACAATATGGTCGTATCCCGGCGCTACATCCGTGACCAGCGGCCCTAACACGTAAAACGGCGCTTCGCGGCAGAGGGATTTTTGCAGCGCCACGTTCGCGGCTACCTGGTCGAGCGGGACGTGCCCGGGTCCTTCAACCATTACCTGTACCCCCCGATTGCGCGCCCGGTCAACCAACTCGCCCAGGATTATCAGTTCCTGAAGCTGCGCCCTGTCGGTAGCGTCGGCCAGGCAACCCGGCCTTAATCCGTCGCCAAGGCTCAGGGTGACATCGTACCGCAGGCAGATTTCCAAAAGGCGGTCGAACTCCGTGTAGAGAGGGTTGTCAAGGCGGTGATGGAGCATCCAGCCCACGATAAAGCAACCGCCGCGGCTTACGACGTCCGTGATACGTCCCTGCCGTCGCAGGCGTTCCACGCTGCCGAGTGTGACACCGCAGTGGACGGTTATAAAATCAACGCCGTCGGCCGCATGGCGCTCTATTACTTCGAATAGGCCGTCGGCGGTCAGGGCAATGATGCTGTCATGCAGCCGGAGTGCCTCGACCGCCGCCTGGTAAATCGGGACCGTGCCGACCGGGACGCGGCTTTCGGTGAGGGTCTGCCGCCGGAGAGCGTCCAGGTCACCGCCGGTGCTCAAATCCATCAGCGCGTCGGCCCCGGCCCCCAGGGCCGCCCGCAGTTTCAGAATCTCCTGCCCGGTGTCCGGAAAACGGGGTGACGTGCCGATGTTCGCGTTCACCTTCGTACTTAGCCCTTTACCGATCCCCCGGGGAGTGAGGTTCAGGTGGTTGATGTTGGCAGGAATGACGATAGTGCCGTCGGCCACACCTTTGCGGACGAACTCGGGCTGCACACCCTCCCGGTCAGCGACTGCGGTCATCGCTTTGGTAATTTCGCCTTTACGGGCGGCTAAAAGTTGTGTCAAATAGACCCCTCCATTTGTCTGCGCAGAAGACTTGCCGCTTCCGCCACCTGAACCGCGCCGGAAACCGCGCTGACCACCGCGACGTTGGACCCGCCGGCCGCGACGATCCGGCCGACGTTGTGCGAGGTGATCCCGCCGATGGCTACTACAGGCAGCCGCACAACCCTTAATACTTCAGTTAGAAGGGCTGTTCCCACCGGCTGCAGGTCCGGTTTGGTCGGTGTCGGGAAAATAGGTCCCACCCCGATATAGTCCGCGCCTTGCCGTTCCGCGGTGATTGCTTCGTCTACGGAATGCGTGGAAACGCCGATGATTGCATCGTCCCCAAGCAGTCTGCGGGCGGCGGCGATCGGGAGGTCCGCCTGGCCGAGGTGTACACCGTCTGCACCGGCAAGTACGGCGATGTCCAAACGGTCATTAATGATCAAGGGTACGCCTCTGTCACGCGTCAAGCCCCTCAGGTCCTCTGCCGAAGTTAGAAAATCGAGGGCTGAGAGACTTTTTTCACGGAGCTGGATTATCCCGGCGCCACCTGCAATGGCCTGGCGGGCGACATCCAGTACCGGACGGGAAGCGGTATGCGCGGTACCCACGATTACATAAAGTTTTAGACTCCTCAGGCGTAAGACCTTCGCTGCGGCCGCCGTTTTTGCCGCCAAGCGCTGCTCAAGCTCGTAGGCCGCATAGCGGAGACGTTTGAACACGTCAACGGCTTCCGGAAAGAGATTGCGGGCGGTCTCTTCCAGTACGCGCGCCGCCTCCTGCACCCTTCTCACGTTCGCAGTTACAACCGCTTCCGGACGTTCGTGTTCATTTGAGGCGTACGCGGCGCCGAAATCCCCACTCACGTCGCGTGCCGGAAGGAGCCTGCGGTAATAGCGGTCGGTAACGGCTCGGAGTTCATGCCGTGCGGATCTGGCTTCTTCGGCCAACGCGGCGTCACGGAGCTTGAAGCGGGAAAAGTCCTCCAGGACGCGAAGCCCTTCCCGGGCACGGTTTAAATTAACGTCTACAACGCGAAGTAAATCGTTTTCCATCCGACTGCATCACCCCGGCCTCCAACCTTTTAATTCTCCAACCCTAAGAACAATAATGCCCCTCGGAAGGGGGCGGGAATCCTCCCATTCCCTCCGCTGGAATTATCCAGTTCAGGTTCCAAGGGTAAAACCGGACATACTGAGGTGTAATCAGGAGTCTGGTTTTTCTCAGCCCGGCACTTGGTTATCGCGCGCACACCAGGTTGAGCGGACTTCCAAACGCGGCGTCGGAAGACGCAACGAAAATCCGGGTGCCGGACACCCCTATGGGGTAAAAGTACATATTCATCTTTGGCGGAAAACGTTTAAATCAATACTTTCAACCCATCGCGGCGGCGCTCGGCGTATCAACTTCACTTTTGCCGCTCACGACATCTTGTAGAATGTTCCTGATGGCCGCCATGTCGAAAGGTTTGCCCAACAACGCCAGGGCTCCTTCTTTGAAGGCCCTGGTCACAGAGTCGACCTCCGGGCAGGCGGTCATCATCACTACCTTCGTTTCCGGAGTAATCCCGCGAAGCTCCCTTAGGGCGCCGAAACCATCCAATACCGGCATTTTGACGTCAAGAAAGACTATGTCCAGTCGAGACATGCAGGCGATTTTTACCGCCTCGCGACCGTTTGCGGCAAGCACGGTAGTGTGTCCTTCGTTAAGAAGGAAGGCATTCAAAATATCCAGGATTTCAGGATCGTCGTCAACGACCATTATTCTAAGCTTTTCCATCAGTTTGTATCAATCCCCGATACAGAATTAGCGGCATTAGACATGATTTGCGCTGGTAAGCAATATTAAATCCGATTCGGTGCGATGACGGATAATCCTGCCGGAAATCAAATTTTCTTGGTGCAGTCGCAAGTAATACTGGCTGCAGTTAACGCCGAAAACAGCTTCAGGAACAAAGGCGCCTTTTCCCACATCCCTTCGGGGTGAAATTGAACACCGACGGCAAAGGCATGAGCGGGCGATTCAACAGCTTCTATTACGCCGTCCAGTGATCTGGCCGCAATAGTAAATCCGGGCGCAACGCGGCCGACGGCCTGGTGGTGAAAAGTATTGACCCGTAACCGGCGGACGCCGAAAATCGCGGCCAACTGCGAATCCGGAGTGATATCAATCAGGTGGGTTGCGTACCAGCGGGGGGCGTTTTGAGTATGCTGCAAAGGCTGGCGCACCGCGAAGGAAACGTCCTGGAAAACAGTCCCGCCTGCAGCGACGTTCAGCACCTGCATCCCGCGGCAGATACCAAGGATGGGAATATGCCGCTCCAGGGCAACCCGGGCGAGGTAGAGTTCATAAGCGTCCCGGCGGGGGCTGATAGTTTTCGTGCAGGGCAATGCCTCCTCACCAAAAAATACCGGGTCAAGGTCACCGCCGCCCGAAAGCAGCAAAGCGTTAATATTTTGCAGGCTTACGATCGCCGACTCCGGGGGCAGCGGGGGAAGGATAACCGGTATTCCTCCTGCCCGGTCCACCGCGTCCACGTAGCAACGGCTGAGGCAAAATTGCTCTTCTTCTTCATGAAAAGCAGACGTGATCCCGATTACGGGTCGCATAGCACTACCTTCCATCCCAGATTAAGGCCTCCGTATCCGCCGCATACGAAAGTCAGGGACGACCGGCGGCCGCCCCTGATAAGGGTTGTATTGCTGATGGCGCAGGTTATCGGTCTTTAACTCTTTCCGCGCCCCTGACAAGAGCGACCTTGCCGGTGCGGACCATCTCCAGAATGCCGTGTTCATTTAAGACGGCGCACAAGGCGTCAATTTTTTCTTCGTCGCCGGTCATCTCCACTACCATCGTCTCTTTACCTACATCTACGATATGCGCCCGGAAGATTTCTACGATATCCAAAATATCCGAGCGCTGTGAGGGGTCGGCTTTAACCTTGATCAGAGCAAGTTCGCGTTCAATCACGTTGTTTTCGAGGTGCTCGACTTTCAGGATGTCAATCAGCTTCGACACCTGTTTTACCACCTGGTCGATAACCCGGTCATCTCCCTGGACGACCAGGGTGAGACGGGATACGCTGGGCTCCTCCGTATGGCCGGCGGTAATACTTTCGATGTTAAAAGCACGCCGGCTTAAGAGACCTGAAATTCGCGCCAGCACCCCCGGTTTGTTGAGCGCCAGTACCGCCAGGGTGTGTTTCAAAGCGCAGCACCTCCTTAAAATAGTTCGAAGTTAGGCTAAAAAAGAACTGACTTTCAGGTCGGTTCGAGGTTCTTATTTTACCTTATATTGATGGCCCGGCACTCAGCGCAGCATTCGAACTTTGAAAGAGACACCTGAGTGCCGGCCTTGAGGGACTCCCTAAAACTTCGTCAGGTACTCGGTGATCTCCCAGTCGTGGACCGTCGTCCGGTAACGGTCCCACTCGATTCTTTTGGCGGTAATGAACCGTTGAAATACATGTTCTCCCAATGCGTGGCGCATTACCGGGTCACGTTCGAGTTCCGCGACGGCGTCATACAAATTGGAGGGCAAGGTATCTATCCCTTGTTCGCGGCGTTCGGCTTCACTCATTTCGTAAATGTTCTGATCGCAGGGGGCTGGGGGTTCAATACCCTGTTCAATTCCCTCCAGACCCGCCTGCAGGCAGGCGGCCAGGGTGAGGTACGGGTTGCATGAAGGGTCCGGGCTCCGCAGTTCCAGGCGCGTGGACATGCCCCTTTTCGCCGGCACTCTAATGAGCGGACTCCGGTTACGGCAAGACCAGGCGATATAGACGGGGGCCTCGTATCCGGGGACAAGCCGCTTGTAGGAGTTGACGGTCTGGTTGGCCAGGGCCGTAATCGCCTTGATGTGTTTCAAAAGCCCACCCATAAAGTGGTAGGCCGTTTTACTTAGCTGCAGCGGTCCGTCAGGCTGATAAAAAGCGTTCTCCCCGTTTTTCATCAGTGAAAGGTTGGTATGCATCCCCGAACCGTTAATCCCGAACACCGGTTTCGGCATAAAAGTGGCGTGCAAGCCGTGCTTTTGGGCGAGCGCCCGCACCACGAACTTGAAAGTCACGATTTTATCCGCGGTGTCCAGGGCGTCGGAGTATTTAAAGTCGATTTCATGCTGGCCCGGCGCCACCTCGTGGTGGGAAGCCTCGATTTCGAAGCCGAGTTTCTCCAACGTGAGTATGATATCCCGCCGCGCTTCCTCGCCGAGGTCGACGGGGGCGAGGTCAAAATACCCGGCGCGGTCGTGCGTTCTGGTGGTCGGGCGGCCGTCGGCGTCCACGAGAAACAGGAAGAACTCGGCCTCCGGACCCGCGTGCATGGTATACCCTTGCTGTGCGGCGAGTCCGGTCGCCCGGCGCAGGATGTAGCGCGGGTCGCCGGCGAAGGGAGTGCCGTCCGGGTTGTAAATGTCACAGATGAGCCGCGCCACAGCGCCTCTCTCCGAGGAACGCCACGGAAAAATTACGAAGGTATTGGGATCGGGACGCAGGTACATGTCCGATTCCTCAATTCTTACAAAGCCCTCAATCGAAGAACCGTCAAACATGAGCTCACCCGCCAGGGCCTTATCGAGCTGGTCGATAGGGATGGCCACGTTTTTTAACACGCCAAAAATGTCGGTGAACTGGAGGCGGATGAATTTTACGCCCTCATCGCGGGCGGCTAAAATAACGTCTTCTTTTAAAACTTGTTCCTTCACTTATTCACCTTCCTACCGATTTTTAATTCGATCATCGTGTAGTCGAAAAAAATATAACACGACTGAATTGCCCAAGACAATAGATTTGACAAAAGCCGGACAACGAAAATGGGTACGCCGCAACGCCGGCATACTACCGACAGCTTCCGTAGTCATAAACGATTCTGTACGTCGGTTCACCGATACGGTGGTACCCCGGTGGCAAGCCGGGAAGGCTCCTGCTTTCGGGCCAGGTTTCGTATCACTCCTTTCGGATAAAAGGTCCGGTAAGTCTGTATAAACAAAGAGCCTCCGCAGTTCTTAACTGCCAGAGGCGTCTTTGCCGCTTATAAAAAGGTACAACGCTGTACCCGTTTATATAGAGACCATTCAGCCTACCTCTTACCGGTCAGGCTTCGGTCTTGTTTTGGATACATAAATTCACGCCTGAAATTACCCGAGAATGAGCTCCACCTCTTCGGCGTCAACGTCCATTATATACCTTACGCCGGAAATTTCGGCCGCCTCGCGGGTAAGCGCCGCAACGTCGTCACGGTCGATGAGGTCCAGCCTGAACTTACGCGCGCCGCACATCAGTTGGCGCATCCCCTGGGCAAGCCGCTGGAAATACGTGTAAACACCGACGGCGCCTATCGGCAGGCGCTTCAGGTCGTCGCCCAAAATCTTCTTAAGTTCGGTGGCGCCGATGAACACCTGGTCCACAGTGTCGCCGTACTTCTGGTATTCCGCGGCGACCTTTCCTTCTTTCAGCGCTTCACCTACGGTTTTGCCGACCATTGCGGCGGCAAGGGGAGCGCGGGCCAGCCCGACCGCTTTCATGTAAGGAGCGCCGATGGCGATGGCTTTAAAAACGTGGTCCTCCAGGCTGAAACCTCCGGCCATAGCCAGGGGCGGGAGGTACCTTCCCTTCTTTGCCAGGGTGTCCATGTAATTGGCGAGGAGGGCGTGAAGATAAAGTGTCGGTACGCCCCACTCGTTCATCATCCGCCAGGGGCTCATCCCGGTGCCGCCGCCGGCGCCGTCAACCATAAGCAGGTCGAGCTTTGCGTCGGACGCGTATTTCACCGCACGCGCCAAATCGGCGGGACGGTAGGCGCCGGTTTTCAGGAAAATGTACTTTGCGCCCGCCCGGCGGAGTTCTTCCACGCGTTTCATAAAGGACTCCTGTTCCACCATCCCGATGCGGGAGTGCCGCTCGAACTCTTTAAAGGCGCCGGCTTCGAAAGCTGCCTGCACGGCGGGATCCTGGGGGTCGGGCAACACGATGTAGCCGCGGCTTTTAAGCTGCAGGGCGCGTTTGAGGGTGTTGAGTTTGACCTCACCGCCGATGTCTTTCGCGCCTTGTCCCCATTTCAGCTCTACCGTGGTGACGCCGAACTTATCGATAACCCACTCCTGGACGCCGAGCCGCGTGTCTTCGACGTTTGCCTGAACCGCGACGAAGCCCTCGCCGTTCGACCAATTTGTGTAGGATTTTATCCGGTCTTCCATGGCCGGTGATTTGACGATCCGGCCTTTTTTAATCTCCGCTTTCGGGTCCATGGCACAGACGTTTTCACCAATAATAATGCCTATTCCGGAAATGGCGGCCCCGGCGGCCAGGTGACTCCAGTTATTGGCCGCTATGTTTGTGGACCCCATAGCAGCGATAACAATCGGGTAACGCAGTTTTAGACTACCGTCGGACCCGACGGCGCTTTGCAGGTCCACCACCGGGAAAATCGCCTTGTCCGGGTCGGGGTCGACACCGTGAGCGCCGACCGCAGTTCCCATAATGCTGAAGTGTGAATAGTCCACCGGATACTTCTTTTGCGACGCGGAAGTGGTTTTCCCGAAAGGCTGCGGGTAGAGCACCTCTTTGCCGCGAATCGCGGAGCGCCCGACTTCGCACAGTCCGGGGCAGCCGTCTAAACATGTGACGCACATACCGCTCGCGGAACTCTGAGTGTGTGTACGCAGCTTGGTTAACGTGGCTGCGGAAGCGTTGATACCGAGACTATACATTGCTCCATCATCCTCCAAAACATCAAATAATCAAGCGATTAGTTCTTTATCTCTTAATTAAATCGGTTACCAATACCTGTTCTGATACAGCTTTAAATTTTGTCGGCTCCGTTTGCTTCTTGCCTCTGATCCTGGAGTTTAGTTCCCACTTGCTTAATCATCCAACTTCTAACCTCTTGCATCCAACCTCTATTCATGGTAGGTAACGCTCAATTTCCCAAGGGTGAATCTCCGCCAGAAAGCTGTTCCACTCCCTTTCTTTTTGTTGAATGTAAAGCCCGTGTATTAATTCCCCCAGGGAAGCCTGCGCCCAGGCGTCGCCTTTCAGCGCTTCTATGGCCGCCCCAAGGTGCCGGGGAAGACTCTCCCGGGACTGCCGCCGGTCATCGCTCGACGGCTCGTCAACCACAAGCACGCCGCGGTCCAAAGCTTCGGAAACGGCTTCCATGCCGGCTTTGAGAAGCAGTGACAAAACCAGGTAGGGATTACTCGTGGCATCAGGAATCCAGTACTCAAGCGCGAGACCGTCTCCGGTGACCGCGGCCGCCAGCATGCCGGTTCTGTCATCCAGTGACAATCCGGCGTAGACCGGTGCAAGCCTGTCGTTAAGGTAAAGCCGTTTATAAGACATTACCGAGGGGCAGCTCAAAGCGGTTAAACTACCGGCGCGTCTTATGATACCCCCGGCAAAGGCGCGTGCGGTACCGCTCAGGCCCCATAAGTCATTCTCGTCAACAAAAAGGTTGCGGTCCTCTTCTCTAAGGGTAAGGAACAACGAAATCCCCGCGCCGGGGTGTTCCTTAAAAGGTTTTGGTATAAACGACGCATACAGGCCATGACGTTGGGCGACGGATTGGATGACGAACTTGGAAGTGACGATCTTGTCGGCCATTGCGGCCATAACGTCAGTTTTCAGGCAGATACGGTTCTTACCGGGTGCGCCGCCGTGGTGCGAGAAGGACACTTCGATGCCCATTTCATCAAGGGTGTTGACCATGTCGCGCCGGGCGTTTTCCCCCATGTCCAGAGGTGTAAGGTCGCACAACCCCGCGTAATCCTGCGGCGTCAGAATCGGCCGGCCGCGTTCGTTAACGTGGAAAAGAAAGAAGTCGATCGCTGCGCCGACGGCCAGTTGTTGCGGCGTCCCGGTTTCGGCCGCCAGTTCCGCCAGCAGCCCGCGCGAGCAGCCCTTGAAAACCGCCCCCGTTCTGGTATAACCGTTACAGATCAATCTCGCCACAGCGCCGTCCCGCGGGCGCCAGGGAAACAGAATGAAAGTATTATGGTCGGGCCGCAGGTAGACCTTTTCCTGCATCTCCGGCAAGCCGAAGACGGAACCGTCTACGACCACCTGGTCGGAGAGTACCCTGTCAAGTTCGGTTACCGGCAAGGCAAAATTTTTGAAGCGTCCAAAAACATCGGTAAACTGCAGCCTCAAGAAACGGACGTGGTGCTCCTGCACAAGTTCCCTGATGTCGGCTGAATAAGGCAATTTATACACCCCCATCTACAAAAAAACCCCTCCAGAGTTTCAGCATAAACCGAAACTCAGAGGGGACGTCATTGCCCCAAAGCTATTTGGCGTAACCCGGTTAGATTCGAATCAATCCAACTAAAAATATTATAAACGGTGATGAACCAAAATCAAGCCGTTAGTCGAAAAAGTTTTACTTAATTCTTCCCGAAAGACGCAATTATCTCCTTGGCAACCTTCGCCATCGGCTGTCTCCGGTTCATGCTCAGGTGCCGGATGTAACCGTAGGCTTCCCGTTCGGTCATTCCTTTTTTTTCTTCGAGCAGACCGCGGGCCTGCTCTACGAGTCGCCGCTCCTGCAGGGTTTTTTGCAGTTTTATGTTTTCCCGCTCGATTGCCGTAAGACGCTGGAAGTTCGCCACGGCTACCTCTACCGCTACAGCGACGTGATTTTCGTCGAAGGGCGGCTGGAGATAGGCCAGGACCCAGCCCTTTTTCGCATATTCAAGAATCGACGTTTCGCTCCGGGAATAGATGACCACGGCCATTAGCCTGTGGTCCTCTAAAATTTGGGCCGCACCGGCTCCCCCGTAATCGGGGAGAGAAGCGTCGATGATAAACACGTCCGGGTGGATCTCAAAAGCAAGGCGCAAAGCCGCGCGGGCTTCAGTGGCTACCGCCACCACGTTGTGCCCGAGGCGCATAAGAATATCACGTAGATGGACCCGCTCCGAGGGTTCCGCGATGGCAAGCAAAACCCGGTACCCGTACATGCGACTCACTAACCTTCCCAGTCCCCATTTTAACACAAGTGAGAAATTATAGTTAATCAAATGACCGTGCGTACGGTGGTCCCGGGGTTAACGGCGGGGCATGTGTCGAAACCCGTGCCGCTCCTGCGGCTATGCAGCGGTTATGGCTTATGTTATGCTCAAAGCGACCGGCTGTCTTGCACCTGGCTTACATACCCTCGGCAGCAGGACGGCTCAGAAAGCAGGGATTGAATTTTGACACCAGATAAGTGCGACATACTGGTAGTCGGCGGGGGTATCATCGGATTGACCGTCGCCAGAGAGTTGCTGCGCCGTGGCGCGGAAGATGTGTTGCTGATTGAAAAGGAAGCGGCGCCAGGTAAGCACGCCAGCAGCAGGAACAGCGGCGTGCTTCACGCCGGTGTTTACTATGCCCCGGATAGTCTAAAAGCCAGGTTTTGTGCCGAGGGTAACCGCCGGATGAAGGAATATTGCCGGGATAAAGGGCTGCCCCTCTTGGACACTGGAAAGGTCATTGTCGCAAGAAAGGCTGGGGAGGTACCGGTACTGGAGGAACTTGCACGGAGGGGACGGGCGAACGGTATTGAAGTGAGGGAGATCGGGACACAAGAACTCAACGAAATCGAGCCTCACGCCAGGACCTTTGAGAAGGCCCTCCATTCTCCCAACACCAGCGTTGTTGACCCAGGCAAGATTCTACAAGCGCTGGAAAACGAACTGCTGTCTTCCGGGCGGGTGACGATCCGTTATAACACGGCGTTTATCGGGCTAGCACGCGGCAGGAGTGCGGTAACCAGTATCGGGAGGGTGATGTTTAGCAGAATAATTAATGCGGCCGGGGCTTACAGCGATTTTGTCGCGCACGCTTTCGGCACAGGACGTGAGTACCGCATCCTCCCTTTTAAAGGCACTTATAAAAAACTGCGACCGGAAGCCGTTCACCTTGTTCAAACAAGTATTTACCCGGCGCCGGACCTCAGGAACCCGTTTTTGGGTGTACATTTTACCAGAGGAGTCTACGGCGAGGTCACCATAGGCCCGACCGCCGTTCCCGCCCTCGGGAGGGAGAACTATGGACTTTTTAAAGGTGTGGGGCCGGAGTCCTTAGGAATACTCTGCCGCGATGCCGTTCTCTTTCTTGCCGACGACTCCTTTAGAGCGGTTGCCCTCTCTGAAATGCGGAAATACTCGCCGTCCGTTTTCGCGGCGGAGGCGAGCCGACTGGTACCCGCCATCGGGAAGAGAGACATCGTACCTTGCGGTAAGGTTGGGATAAGACCGCAGTTGGTTGACTGGCGGAAGAAAAGGCTGGTCGGGGACTTTGTGGTGTTGAAGGACGGCGCCGACGCCGTACACGTGCTGAACGCGATCTCCCCGGCATTCACCTCGGCAATGCCTTTCGCGGGGTATGTGGTCGACTTATTGCTTGGGTGAACGGAACGTGCAACGTCCGGCGTGCGACGTTAAACTAGACGTATGGACCTTTAAGGTCCGTTCGAAGTTCGAAGTTAAGAGACAGAAGCCAGAATAAAGAATATAAAATATAGAATTCAGAAGTCAGAATTCAGAAGTCAGAAATTCGTATTCCGGCTTCTGAATTGTGACTTTTGACTCGCGACTTGTGACTCGTAACTGACAGCTGACGGCTGTATGCTGACAGCTATTAAGACTTTTGACTCGTGACTCGCGACTCGTGACTCGTTTATTCCAGCGGTTCGTTTTCCACGAGGCTCCAGACGCCGCAAGGGCAGGCGGCGGCGCAGAAGCCGCACCCGATACATTTATCGGGGTGCGCAGTCATTTCAAAGCTTCCGTTGCCGTTCTCCCGCCGCGAAATCGCCGCCTGCGGGCAGATATTGACGCAGACCCCGCAATCCCGGCAGGTCCCGCACGAAGAGCATTGCCGCGCGCACTCGGCCTCGTCGGCAAAGCGCTCTAAACGGGGGTCAAAATATTCGAGCTTGACGCGGGCATAATCGATTACCTCCCGCGTGCCACCCTGAGCCGAAATTCGGTCCTCCAGTAAGTCCGAGATCGCCAGGGCCGCTTTTCGGCCCGCGCCGATAGCATCCGTAAGCAGGCCGAGCTTTACGGCGTCACCGATGGCGAAAATCTGCGGGTCGGTGGTCTGATAAATATCGTTAACCTTGATGAACCCGCGTTCCACCGCCACACTTTTGGGGAGAAAATCCAGGTCCGGGCTGTCGCCGATCGAAATTATGACCGTATCGGCGGGGATTATCTCGCCGGTGGTCAGCTCAAGACCGTCCTCGGTCACCGCTTTACTAAAACACGGCCACCTGAATTTTGCGCCCACGGCCTCGGCGGCGGCGCGCTCTTTTCCGAAAGAGAGCGGCTCCTGGACGTCGACAAGGGTTATTTCTTCCGCACCAAGCCGGTGTGCTTCCGTAGCGGCGTCGCAGCCGACGTTACCCGCGCCGATAATCACCACGCGCTTACCGACCTCGGCCCGGTCCGCCTTGCTCTCACGGAGAAAGGTAAGGGCGGGCACCAGCCTTTCCTTCCCGGGAATAGGCAAAAACCGCGGCTTTTGGGCACCCACGGCAATTACGATAAAGTCGTATTCCGATTTAAGTTGCTCGATTTCCTGCGGCCCAGGACGCTGTTTCAGGTGCACATGGGGGATGACCTTTCTTACCCGTTCGAGTTCGGCCTGGAGTACTTCCTGGGGAATTCGCGACTTTGGGATGAGGAAAGAAAGCTTGCCTCCGGGGGCCTGTTCGGTATCGTAAATGACGGCTTCATGGCCGAAGCGCCGGAGCTGCCAGGCAATGGAAATGCCCGCCGGTCCGCCGCCGACGACGGCCACGCCCTTACCCGTAACCGGGGGAAAAAGGGGCAGATCGGCCGTAAGGCTGGCTTTACCTAACTGGCTAACATCCGGAGGCGCCATGTCGGCCATCTTCCGGGTGCACCCCTGCATGCAAAGGTTCGGACAGAGGTAGCCGCAGACCGTTGCCGGAAAAGGTGTGTAAGTAAGCGCAAGGTCGACCGCTTCACGAAATCGCCCTTCACGGACCAACCGCCAGCGGTCGTGGACGGGTATCCCTGTCGGACAACTTGCCTCACAGGGAGCCTTGTATGCACGGTTTTCCCAAACCGGTACAAAGCGGCGCAACTGCCCTGTTGTGATAACCGGGACCGGACCGTGGCTCGGGTCCAACAGATCGCCGAGCAGACCTCCCCGCCCGAGTTCTTGATGCCAGACCTCCCGGTTGAAAACACTCATCGGACGCCTTGATTGCATAAGTTTCTCGTGCGGGCTGCGCGCCGCCAGCAGGCGCCACTCCTCCCGCCGGGACAACCGGTCGTATAGATCGTCAGCGCCGATGGTTTCCAAAAAAGCACGGAGGTTGCCGGCGAGCCAATCCCAGTCCGCGTCGGAGACGGGTATGAGTTTGGCGTCCGCCTGGCTGTAACCGCTACAAGGACCGCGGAAATAGATCCTGCCGCCGACCATACCTACACAGGGGCGGTATCCCAGGACATTTGCGGGGTTCTGAGGGTTATGGCCGCATATTACGGCAATACCGCCTGCCATGAACTCCGCAAAGTAGTCGCCGGCGGACCCCAATACCCAGAGTTCCGGCGGGTCAAAACGGGGGTTATGTTTAGTC
>JAGUUY010000079.1 GCA_020063185.1 Bacillota bacterium
CCACAAGCTCCGCAAGGGTGCCGACCCGGCAAAAAAGCGAAGCGTATTCCGGAAGCTGGTTTCAAAAGTGCGGAAATAACTCAACCGCCAATCCAGCACTCAGGTTCTGAGTGCTGGACAAGGGAACCAAAATGCGGAATGAGGAATGAAGACCCGTAAGCCGGTAGCCTAGGACAGTGTTGCAAAACAAACAAATTCAGAAGAAAAACCACCTAGCGGCTTTCGGCGAGTGGGAAAAAGTAAATGCCCCTGGAGGCCGCGAAAAACAAGCATGGCGCGGAAGGCGAAGACATTCGGCGCGGAGCGTACATCGAGGTACGTGAGTACCGGATGGCAAGCCTGACAAAGCCAGGCGCCGTTTTGCAACGGCCTCCTAGAAGCAGTAACGTAACATGAACGGAGCGCGGGGAGGAGCGAGCACTTTGGAAGTTGGATGCAAGAGGTTGGATGTCGGATCAAAGGGAGGAATTCGCTGCAGCGAATTCCCTTCAAGAATCTAACTTCTAACTTCCTGCCTCTAACCTCCAAAACGGACGGCGGAGACTGACGAAGCAACGCGAAGCTCATCGCCGCGCCCTACGAAAGAGGGGTTAGTCCTTAGTGACCGAAAAAGTAGTTGTCGGTCCGATCACGCGGGCCAACAACGAGGGGCACATCGAACTCCGTGTTGAGGGCGGCAAAGTTGTGGACTGCCGGTCGAGCGCGCTTTTTTTCCGCGGCTTTGAGATGATGCTGGAGGGGCGCGATCCCCGCGACGCGCCCTATTTTACCGAGCGCATCTGCGGCATTTGCTCCAGCGCGCACGCGACGGCCGCCGCCTTCGCGCTCGAAAATCTTGCCGGCGTCGTGCCGCCGAAAAACGGCAACCTGCTCCGCAACCTGATTTTCGGCGCCGACATCCTGCAGAACCATGTCCGGCACTTCTACATGCTGGCGCTGCCCGACTACGTGCGCGGACCCGAAAGACCGCCCTTCGTCCCGCGCTACAAGCACGGTTACCGGCTGACGCCGGAAGTTGAGGGACGCTTCATAACACACTACTTTGAGGCCGTAAATATAAGCCGTATTGCCCACGAACTGGTAACGACGCTGGGGGGTAAGGCGCCGTTTCCGCACGGCATCGTGGCCGGCGGTGCGACCGTGCCGCCGGACGCCGCCGTTATCCTCGACCTGCGGGCCAAGCTGTCGGTCATCGCCCGGTTTATCAAAGAAAAAATGACTCCTGACGCGCAAATCATTGCCGAGAGCTATCCGGAATATTTCCGCCTCGGCAGGCGCCCGCAGCGGCTCCTGGTTATCGGAGCCTTCCCCAAAGAGCCGGAACGGAAGACCTTCCACTGGCCCGGCGGCGTTGTGGAAAACGGTACCATGGCAAATTTTAAAATCGATCCTGTTACCGAGCACGTGCGACACAGCTACTTCGAAGACCGGCCGGGAACGGAACCGCTCGACGCCCCCGTGCCGAAACCGCGACCGGTGAAACCCGGGGCCTACACCTGGACCATGGCGCCGCGCTATCAGGGAAAAGCGTTTGAGGTGGGGCCGCTCGCCCGGCTCTGGGTTTTAGGCCGCTACCGGCGCGGGGTTTCCGCCATGGACCGGTTGATTGCCCGTGTCACGGAATGCGGCCATCTGTGTGAGCTCATGAGGCAGTGGATCGATGAGCTTGCACCCGACGAACCCGTTTTCACCCGGTTTGAAACACCGGAAGAGGGCGAAGCCTACGGGCTGACCGGCGCCATGCGGGGAGCGCTCCTGCACTACTTGCGGCTGGAAAAAGGGCGCATCAGCCGGTACCGTATCATCACCCCCTCGGCGTGGAACTTCTCGCCGCGCGACGATGCGGGGCGACCCGGCCCGGTCGAAGAAGCCCTGTTGGGAACGCCCATCGCGGACCCCAAAGAGCCCATTGAGGTCGGGCGGATCGTCCGTTCATTCGATCCGTGCTATTCATGCGCCACCCATATCATAGTTCGAAGTTCAAGCTAATACAGCGCTAATTACGGGTCAGTTCGAAGTTCAGCTAATACTGCATGAAGTACGGGTCAGTTCGAGGTTCGAGGTTTGCTAATACCGCATGAAGAATGGGTAGGTTCGAATTTAGGGAACCCTGAACTGTGAACTGGTGAACTGTGAACCGACCCAGATTCCACGCAGCATTAGCTTAAACCGTGAACCGACCCAAAGGTCGATCCCTTTAAGCTAAACCGTGAACCATGAACTTTTCTAACGGAGGTTTATCATGCAATCGCGGCACCCCCTGCCCGCCAGATTTTTTCACTGGGCGCTGGCCCCGCTCGGCATAGCGCTGGTAGTCAGCGGTCTTTATATAACCCGGCCGCCGCGGAGCGGAGGCAGTATGCGTGCGGTTAGAACAATTCATTCACTGAGCGCTTTCCTGTTCACCGCCGGTTTCGCGGCCCGCATGTATTACGGCGTCCTACGGCGGGAATGGCGGATGATTATTCCCGAACCGCGGGATATCCTGGCGTCGCCCGGCTTTCTGAAATACCTGCTCTACCTGAGCCCGCGGGAGCCGCATTTCCGTAAGTACAACCCGGGGCAAAAGTTTCTGTATTCCTTCTGGACGCTCCTGGCGATGGTCATGCTGCCCCTGGGTTACTGCCTGTATGCCCCGAAGCTGTTCGCCCGCCCCGTCAAGTGGCTTGGCGGCCTGAACCGGGTAAGAAGTCTGCTTTACCACCTCTCACTCCTCACCGCGGCCACCATCGCCGGCCATATCTACCTTGCCTTGACCAGCAGCATCGGCAAGTTAAAATCCATGTTTACCGGATATTACACGCGGGGAAGTTAAAAAGAATATAGAATGGCTGCTTCGGAGTGACTAAACCGGTCAGAAGTCAGAATACAGAAGACAAAGTGGCTTACGGGGGCAGGAATCCTATGGTCAGAACACAAAAAAAGAATACAGAACTTTGAGCTACAAAAATAAATTCTAGGGTTCTAGATCCTTAATTTTATTTTTAGCAATTCTGTCCCGAAAATAAGTTCTGGGTCAAGAAAGGCTATTGCCGATTGTCCATTTTCAGATTTCTAAAGGTGACGCCGTAGGTGTTATGAATGTCTATATTCTGATTACTAAATTCCGAAATCACGGTTTCTTACGGTCTCCTGTAGCCTTGATGGGCCCATCGGGGGTTTTCTTACGTTCCATAGTGTCGCGCTCGACCAATCTGGCGATCATGGAACCCAGCATTTTGCGCTCGTTGGTGGTCCCCTCGTCCCACAATTCTTTAAGCAAGCGCTGCTCCCGGTTTGACGGGTCAATGTGGCGGTTAAGGAACTCTCCCATGTGGTAAGCGAAATCTTCCGCGTTTTCATCCGACACGCCCACCAGCCGCAGCGCCTTAAGGCCCTTGCCGAGCAATGACTTGAACTCGTTCCAGCCCAGATCAACTTCCAAAAGACGACACCTCCACAAACCCTATTATCAGTATGTCTTCGTTAAGAATCTTAATTCCTGTGTGAATGTATCCTTAGTAAAAAAAATAAAAAACCAGGGCAGGCCCTGTTCAATTCACCGGAACAAAATGTAGCTGCTACGTAGTCGTCCATGCCGCCACAAGAAGCAGCACCACAAGCATGAAAACAATCGCGCAAGGCTGCTGCCGTTTGTCCTCAGGTCAAAGGACATCCCCCTGAGCCGCAAAAAGCGCCCTGGCTTCCGCGATCAAATAAAGCGACCCGGTAATCACAACTATATCGTCCGGCCGCGCAAGCGACATCGCTTTTGCGACCGCCGCGTCAATCTCCTCGATTCGGTAAACGGCTTCGATGCAGCCCCGGGCGTAATCGGCGAGTTCCCACCAGTTGCCCGCCCGCGTTCCCGGCGGGCGTGTCACCACCACCGCCGCGGCCATGGGGCATAGGATCTCGACCGCCTTACGGCGTTCTTTGTCGGCCAGCATCCCAATCACCAGGACCAGCCGGCGGTGTGGGAAGTAGTCTTGAAGAGCCTGCTTGAGCGCTGCCGCCCCCGCGGTGTTGTGCGCCCCGTCCAGAACAACGGTCGGCGTCCCGCTTAGAACTTCGAACCTGCCCGGCCAAACCGCGGCCGCCAGCCCGCTTTTCACCGCCGTTTCATCCAGCCGCCGGCCTTTCTCGGCAAGCAGCCGGGCGGCGGCGACAGCCAGGGCGGCGTTATCGCGCTGATGACGGCCGAGCAGCGTGATCGTTAATCCCCGGCTTGTACCCCACCAGCCGTAAACGTCGAAAACCTGACTTTTCAAATCGCTGCCTCGCTCAACCGTATAAAAATCCCTTCCTAAAATATACAACGGGGAATACTGGGCGCGGCAGGCCCACTTGATCATCCCCAGCGCTTCACCCCCGACTCCCGTCACCATGGGCGCCCGGGGTTTGGCAATACCCGCTTTTTCGCCGGCAATCAGCCGGATGTCATCGCCGAGATAATCGGTATGGTCTACAGTTACGTTGGTAACAACAGTCACTTCCGGGGAAATAATGTTCGTGGCGTCGAAGCGCCCGCCAAGCCCGACCTCAATGACCGCCAGGTCCACTTCTTCCTCAGCTAAGTACTTGAACGCCAGCGCCGTGTGAATTTCAAACTCTGTGGGAACCAGG
>JAGUUY010000012.1 GCA_020063185.1 Bacillota bacterium
CTTTTGTGAAGTATGTGTTGCGTGAACTCGTTTCGGTACGATGGTCTATGTAATTAAAATTCTTTTTGGGAGTTTACCTACTAAGTCTTGACGCGCACCGGTGTTTTGGTTTCCTTGCTTTTACGCCGCATTTCGATTATAATTATTTCGTAGCCTAAACACACTGACGACTGACGGCTACATGCGCCCGTAGCTCAGGGGATAGAGCGCCGGCCTCCGGAGCCGGGTGCGCAGGTTCGATTCCTGCCGGGCGCACCATAGGAAAAAGCGCAAACCCGCGAATATCAAGGCTTCGCGGGTTTTTCTGTTTAACTGTGAGGGGCGGTCGGGTATCAAAAGCGGGCGCAGATTCACCACGGAGGCACAGAGAGCACAGAGATGGAACTGAACATGATAACAGAACAGAACAGATAATCAGATCAGCGATTGAGGTGCATGGGCACTTGGGCCAGGGCTGTGGGTCCGGCAATACGGATGTTTAATAATAGCGTAAGATTTCGCAAAACCTAACCCCAGGTCTCCCTGTTTTTAGGAAGGTTGGGTTACATGACTGGGAAGATTGGACCTGACGACTCTTATATTATTGGTTTAACCACGGTTGAATTCGCCGATTCAATTAAAAAAGAATTGGGTGATCCTCCCGACCTGGTATGCCGTCATTTCATCGTCGGCAAAAAGCTCCTGAACGTTTTCGGCAAGAAGCGGGCGGTTCTCATGCACCTAAACGGCCTTGCCGACATAACCATTTTGTCGGAAACAGTAGTTGAAACCCTGGTCAGAAATCCTGGTCTGTCCGTAAAAGAGCTTCGAACTCAAGTTCCCCACGCTTCAATCAACTTCCGCTTAACAATTAACGACGCCGTTGACGACCTCCTTTCAGGGAAAGCCATCCTTTACTGGGACGGGGTTAAAGGATGCCTCTCTTTAGACACCTTGAGCCCGCCGAAGAGGAGTATCGATGAGCCTAGTGTAGAAACCGTGACCCGGGGACCCCGTGAATCCTTCGTGGAGAGCGCCCGCGATAACGTGGCCCTCGTACGTCTGGGACTGAAGACGCCGGCGCTGCGCATCTGTGAATTATCAATGGGAGACCTGGCTAAGACCACGGTTTTCGTCTTGTACGTGGACGGACTGGTCATGCCTTCTATGGTCCAAGAAACCTTACGCAGGCTGAAAGGGAAGCAGGTGAAAAGGGTAGTCGGACAGGGGACCATCGCCAGGCTGTTGCAGGAGTCTCCGTACCCTCTGTTTCCCACAACGATGATAACGGAGAGGCCCGACAAAGTAAGCGCGGGTCTCCTCGAAGGCCGGGTGGCTGTCTTTGCCGACAGGACGCCCTTTTGCGTAATGGTCCCCAGTATCTTTGTCGAACACTTGCAGAGCCCCGAAGATTATTACGAGGATACTTTTTTGCAAACCATTATCAGGGGTCTTCGGTATGTTTTGCTGCATCTTTCCATTATGGGGCCGGCCCTTTACGTCGCCATTACCACGTACCACCAGGAAATGATGCCTACGGACCTGTTGATTTCCCTTATAAATCAGAGGGAAGTCGTGCCGTTTCCGGCCGTCGTTGAAGCGGCAGCCATGGGGTTTGTCTTTGAGGGGTTGCGCGAGGCGGGCGTTCGGCTGCCGAGACCCATCGGCCAGGCGGTCAGCATCGTCGGCGGTATAGTTCTGGGGCAAGCGGCAATAACAGCCGGTATTGTTTCACCCGCGATGATCATTGTTGTCGGTCTTACAGCCATTGCTTCCTTTACCGCTCCCAGTCAGTCTCTTAATACCGCTCAGCTTGTGCTGCGCATATTATTTCTCCTGGGAGCGGCCGTTTTCGGACTTTACGGGGTCACTGTGCTTTACATCTTTGTGCTTGCGCATTTGACCGCCATGCGGTCTTTCGGTGTTCCTTATTTTTACCCCCTTGCCCCGACTTTCAAGGCCGGCACGGCGGATTCATTCATTGTAAAGCCGCCGGAAATCTAGTCTTGTCTGCTCTGGGGAGGTGAAGACCGTCAGACCTCAGTTCATCACCGGCGGGCAGTTGGTGACACTCGTAATTGCTCTCATCTTCGCAACAGCCATGATTTATTTGCCGAACTTTTTAACGGTCAAAGCGGAGCAAAGCGCATGGTTAGCGCCGTGGCTGGGGTTGCCCTTGAGCGTCGGCCTCGCGTACGTCGTAGTCAACCTGCACCGGCGGTATCCCGGCCGGACTTTAATTGAATACGCTCCCGAAATACTCGGCAAGGTCCTGGGCAAAACGGTGGGGGCCCTTTACGTGTGGTGGTTTTTCCACGTCGCCGCCACGGTTATCCAGGAACACAGCCTGTTTCTGGATTCGACCATCCTCATCGCCACGCCCGGCGCGGTTTTTTACGGTTCCCTGGCCCTTCTGGCCGTATACATTTTGTGGCGGGGGCTGCCTGTTCTTCTTCAACTTAACCAACTGCTGCTGCCTTTAATCCTGGTATTTATGCTTGGCGTGGTGTTGCTGGTTGCGCCGGAAATGGAGCCGGGGAATCTGAAACCCATCATATCCCACGCCGGACTTCCAGGACTGCTGGACGCGTCCGTCAGCTCGGCAGGCTGGCTGGCGGAAGTAGTTGTGCTCGGGATGTTCCTCCCGTATGTAAAACCGGGTGTGCGTTTGACCCGGGAAATCGCTCTGGGACTGGTCATCGCCACCTTTTCCGTATCCTTCCTGATTGCAGGAATAATTGCCGTTTTCAATGCCGGCGAAGCGGCGCGCCTCCAACTTCCCTTATATTCTCTTATCAGGTTCGTCTCGGTCGGTGATTTCCTCAACCGCCTTGACGTCCTCGCCATACCCTTATGGGTGGTCGCGGTCACGGTAAAGTTCGGGCTCTGGTTCTTTGCCGGGGTCCTCGGCCTTTCACAACTTGCGGGCTTGAAGACGTCCAAAGGGCTGCTCCCCGCCGCGGTGTTTTTTGTGGTGGCTCTGTCGACCCTCCTTTATGATAATATCGCGCAGATGACGACCTTCCTGGCGGAGGTATTGCCCCTGTACTTCCTGGTACCGTTCGAAATAGGGCTGCCCGCCGTACTTTTGGCAACGGCGCTACTTCGTAAAGAGGCCGTTAAATGAAGCGCTACAGGCTGCTGGCGGTTATCATCGCGGCCTTGATTTGTACGTCCTGCTGGGACAGAATCGAGCTCAACCGCCTCGGCATGGCGATGGCCGTCGCCATTGATGCCGCTCCGAACGGCGCTGACAAACTCGAGGTTACGGCTCAATTTCTAAAACCGCAGCCACCGGGGCAGACCGCCCGGGGTGGAGGCGGAGGGGGCGACTCAAAGCCCTATGAAAACCTTTCCGCAATCGGGGAAAGCGTAGGCGAAGCGACACAGAACTTAACTTCAGAGTCCGCGCGCAGACTGTTTTTCGGCCAAACGCAGTTGCTTGTCCTGGGTGAAAACCTGGCGAAAAGGGACGTCAGAGTGATCATGGAGCGGCCGGGCCCGGGTTTTGAGACGCGCCGGACGGCGCGGATGGTGCTTGTGAAAGGGTCCGGCGGTAAGGAGTTGCTCGCGGCGAAAGTCAAGCTGGCCGATATTCCGGCTGAGGGAATCGGTAACCTGGTCGAAGAGCAAGCGGTGACCGGCTTAATTACCGATATAAGGTTGAAGGATTTTCTGGCCGGGCTGAACAGTAAAACCGCGGCGGCCCTTCTTCCGGCGATGACGTTGGTACCGGATAATGCCACATCAAACGAAAAACAGGGCGGCGAAAAAACCATTCGCGCTGCGGGCACGGCGGTGCTTAAAAAAGGAAGACTTGTCGGTTACCTTTCGCCCACGGAGACACGGGGGCTGCTCTGGGCACAGGGCCGGGTGAAACGGACGGTGGTGGACGTACCTTTTCCCGGATCCCCGCCGACCCGAAAAGTCGGACTGGACATCCGGCGGCTCTTTTCCGACGTAGAAGTGAAAGTAAAAGGCGACCGGGTGGCGGCGGATATAAAGCTGGAGGTCAGAGCGGACATCAATGAATACGGCGTGCTGAGGGACATCGCCAAGCCGCGCTCCTGGAGCATCCTCAACCATCAGCTCAGCGTTTGCGTTCAGCGTGAGGTTGAGCGGACCATTCGCAAGTCCCAGCAGGAGCTCCGGGCCGACATCTTTAACCTGGGCGAACAACTCCGCATCCAGGACAACAGGAACTGGAGCAGGTTGGCCCCTCGCTGGGAC
>JAGUUY010000174.1 GCA_020063185.1 Bacillota bacterium
AGATCGACATCGAGCTTATCACACCGATCGCGATCGAAGAGGGACTGCGGTTCGCCATCCGCGAGGGCGGCCGGACGGTCGGTTGCGGTGTGGTAACCGGAGTGAAAGAATAGCTTCCGGTTAGGAGGATTTTTGAAAAATATGTCACGGCAAAAGATTCGTATCAGACTTAAAGCCTATGACCATTATATGTTGGACCAGTCGGCCCAGAAGATCGTAGACACCGCGAAAAGAACCGGGGCTATGGTTGCGGGGCCGGTACCGCTGCCGACGGAAAAGAATATTTACACCATCCTGCGATCACCGCACAAAGACAAAGATTCGCGGGAGCAGTTTGAGATCAGGACGCACAAGCGGCTCATCGACATTCTTGAGCCGACGCCCAAGACCGTGGATGCCCTAATGCGTCTTGACCTGCCGGCCGGAGTAGACATCGAGATTAAACTCTAGGAGAGGGTTGTAAAAACAAATGAATTCGGTGGAAAAAACAGCCCAGCCAGCTTTCAGTGGTTAAATTTAGTAAATATCCCGGAGGCTGCGAAAAACAAGCATAGCATTTTGGAGATTGGAAGGTAGAACTCGGAAGTTGGAATTCTTAAGGGAATTCGCTAGGCGAATTCCTACCAAAAGTCTAACCTCTAACGTCCTGCCTCTCACGTCCAAATTAGCTAGGCGCAGTTTTGCAGCAGTCTCCTAAGCGGAGGTGGCCGTGATGGAGGGCATTCTCGGCAAAAAACTGGGAATGGTGGAGTACTTTACGCCGGCTGGTGAAGCGGTTCCCGTAACGGTGATTCAGGCCGGGCCGTGCGTGATAATTCAGAAGAAAACAAAGGTTACGGACGGATACGACGCCGTTCAGGTCGGCTTTGGCGAAAAGCCCGAGCGTTTGGTCAACAAGCCGCTTAAAGGGCACTTTAAACGCGCGGGGGTCGCTCCTTTCAGGTATCTGCGGGAATTTCCCGTGATTGACGGCGAGGACTATTCACTTGGGCAAGAGATAAAAGTTAACATGTTCAACCCCGGGGAGAAGGTGGACATCGCCGGTACTGCGAAAGGACGCGGTTTCGCGGGTGGTATCAAAAGGCATGGTTTTCACCGCGGGCCGATGGGGCACGGTTCAAAGTACCACCGGCGATCGGGCTCGCTTGCCGCTAAAGGTCCGGCACGCGTCTTTAAAGGGCGGCGGATGCCCGGACATTACGGGAATGAGCGCGTAACGACGCAGAACCTGGAAGTGATCAAGGTAGAACCGGACCGTAACATCCTTATGGTTAGGGGTGCGGTACCCGGACCGCGCGGCGGCCTGCTGGTAATTAAAAAAGCGGTCAAGGCAGGGAAGTGAGTAAGAAAATTCAGGGAGACGGATTTCGGCAGTCGCAAAGACATGAGGCGAAAGAATCGTAGAGTTTTTAAGGAATATTATGTTAGCCATGACGGTGGCTGCAGAACGGTCGGAAAAGACCACGACGCTGAATAGTACGGAAGATGTACGGCGCACTGGTTTCGACGTCCGGCATCTTATGACTGACGACCGTTACTGAGGAGGAGATGGGTTTGCCCAAGGTAAGCTTGTATGATATGGATGGTAATCCAGTCGGGGAGATTGATCTCCGCGAGGACATTTATGGCGTGAGGGCCAGGCCCGCGGTTTTGCACGAGGTGGTTGTCATGCAGCTCGCAAACAAGCGGCGGGGAACTCACGACACTAAGACCAGGTCGGAAGTCGCCGGCGGCGGGCGGAAGCCGTGGCGGCAGAAAGGCTCAGGGAGAGCCCGCCACGGGACGATTCGTTCCCCGATATGGCGCGGCGGGGGTATCGTTTTTGGACCGCACCCGCGTGATTACGGCTATACCATACCGCGAAAATCACGCCGTCTTGCGCTTCGAACCGCGCTTGCCGAGAAGGTGCGGGACGGGAACATGGTCGTTTTAGACGAACTCCGCTTGTCCGTGCCGAAGACGAAAGAGGCCATACAATTCCTTTCCAGGTTTGGAGCGGTAAATGGAGCACTGGTGGTTACCGCCGCGACTGATGACGTTTTAAAGGCCGCTATGGGTAACCTCCGGGGCGTAAAGTTTTCGCCGGTGGGAAACCTGAACGTTTACGACCTCTTGCGCTACCCGAAACTCTTGATCACCAGAGAGGCCCTGGCCCGGGTGGAGGAGGTACTACAGTGAAATACTTACACGATATTATTCGGCGGCCGGTTGTAACGGAAAAAAGCATGTCTTTACTGGCTGAAAACAAGTACACTTTCATCGTGGATCCTAAGGCAACAAAGACGGAAATTAAAAAAGCGGTCGAAAGCATTTTCAAAGTAAGGGTCACAAATGTAAACACGATGCGTGTGAAAGGAAAAATGAAGCGCATTCGCCGCGCCCCCGGAAGGACGCCCGAAGTGAAGAAAGCGATAGTCACTCTACGGCCGGAAGACAAAATAGAGATTTTTGAAGGACTGTAAAAGTTTTTGAACTGTGAACTATTCTCGGAGGAGTTTTCCATATAGCCGGAGGCTGCTCCAGCTGAATAATGGAAATTTAAAGACCCTTAAGCAGGTTACTCAGATGCGGAAGAGTAACTTGCACGGAACGCGAAAGAACACTTGTTAAGGGAGTCGTTATGCTGCTTTGCGACACAAAGAAGAATGAAAATGAGGACCCGGCCGGCGAGTTTGACGCAGTAATGCGAAGCTCGTTGTCGCGCCCTGCGAAAGAACGCGTATTTTTGAAGGAGGTTATTCGGTGCCGGTAAAAAAGTATAAGCCAACGTCCCCTGGAAGGCGTTTTGTAACAGGTGCGACCTTTGAAGAAATAACGAAGAACGAACCGGAACGGTCGCTCTTAAAGCCGCACAAGAAAAAGGGAGGCCGTAACAATCAGGGTCGTATCACTGTGCGGCACCGGGGCGGCGGACACAAGCGCTTTATCAGGGTCATAGATTTTAAGAGGGACAAGGACGGTGTGCCCGCAAGGGTGGCCTCGATCGAATATGATCCCAACCGTTCGGCCCGGATCGCTCTCCTGCATTACAGGGACGGCGAGAAACGCTATATTGTCGCGCCTGCGGGTTTAAAGGTGGGTCAGGTCGTTGTCTCCGGTCCGGACGCGGATATAAAGGTCGGGAACGCCCTGCCGCTAAAGAACATCCCGGTGGGTACCGTAATCCACAACATAGAACTGAACCCCGGCGAAGGCGCGAAACTTGTGCGTTCCGCGGGCACCTCGGCCCAGTTGATGGCCAAGGAAGGGAATTACGCGCATATTCGTATGCCGTCCGGTGAGGTCCGGTTGATCCTTATCGGCTCTCGCGCCACTATAGGGCAGGTTGGGAACGAAGAGCACGAAAATATTACGGTCGGCAAGGCCGGCCGCGCTCGGTGGAAGGGTATCAAACCGACGGTGAGGGGCGTCGTAATGAATCCGGTCGATCATCCGCACGGTGGTGGTGAAGGCAAGTCGCCGATCGGGCGCAATCCGGTGACACCGTGGGGGAAACCGGCTTTGGGGGCCCGCACCCGCAAGCCGAAGCAGAGCGACCGTCTCATCTTGAAGAGGCGTACAAAATAAGGGGGCAAGGCCATGGGACGTTCACTGAAGAAAGGACCGTTTTGTTCCGCCAAACTTTTGGAAAAGGTTGAGGCTATGAACAACCGCGGGGAGAAGCGGGTGATAAAAACCTGGTCGCGGCGTTCCACCATTTTTCCACAAATGATCGGTCATACGATCGCCGTGCACGACGGGCGGAAACATGTTCCGGTATATATTACCGAGGAGATGGTAGGGCACAAGTTGGGAGAGTTTGCTCCAACACGCACGTTTAGGGGCCACGGGGCGCACACCGA
>JAGUUY010000076.1 GCA_020063185.1 Bacillota bacterium
ATGGACGCGCTCCGCCGGCTCAAGGGTATGCCGCGGGACGAGATGATGCGGGAGGCCAAGGAAATGGGGGCGCCGTACCACCTCGTGCTGGAGGTAGCGGATACGGGGCGGCTCCCGGTGGTCAACTTCGCGGCGGGGGGCATCGCCACCCCCGCGGACGCGGCGATGATGATGCAGTTAGGCGCCGACGGCATCTTTGTCGGGTCAGGCATTTTCAAGTCAAAGGACCCGACAAAGCGGGCGCGGGCGATTGTTGCGGCCACCACTTATTATAACGACCCGAAGATTTTAGCGGAGGTATCGCGGGACCTCGGGGAGGCGATGCCCGGCCTGGAGATATCGACTATTGGTGCGCACGAACGGATGCAGGACCGCGGCTGGTAGCGATGACCGTAGGGGTGCTTGCGCTTCAAGGCGCCTTCAGAGAGCATAAAAATACGCTCGAAGGCCTCGGGATAAAAACGGTCCTCGTTACGAAACGCTCCGAACTCGAGACATGCGATGCTTTGGTTATTCCCGGAGGGGAGAGTACCACCATCGGGCGGCTGCTTAACGTATTCGGATTAATGGAGCCGCTGCTGGCGAGAGCGAAAGCCGGGCTGCCGCTTTTCGGCACCTGTGCCGGGATGGTTCTCCTCGCGCGTGATATAGCGGGCTCGGAGCAGCCGTGCCTGGGACTGATGGACGTAACCGTAAGGCGCAACGCCTTCGGGCGGCAGGTGGACAGTTTCGAGGCGGGGTTAGACATCCCGGTGCTCGGGAAAGACCTTTTCCCCGGGGTGTTCATCAGGGCCCCTTACATAACCCGGGCCGGCCCGGGGGTTGAAATTCTTTGTCGACTGCAAGATAAAATAGTGCTGGTGCGGGAGGGTAACAAACTTGCCGCGGCGTTCCACCCGGAATTGACCGGCGACCACCGGCTCCACCGGTACTTCCTGGAAAGTGTTATGGCGTAAACAACTGTCTAATAGAACTAAGGCAGGCGCGTTGGTCGGTGAATCGTCCCTCAGGGGGCCTTTATATTTTTAATCTTAACCAGGAGTGAAAGCAAAAAGGATGGCGAAAAAAACGCGGTTGTTAATCCCAGGGCCCACACCGGTGCCGCCGTCGGTCGCCGAGGCCATGGCCCGCCCGCTTATCGGTCACAGAACGCAGGACTTCGGGGATTTATACGCACGCTTGCAAAGCAAGCTGAAAAAGCTGTTCGGCACGGCTAACGATGTGCACATCCTGACGTCTTCCGGTACGGGGGGGATGGAGGCGGCGGTAGCCAACACGGTTAACCCCGGCGACAGGGTGCTCGCGCTCGTGGCCGGGAAGTTCGGCGAGCGCTTCGCCTCGCTGGCGCGGGCTTACGGCGCGGAAGTGGACACCCTGGAGTTCGAATGGGGAGAGGCGGTGGCGCTCGACCAGGTCGGGGAACGGCTCAACCAGGGGAAATACAAAGCCGTGCTGGCCACGCATAACGAGACCTCCACCACGGTGATTAACGATATCCGGAGCATCGGCGCGCTCACGCGCGGCACGGAGGCGCTGCTGCTGGTGGACGCGGTGTCCAGTGTGGGCGGGGCGGAGATAAAGGCGGACGAGTGGGGCATCGACATTCTGGTAACGGCGTCGCAGAAGGCGTTAATGGTCCCGCCGGGACTAGCCATGCTGAGCGTGAGCCCGCGGGCCTGGGAGGCAGTCAGCCGGGCGCAGTCGCCGCGGTACTATTTCAGCTTGCCGGCGGCTAAAAAATCGATTATTAAGCATAACACACCTTACACGCCCGCCGTGTCGCTTTTCGCCGGCCTGGACGTCGCTCTGGACATGATCTTCGCGGAAGGGTTGGCGCAGGTATATCAGCGCCATCAAACTCTCGCCGCGGCCACCCGCGCGGCAATGACCGCGCTGGGGCTAAAACCGGTGGCCCCGGAGGTATGCGCATCACCTCTGGTGACCGGCGTCCGGGCGCCGGAAGAAATGAACGCCGACGACCTGCGGCGGATAGTGGTACAGGAATACGGCATCCTTCTGGCAGGGGGGCAGGACCGGTTCAAGGGACGGGTCTTCAGGATCGCGCACATGGGCTACGTCGACGCGGTGGACATGCTGGGGACGATCGCGGCAATGGAAATTTCGCTGGCCCGGGCCGGCCAACCCGTGCGTTTCGGCAGCGGGGTAGCGGCGGCACAGGCGGTCTTTGCGGGGAGGAAATAGAGTGTATAAAGTCTTGGTGACGGACGGCGTAGCTCCGGAAGGACTCTCGGTTTTGCAAAAAGCGGCGGACGTTGTGCTGGATATCAAGCCGAAGCTTACGCCCGAAGAACTGCTGGCCGTAATTCCGGAATACGATGCGCTCATTGTCCGCAGCGCGACAAAAGTCTCCGCAGCCGTGTTAGAAAAGGCAGAGAAGCTAAAAATAATCGGGCGTGCCGGCGTCGGCGTCGACAACATCGACGTGCGCGCGGCGACCGCACGCGGGGTAATTGTCGCCAATGCGCCGGGCGGCAACACCATTGCCGCGGCGGAACATTCGATGGCGATGATGCTCGCTCTGGCCCGGAACATACCGGAAGCCAACGCCCGGATGAAGGCCGGCGTCTGGGACAAGAAGTCGTTTGTCGGGGTCGAGCTGCGCAACAAGGTACTTGGTGTGATCGGCATCGGGCGGATCGGCTCCGAAGTCGCCAAGCGCGCGCAGGCCATGAACATGGAAATAATCGCTTACGATCCGTACATCACGGAGGAGCGGGCCGGAGACCTCGGCGTCCGGGTTGTCCCGCTCGACACACTGTTTCGCGAGGCGGAGTTCATCACCATTCATATCCCGATGAGCAAGGAAACATATCATTTGATCGACAGGGCGGCGTTGGCCAAAGTGAAGGACGGTGTGCGGATCATTAACTGCGCCCGGGGCGGGATCGTTGATGAAAAAGCGCTTTACGAGGCCCTGAAGGAGGGTAAGGTCGCCGGCGCGGCCCTTGATGTTTTTGAGCAGGAACCGCTTGGCGAAAGTCCTCTCTTAACTCTCCCCAACGTAGTGGTGACGCCGCACCTCGGCGCGTCGACCGTCGAGGCCCAACTCGGCGTGGCGGAAGTGATCGCCGAGGACATCCTGGTTGCGCTACACGGAGGGTTTGTGCGCAACGCGGTAAACGTCCCGTACATAAGACCGGAGGTCCTGGCGGAAATCGGGCCGTTTGTCGCCCTGGCCGAGAAACTCGGCCGGTTCGCCGCGCAGTTGGCAGGGGGGCGGACAAACCTGGTGGAAACCACGTATACCGGGGAGATAGCCCGGCACGATGTCAGTTTGCTCACGGCGGCCGTGTTGAAAGGGGTGCTGAGCGTCGCTCTGCAGGAAGCGGTTAACTTTGTCAGCGCCAACGATGTGGCGCGGAAACGCGGCATCAGAACGACGGAAATCCGCCAGGAACAGGAGGAGGATTACGTAAGCCTCATCACGGTCAGGGTGGCGGCGCCGGGGGCTGAGCACATGCTTGCCGGCACACTTTTACGCGGAAAGGACCCCCGGGTCGTGGCCATTGACGGCTACCGCGTTGACGCTGTGCCGGAGGGACATATCCTGTATATCCCGCATATGGACAGGCCCCGGATCATCGGGCGCGTCGGGACGTTGATCGGCGCGCACGACATCAACATCGCGGCCATGCAAGTCGGCCGTAAAATTATCGGCGGCCCCGCCGTTATGCTGCTCGCCGTCGACGGCCTTGTACCCGGCGAGACGCTCAAAGAGATTGCGAAGGTAGACGGCGTTATGGGCGTGAAGATGATAAGCCTGTCCTGACAACAAGTCCCGAGTCGAAAGTCCCAAAGTCCTCAGTCAAGAGACGGAAGGACTTCGAACCATGAACTATGAACCATGAACTCAAAGCTATCAGCTTTTAGCTATCAGCTATCAGGTTAAAGCAGTCCAACCGTCTTCAACACTGACGGCTGACGGCTGACGGCTATTAACGGTGAACCGTGAACTGTGAACTGACCCTAAAGGTCTATCTCGTCTAAGCTGAACTTAGAACAGACCCCACCCAGCACTCATTTTATTTATGCGAAAAAAGGCCGCAGTCTGTCGCCATGACGCCTGTTGCGCTTCCTCGACCGATCGCCGCTCCTTCGCTCAGTTTCCGGCCGCTGCTGCGCTGGCTGGCCGGCGGCGGCAC
>JAGUUY010000056.1 GCA_020063185.1 Bacillota bacterium
CGACGCGCCCCGGATCGCCGCCGGGACTGCGGCGTTGATGATTATTATCGTCCTTTTCTTAAATTTGTTTTTAGGTTCGTTAACTAAAATGCTCCAAAAACGACTGGGTGGTAAGGTCGTTTAAAACGGCGCGGGGAGAAGAGATGGACACGAGGATTAAGGTAAAGCGTTTAAACCTTCACTATCGCAGCGAGCAAGCACTGAGGGAAGTAAACATCGACATTAAGGCGAATGAGATTACGGCCCTGATCGGTCCTTCGGGATGCGGGAAGACTTCTTTTTTAAGGGTCTTAAACCGGATGAACGATTTGATCGAGGGGGCCAGGGTGGAAGGGGAAGTTTTGCTTGACGGCGAAGACATCTATGCGCCGCAGGTCGACGTAGTGAAGCTGCGTAAAAGAGTGGGGATGGTTTTTCAAAGGCCCAATCCTTTTCCAATGTCCGTTTACGATAACGTTGCTTTCGGGCCGCGGGTCCACGGTATCAAAGACAGGCGGCGGCTGGACGGGATTGTGGAAGTGAGTCTGAAGGGCTCGGCGCTGTGGGACGAGGTGCGCGACAGGCTCCACCGGTCGGCGCTCGGCCTGTCCGGAGGCCAGCAGCAGCGTCTTTGCATTGCCCGGCTCCTCGCCGTGGAGCCCGAAGTGCTGCTGATGGACGAGCCGACTTCGGCGCTTGACCCCGTTTCCACCATGAAGATTGAGGAGTTGTTGCAGGACTTAAAAAAGCGGTATACCATCGTCATTGTCACGCACAACATGCAGCAGGCCGCAAGGGTGTCCGACACGACCGCCTTTTTCCTGATGGGTGAGCTTATTGAATACGGAGAAACGGGGGCGATTTTCACCCGCCCGAAAGACCGCCGGACGGAGGACTACATCACGGGACGTTTTGGTTAAAAAGGCGTCGTTAGGCCATTTCCCTTGCGAAAGGGGCTTTTTTCTGGTAGACTTCTGTCAATCTGCAGTATATTGTTTATTAGTTGCGGGGAGTTGGTTTAAAGTGAAAAGTCAGCGAGCGTCGTTAGAAAAAGAACTGGCGGCTCTGCAGAGGGATATCCTGCGCATGGGCAGCATGGTCGAAGAAGCTGTCTTTAATGCGGTGCAGGCACTCGTTACTCAGGACGAGGTACTTGCCAAACAGGTAATCATGAACGACGACCAGGTCGACATGCTGTGCGAGGAGGTTGAGAACCGGTGCGTCCGGTTGATCGCCACCCAGCAGCCCATCGCCCGCGACCTGCGGGTCATCATTACCGGGATTAAGATCATTATCAACCTTGAGCGTATGGCGGACCACGCAGTGGACATCGCCCGCTCCGCCCTTAATTTGATCATCTGCTACAGCGCGGCGGTTGCAGACGTGGCCGTCCAGGGCATCTCCAAGATCGGCGGGATGGTCCAGCAGATGGTTAAAGAGGGGCTGGACGCCTACGTGAACGACGATGTGGAACGGGCGCGCCGGATGTGTGACGCCGACGACGAAGTGGACCATCTTTACAACCGGACTTTCAAGGCCATCCTGGATTTAATGGAGAAAGAACCGGAAAACATCCGGTGTTACGTGTTTCTGCTGCTTGCGGCGCTTAGGCTGGAACGGGTGGCAGACCGGGCGACCAACATCGGGGAGGACGTGGTTTACCTTGTTACGGGCGAGTGGGAGGAGCTAAACTAGCCACTTTTTTAACGTTTCAGGGAGGAGTTGCGTAACTTTTCGCCGAAAAGCTTTTTAAATGAACCGTTTTGTATCAGAGAACTACGAACGCGTTAAAACGGAAATCTACAGGGCGGCACAGCGTTCGGGGCGGGACCCGGTATCGGTTCAAGTCGTCGCCGTTTCTAAGGGGGTCCCGTCAAGCGCCATTCTTAAGGCAAAAGCGGCCGGTATTCATGCCTTTGGTGAAAACAGAGTCCAGGAGTTCTCCCGTAAATACCGGGAACTCGGTCAGGAAATCCAGTGGCACTTCGTGGGGCACTTGCAGCGAAACAAGGTGCGCCTGCTTGTCAACAAGGTAAAACTGATCCACAGCCTTGACCGGTGGGAACTGGCCGTTGAATTGAACCGGTGGTCCGTCCAGGAAGGCACGTTCTTTGACACGTTGGTGCAGGTAAACATGGCGCGGGAAAAATCCAAGCACGGTCTGTACGAGGAGGAGGTCCGGGATTTTCTAACGGCGGCTGCCGGGTTGCCGGGGTTACGGGTATGCGGGCTGATGACCATCGCCCCTTATGCGGCAAACCCGGAGGAAGCGCGTCCTTTCTTCCGGGCGCTCCGGGAACTTGCTGTGAAACACCGGGCTATTCCGGGTCTGAAATTGGATTTACTGTCCATGGGAATGACACAGGATTTTGTGGTTGCGGTGGAAGAGGGAGCGAACATAGTGCGGGTCGGTACTGGAATTTTCGGCTTGCGGCGTTGAGGGAAAGGGGAAGGACCATGGCCAAGAAATTGGTGGATAAGGTTCTAGGGTTCATCGGTTTTGAAGATGAAGAGGATGAGGAACAGGTGTCGGCGGAAACGCAGGACAACCTTTTCCGGTCCAAAAAGGGAGCGGTGGTGAGTCTCCACTCTCAGCGGCAACTCCGGGTGGTTGTAGCGGAGCCTCGTTCTTTCGACGACGCCCAGGAGATCGCCGACCACTTGAAAAACCGCCGTCCGGTCGTGGTTAATCTTGAGTATGTGGAAACCGAACTTGCCCGGCGGGTGGTGGACTTCGTCAGCGGGGCCGTGTACGCCCTCGGCGGCAACGTGCAGAAAGTCGGCGGCGGCATCTTTCTCTTCGCGCCCAATAACGTCGACATCACCAGCGAGTTGAAAGAAACCGAAAAGAGTCTTTTCCCGTGGGCACGAGGGTAAGGGGGCTGTTAACCGCATGCCGCTGACCGGGCTGACAGTCGGACTCATCGGCGCCGGAGCCATGGGCGGGGCGCTGGCGACGGGGTTGGTCAAAAGCGGGTGCATCGCTCCCGGGGCTGTTCTGATCAGCGATGTAGACACTTCGCGTCTTGAACGGCTCGAAACAAGCCTGGGTATCAGAACGTTTGGGCACAACACCCAATTGGTGAGCGAAGCGGACGTCGTAGTCCTGGCGGTTAAGCCTGATATGGTGGCGCCGGTGCTTGCCGAAGTCGGTCCGTTTTTCCACGCCGGCAAAACTCTCATCTCTATTGCCGCCGGTATGCCGCTGCGCGTGCTGGAAGAACGAATAGGCGTGTCGGTCCCGGTGGTCAGGGTTATGCCGAACACCCCGTGCCTGGTAGGAGCGGGGGCCAGTGTTTACTCCCTGGGCACCCACGCCGGGCCGCGGGACGCCGCGCGGACCCAAGCCGTTTTTTCTTCCGTAGGGCTCGTTCTGGAAGCCGGGGAATCACTTCTCGATGCCGTGACCGGGCTGAGCGGCAGCGGGCCCGCATACGTATATATGGTTATCGAAGCCCTTGCGGACGGCGGCGTCAGGATGGGGCTCCCGCGGGAAACGGCGGTGACGCTCGCGGCGCAAACTGTTTTGGGCGGGGCCAAGATGGTTCTGGAGTCCGGCGAGCACCCCGCAACACTGAGGGACCGGGTAACGACACCGGGAGGTACCACAGCCGCGGGTCTTTTTACGTTGGAAGACAGGGGTTTGAGGGCTGCGCTTTGTGAAGCGGTTAAGGCGGCGGCGGTGCGAGCGCGCGAATTAAGTTCCCGTTGTGAAGCTTAAAAGAATAGTCTAACGCAAAGAATTTTATCATTAAAGGCTGGGATTAATTTTTAACATGGATTTTCTGTTTAGGGCCGTAAACATTGCTTTTTTAGTTTACGGCGCGCTGATTATCGCGCGCGTAATTCTTTCGTGGGTAAGGCATAATCCGTACCACCCGGCGCTCAGGTTTGTGTACGAGGTTACCGACCCTTACCTCAATTTTTTCCGCCGGTTCATACCACCGGTAGGGGCGATTGACCTGTCTCCCATAGTGGCGCTCTTTGTACTGGATATATTACAGCGGTTGGTTTTCTGGTTACTCACCCGCATGGTGGGACTGCTTTAAACATTGGTCACCGCGGCTCAGGAGGGGGATCTTATTTCGTGCCTGCGCGATGATGGAGGCGCGGTCGTTTTCGACGTACGCGTTACACCGCGGGCGTCGGCAAGCCGTCTGGAGGGTTTCAGCGGGGGTGTCCTCCGGGTGAGGGTAAACGCTCCGCCTGTTGACGGTAAGGCAAACCGCGCGCTCTTAAAATACCTGGGGGATGTCCTGACGGTACCGGTAAACCGGCTGTCCATATTACGCGGTGAGTCGTCCCGCGAAAAAACGGTGCGGGTAGAGGGACTCCAGGCGGTCGTTGCGGCGCAACGTATCCGGCAGGCCCTGAAAAAGTAACTATGGTCAGAGGATTTTAGTACGGATATAATAAAGGTCAGGTGTGATAACCAAACAGGCCGGAATCAGCCTGTTTTGCATATTACCGATGAACGGGAGCCAGGCGGTGACCGGCCCAAGCGAGCCCGGGACGGTGGAAGCCGGGCGGTTGAGACCGCGCGAAGATCACCCGTGAGGCCCCGGACCGAACAGAAGCGGGGAAGTGAGAAGCGATCCTACTTACGACATCACGTTTCCCACATCTTAATAAGTTCGGGCGGTTTGCCGCGTTACAGGCATAAAGCACCCAGCACTCAACAAGTCAGAATTGCGCATAGTCCGAAGCGTGTTTGGTGTCAAGTTGTTTATTTTGCCGGTTGAGTTCGGGTATTTTTTTGAGTGCTGGGTTATTAGGGTGGTACCACGGGAAAAACCTCTCGTCCCTTGCGATGAGAGGTTTAATATTGTCGGGAGGCCTGAGTAGCACGGCGCCTTGGTAAACACCGGCACTCAGTGCTTCTCCCGTTGGAGGAAAACGAATGGACTGGAGCAGTACGCTCAATCTGCCCAAAACGGAATTTCCAATGCGGGCCAACCTGCCGCAGAAAGAACCCGAAGTTATGGCGTTTTGGGAAAGCATTGAAATCTACGACCTGGTACAGCAAAAGACGGCCGGAAGACCCCGCTTCATTCTCCACGACGGACCGCCCTACGCCAACGGACACATCCATCTGGGGCACGCGCTGAACAAGGTGCTCAAGGACATTATCGTCAAGTACCACTCGATGAGCGGTTTTAACGCGCCGTACGTTCCAGGTTGGGATACCCACGGCCTGCCCATCGAGCAGCAGGCCATAAAAAGCCTTGGTATCAACCGCCACGCGATGAATCCGGTTGATTTCAGACGGCACTGTAAAAACTACGCCCTCAAGTTCGTCGATATCCAGCGGGAGGAGTTCAAACGGCTCGGGGTCCGGGGTGACTGGAAAAACCCTTATTTAACAATGATGCCGGAATACGAAGCGCGGCAAATTGAGGTTTTCGGGGAAATGGCCAAAAAGGGATACATTTATAAAGGCCTGAAACCCGTGTACTGGTGCGCGACCTGTGAAACGGCGCTGGCAGAAGCCGAAGTGGAATACGGGGAACAGGAATCCCCGTCTATTTACGTCCGGTTCAAGGTTGTCGACGGGAAGGGTCTACTGCCGCCGGATACCTGCTTCGTAATCTGGACGACCACGCCGTGGACGCTTCCCGCCAACGTGGCGATTTGTTTGCATCCCGACTTTCTGTACTGCGCCGTGCGGGTTGGCGGGGTCGCTTACGTGGTGGCCAGGGAACTGTCGACCCCTTTTTTAAAGGCGATAGGGGCCGGGACGGGTAGCGTGGAAGCCGAGTACATGGGGCGGGAACTGGAAGGTATAGTCTGCCGCCACCCTTTTGCCGAACGGGACTCGCTGGTAGTGCTGGGCGATTACATCTCGCTGGAACAGGGTACCGGGTGCGTGCATAACGCACCCGGCCACGGCCACGAGGATTTCATAACCTGTAAAAAATACGGGCTGCCGGTATTATCACCCATAGACGGGCGCGGCTTTTTCACCGCGGAGGGCGGTCCCTTCGCGGGGATGTTCTACACGAAGGCCAACAACGCGATCATCGAAGAACTGGAGCGGCGGGAAGGGCTATTGGCTGCGGACCGGGTCCGACACCAGTACCCTCACTGCTGGCGCTGCAAGAAACCGGTGTTTTTCCGCGCGACCGAGCAATGGTTCGCTTCCATCGACGGTTTCAGGGAGGCCGCCCTGCGGGCTATTCGTGAAGTTGAGTGGATTCCGGCGTGGGGGGAAGAACGCATATACAACATGGTCGCCGCCCGGGGGGACTGGTGTATTTCACGCCAGCGGTTGTGGGGCGTGCCGCTTACCATTTTTCTGTGCAACAACTGCGGCAAAGAGATTATCAACGATGAAACCATCGAACACCTCAAGCGGCTGATCAGGAAGCACGGTTCCGATGTGTGGTACAGTACCCCGGTCGAGGAGTTATTGCCGCCGGGTTTCGTCTGCCCTGACTGCAGCGCCGGCGGCATCAACAAGGAAAACGACACCATGGATGTCTGGTTTGACTCGGGTTCGAGCCACTGGGCGGTGATCCGCCAGCCTTCACCGTGGCCGGAACAGAGTTGGCCCGCGGACCTCTACCTTGAAGGGAGCGACCAGCACAGGGGCTGGTTTAACTCGTCCCTCTCCACCGCCGTCGCGGTAACCGGGAAACCGCCTTATCGGGCGGTGCTTACACACGGTTTTCTCGTGGATGAACAGGGGCGGAAAATGTCCAAATCCCTCGGCAACGTGGTTGAGCCGCAGAAGGTGATCAAGCAACTGGGAGCCGACATCCTTCGTCTCTGGGTTTGCTCCGCGGATTACCGGGGGGACCTTGCAGCGTCCGAAAACATATTGAAGCAAATCGCCGAGGCCTACCGGAAAATCAGGAATACGTTCCGTTTTCTGCTGGGCAACCTGTACGATTTTGATGCTAAAAAGGCCGTGCCTTACCGGGAGCTTCCCGAAATCGACCGGTTCGCGCTTTCGAGGCTGGAGCGGTTGAAGCGCCGTGTTCTTAACGCTTACAGGGATTTCGAATTCCACGTGGTGTACCACGCGGTCCATTCATTTTGTGTCGTGGACCTGAGCGCCTTTTACCTCAACGTACTGAAGGACAGACTATACTGCGAGGCTCAGGATTCGGTGAAACGCCACGCGGCGCAGACAGTGCTGCGGGAAATACAGGATACGTTGTTGCGCCTGCTGGCGCCCGTTCTGGCTTTCACCACCGAGGAAATTTGGCGGTATGTGCCGGTGGCCGGAGAAAAACCGGCCAGCGTACAGTTGCTTGACATGCCGCCGCTTGAGGACCGGTATCTCGAGGACGATGCGCTTGAAGCTCGCTGGGAACACCTGCTGTGGGTGAGGGACGTTGTTTTAGAGGCATTGGAACAAGCGCGTCGGGCAAAGACCATCGGTGACTCTCTGGAAGCGCAGGTGGAGCTTTACGCCGCCGGGGAAACACACAGGTTTGTTAAGGCCTGGGCGGATGAACTGAGGACGATAACCATCGTTTCCCGGTTGGCCGTGGCGCCCGAAGGGGCCGACGCGCCGGCCGGGGCGTGGGCGCAAGGCGAGTTAACGGTATCCGTTATGCGGACCACCGGAGTCAAGTGCGCCCGGTGCTGGGTTTATGGCGACCAAACCGCGCATGACACGGGCCACCCCGAACTCTGCCCGCGCTGCGCGGAAGTTGTGGCTCTTGGAAATCCGCAAATGCGATAAAGTATTATTCTTGGTATCAACCGGCGCAGGCAAAGTAAGTGGCGGTGAATTGCTCGTGGATCCGGGCAAAGGCTGGTTCCGTGAAGGTTATCAAAAAAATGGTGCTGCAGTGTAGCTACGATGCATGGTTAATTTGGCGCATTGGTTTACTGCCTTTTTCACCGCCGACCGCCAAGATCAATCCTGCGCCGGTTGAAGATTCTTTCTTAATTATTATAATACAAATTATCTGACAATTATCGGGTGATTGGCATTAAAATATTATTTGGTAATTTATTGTAGGTACTTTATCTTTTTTGTAAGACAGTAATCCAGGAGAGTGTTGCAAAACAAATTAACTAACCTGTAGAAGTACACCCAAAGGCTTTCGGCAGTTAATTTTAGAAAAGGTCCCGGAGGCCGAAATCGGATTCGGATGCAAGATGTCAGAAGCAAGAATTTTTACAGATATCCATGCTGATTTCTCTTGAATTGTCTGACGTCTGACTTCTGGCTTCCGACTTCTGAAACAGTCAGGCGTAGTTTTGCAGCGGTCTCCTAGGATATGAAACAGAAGCTGACAGTTGCAAAAATGAACAAACATAGCCTTACGCCTGAGAATGCTATGAACTTTGGCGAGCCGTATTTCGTTAAGAGCGGTTACGTTCCTGGTAAAGGTAGGCGTAAACTTTTTCGGTCCACACCGTTTTGCGTACGAACTGTCTGGTCTCCGGAAATGGTATCTGGTCGAGGTCGGTCGCAGCACCGGACCAGGTCCCTTCCGAAAGCCATTTTATTACGTTGCCCCGCCCGCCGTTATAAGCGGCCAGAGCTATTACGGCGTCCCCGAACTCCCGGTTGAGGTACGCCAGGTACCAGGCGCCGAAGCGGATGTTCGTCTCCGGATCCAGAAGAAGTTCAGGGGCGTACGCCTCGCCACGCTGCGCGGCTACCCACTCGCCGGTCTGAGGCATGAGTTGCATTAAACCCACTGCGCCGCGCGGGGAGAGGGCGTCACTCCGAAAACCGCTTTCCACCTTAATAATCGCGGACACGAGAAAAGGCTCGAGGCCGTTCTCGGCGGCGTGGCGAAAGATGTGTTCCCGGTACTCAAGGGGGTACAGGTGCTTGCCTGCCTGTTTGTGACCTGCCAGAATTAGGGCCGCCAAAATCAGTACTGCCGTCAGTACGGGGTTGACTCTAGTCTTCACCGCTGTCCTTCATTCTGTTCCTCAAGGAGTTTTTTGTAAAAGTATGCGGCCTGGTCGCGGGTATGATTAAAACCGGCGCTGTTGTCGATTACGCGATTAGCGCGTTGAATTTTTTCTTGCTGCGGCATCTGGGCGGCGATTATCGCCTGTGCTTGCTCGGGCGTTATCCTATCCCGGGCAACAAGCCTTCGGATCACTGCTTCTGGCTCGGCGATCACTACCCAGACCTCGTCCGCCAAACGGTCGAGACCGGTCTCCAACAAGAGGGGCGCCTCGATGACCGCCGCCTCGGGCGGGGGGGTCCGGCGACGGACTTCCGCAAGCCAGGTTTCGATCGCCGCGATTATTTTTGGGTGGGTAATAGCTTCCAGTCGTTCTCTGGCGTCCGGATTGCTGAAAATCATGCGCCGGAGCGCCGCCCGGTCGAGGGAACCGTCGGGCAGCGCCACATCAGCCCCAAAAACGCGCAGAATTTTTGCCAGAAGAGGCTGTCCGGGCGCCGTAAGTTTTCGCGCCACTTCATCAGCCTCAATTACTTCGGCGCCAAGAGATTTCAGGTATTTCGCGACGCTTGTTTTTCCGGTCCCCGCGCTCCCGGTGAGTCCGATAACTTGCATAAACACCTCCCGGTCCGTAAAGGCTCCAAAGCGCGTTACCGCGCGTTAGGCTGGCAAGAAGGGCAGAAGCACGTTCCCCTTCCACCGCACTTTATTTTCTCAATCGTGCTTCCGCAGCGAGGACACGGCCGCCCCGCGCGGTTGTGTACCTTGAGAAAGTCCTGGTGCCTCCCCGCGCGGCCTTCGGCGTCCAGGTAGTTGCGAATGCTGGTGCCGCGGTGTGAGACGCCTTCGCGCAAAACTTCCTTCACCGCGCGGTACAATGCTTTCGCTTCCCGGCTGTTCAGGCCGTCGGCCCTGCGGTTGGGGTGCAGGCCGGCGTGGTGAAGCGCTTCGTCGGCGTAGATGTTGCCGATTCCGGCCACTACCTGCTGGTCGAGCAGCAACGGCTTGAGGCTCCGGCGGGAGTTCTTCAGGCGTGTCGCGAAATACGTTTCCGTGAACTCGGGCGACAGGGGTTCCGGTCCTAGTTTCTCCATTCCTGCCTGACTTCTTGTGTCCGACGCGGGCAGCAACCACACCCGGCCGAACTGCCGCAGGTCCGTAAACCGCAAACGGCGGTCCCGCTCAAGGTGCAGGATGAGGTGGGTGTGGCGCGGCGGCGGCGCGCCTTCTTTTTCGCAGATAAGTTGGCCGGTCATCCGGAGGTGAATCACCAGGGTGTAACCGCCGCTCAGGCCGAAGAGAAGGTACTTCCCGCGCCGCGTCACGGAAAGAATCTTACGATTGCTGATCAGGTCGGCGAAGACTTCGGGGGATGGCTGACGGATCACTTTTGGCAGGTAAACGGTGCCGCCTAAAATCCCTGCGCCGGAAACCAATGCTTCGAGCTGCTGTCTGATCGTTTCGACTTCCGGAAGTTCGGGCAAGCCTAAAACTCAATCCTTTCCACGTCGTGCCAGTTAGGTCCCGCTTTGAGCGCCGCCGTCAGCGGCACATCCAGGTCCAGGGCCCCTTCCATTTTCGCTTTGATCATGGGAGCGACCACCCCGAGTTCCTTTTTCGGGACTTCAAAAAGAAGTTCGTCGTGCACCTGCAGCACCATTCGCGTTTTACACCCAAGACGCAGCAACTCGCGGTGAATGTCGACCATGGCTTTTTTGATCAGGTCGGCCGCGCTTCCCTGAATCACCGTGTTAACGGCCAGGCGTTCGCCTAATTGCCGCTGCATGCGATTTGGGCTGAGCAGTTCCGGAATGCTGCGGCGGCGGTTCAATATTGTGGTAACGTAACCCCGGTCACGGGCCGACCGGATGGTGTCCTGGATAAAAACTTTGACGTATCGGTAGCGGTTAAAATAGCTTTGAATATACCGGTGGGCCTCACCCGGTTCGATTTTCAGTTCCTGCGCCAGGCCGTAATCGCTCATCCCGTAAATGATACCGAAATTGATAACCTTGGCGTGCGAGCGCATTTCGGCCGTTACCGCAGCGGGTTCGATGCCCGCAACCTCTGCGGCCGTTCGGACATGTATGTCTTCCCCGGTTCTGAACGCGTCGAGGAGCAGCGGGTCACGCGATAGGTGAGCAAGGATCCGCAGCTCGATTTGCGAATAATCGGCGCTGAGCAGGACGCTTTGGGGCATGCCGGCGACGAACGCACGCCGGATTCTGCGGCCGAGGGGGTCCCGTATCGGGATGTTCTGCAAATTCGGCTCGGCGGAGGAAAGCCGCCCCGTAGCCGTCACCGTCTGGTACAGGGTAGTGTGTAGACGTCCTGTCACGGGGTTAACGAGTCGCATCAGGGCATCGGCGTATGTGCTTTTAAGTTTTACCAGCTGCCGGTAAAGCAATATCTTGGCCACAATTTCGTGCTCGGTCAACTTCTCGAGCACCGAAGCATCCGTAGAGTATCCCGTTTTTGTCTTTTTTACGGGCTTGAGGCCCATTTCATTAAAGAGGATCAATCCGAGCTGACGCGGTGAATTCAGGTTGAAGCTTCGGCCGGCGAGACGGCAAATGTCGTCCGAGAGTAAGCCGATCCGCTCTCCCAGTTCGGCCGAGATGGCGGCCAGTTCCGCAGTCTCAACCGCCACGCCGGCGCTCTCCATGGCCTGAAGCACCGCCGCCAGAGGGAGTTCCACTTCTTGGAACAGGTGGTCCAGCCCCTGAAGGCGGAGCTTGGTCTCGAGTACCGGGGTCAGTTCGTAAATAATGAGGGCCTTTTCCACCGGGCCCGTGGCTTCCGGAAGATGGACGCCGGCGTGCTCGAAGGAGATATCCGCCAGGCGATTGGGGATACCCGGATTGAGCAGGTAGGCTGCCAGCATCACGTCAAAGAAAAACTTGTCAGGCGCCAGGCCGCAAGGACCCATCAGGTGAAGCGCCTTTTTGACGTTAAATGTTGTCAGCTTCAGCTCCGGAACTAAAGCGGCGGCCTTAAGCAGGGCCGCTGTATCTTCGGCCCCCTCCGCGGTAAATACGGTTTCCGCGTCCGTGCATAACGCGCACGCCGCGTGCTGTTTGGCCTCCAGGTAAACTGCCGCCGTCTTCGTACCCTTCAAACGCCTGCCCAATTTGTGCATGTTCCCGGCGGAAGGGCGGAGCCCGGTAACCGCCCGTTGATCGGATACCTGTGCTTCAGGGGGCGCGGTTGCGTACCCCAGGTCGTGAAGCTTTTTAAGGAGTGAGCGGAACTGCAGGCGGTGAAAAATTTCGTTTGCGGCGCCGGGTTCCGGCCCGGGCCAGGTAAAATCCACGTCCAACGGCAGCGGGACGTCTATTTCCAAAGTGGCCAAACGTTTGGACAGAAGGGCCTGTTCGCCGTATCGGGCCAGTGTTAGTTTAAGTTTTTCCGGGAGGTCGGCCGTGTTTCTAAGTACCTCTTCCAGGCTGCCGTATTTTTGCAGCAGAGCGGCGGCAGTCTTCGGCCCTACACCGGGTACGCCGGGAATGTTGTCCGAACTGTCCCCCACCAGGCCTTTATAATCGGGCAATTTCTGCGGGTCGACCCCGAAGCGTTCCCTGACGGCTTCCACGTCGTAGGTCGCTATTTCCGATATCCCCTTCTTGGTGTGCAGGACCGAGGTCCTGGGCGATACAAACTGCAGCGTGTCGAGGTCCCCGGTGACGATTAGCGTGCAAAAGCCTTCCGCTTCGGCCCGGGAAGCGAGAGTGCCGATGATATCGTCGGCTTCGAAATTATCCACTTCGACTACCGGAATTCTCATTGCGCCCAGGACGTCTTTAATCAACGGGAACTGGGGCCGGAGGTCATCCGGCGTCTCAGGACGGTGTGCCTTGTATGAATCCGCCAGGGTGTGGCGGAAAGTATACTTTCCTTTATCGAAAGCGGCAATCACAACATCGGGCCGGAATTCCTTCAACAGCTTGATCAGCATGCTGGTGAACCCAAAAACTGCGTTGGTGGGCTGCCCTTCCCTGGTGGTAAGCGGCGGAATGGCGTGAAAGGCCCGGTGTGCCAGGCTGTTGGTGTCAATCAGGAATACTTTACGCAATATTACACCCCAACAGATTTCTTTCTCAAATAACCCGGTCGGTCCCCACTAAACATTCTTGCCTCTAACTTGCAACTTTGAACCCCTGTCCGGGGCAGTCGGCCATGAAGCAAGCGGCGCCATCGATAATGATGATATATTTTACGCGATAGGGTCATTCTGTTAAGGGATTATCAAATTGTACCTGTGTTTCCCGGTCCTTGCCGTCGGACATCGGACCTGTTTTCAGGGTAGTATTTCACCAAAAAGAGCAGAATACCTTCTTGGTGATGGTTGACAAAAATCGAGACGGATGAAGGAAAAATAAACATGGCGGGGAATATATTAATTAGACCAATAGATGGTCCTCAAGGAGGTTTGTCACAATAGGAACACCAAACTCTCCACTTTGTCCTTGCGGCAGCGGCCGGAGTTATTACGGCTGTTGCTCAGGTAAGGTCATTACTCTCGGGCAGATGAGGTGGCGCGTTACGGCCCGGGAGCTGAAAAGAAAACTAGGCTCTTTCGCGCAGCAACCGGCATTTAACGAAGCGGCGATCTGGGCTCAGCACCTGTACCTCAGCGGTATGGCCGGCAGCCTTTTTTCGCTGGACGACGAGTTTATCAGCGAGCGTTGCTTCGAGTGGTTTATTTTTGATTATCCGGTTGCCGGGAAGGAGACCATTATCGAGATTTATCGTCAAGCGGCCAGCGGTTTGAACGATCAGGAAGTCGCGTTACTGGAATGGTGGCGGGATGCCCCCAGCGCTTTTTACGAGGTTAAAGCGGTGGGTGATCAGGACGTTCTGCTGGAGGACGTTTTAACCGCAAAAACTTTCCACGTCCGGGGTTTTGAGAACCCTGCCGACGTGACTCAAGGCAGCATACTTTACCTCCGCGTGCTCAGGGTCGGCGAGGAGTATGAGTTTTCCACCACCGGAATATCCCTTCCCCCGGAAGTCAAGGACACGCTCTTATCCTGGTTGAAAAGGGACTTCGCTGCTTTCAAGCGGCTGGCCGGGCGGAGGAAGGCCGACTGGACCAACTATTTCCGGCAGCGTGCACACCGTATTACCGCCTGGGCGGCTACCTTGGGGTCGGGAGGGCAGGCCGGCGGCAAGGGTGAAGACATATGGGGTGAAAGACTTAACACCCTGATCTTTTTACTTGAAGAGCACATTCTCCGCGAGATTATCCGCAGCCGGGTGCGGCGCGAGCGTTGGAAGGAATTCTTCGGCCGGGTGGTACGGGAGACCAACGGCGAGGATGCGCCCGGCGCAACCCAAGACAAGGGGAGAAAAGCCGGCTTCGAAGGTTTCAGTTGGTCGCGGCCGGAGTATGCGGAAGTGGCAAGGCTTGTGGCCAAAGACCTCAAAAAGCGCGGGAAGCACAAACAGGTGGGGGAAGGCCTGAAGCTTTGGTTCAGGTTTTGTACGTTAAACGCGCCTGCGGTGAGAAAAGTGGCGGTTTGGGCCGCGGCAATTGTTTACGCCATTGCGCGCCTGGAGGGGAACCGTGCGGTTAAGCAAGAACGCCTGGCAGCGGAATACGGTGTCTCCGTGTCCGCGGTTTCGGTCAAGTACCGTCTGTTACGCCGGTCTTTGGGTTTGTAATTAAAGCGGTTGACCCGCAAACCCCGTTAAAGGGGTTTTTTTGTGCGCTTTGGAGGGAGATAGTGCATGTTAGATAAGATAGTGAGCCTGACGACCGAATACATTGCCTCCTTGGGTTACTGGGGCATTGCGCTGGGCATGGCGATCGAAAGCTGCAACATCCCTCTGCCCAGTGAAGTTATCCTTCCCTTCGGAGGATTTCTTGTCGCTCAGGGCCAACTGAATTTCATCCTTGCCGTATTGGCCGGAACCGTGGGCGGGACGGTCGGTTCGATGGCGTCCTACTATATCGGGATGAAGGGCGGGCGCCCGTTCATCGAAAAATACGGGCGCTACTTTCTGATTTCTGAGCGTGAGCTGGCCCTGGCGGACAGGTGGTTTGCCCGGTGGGGCGAAGCCACAGTTTTCTTTACCAGATTACTCCCCGTGATCCGTACTTTCATCTCACTGCCGGCGGGAATATCGCGGATGCACTTCAGACGCTTCGTGGTCTACACATTTTTGGGCTCACTGCCGTGGAGTCTTCTCCTTACCTACCTCGGGTATAAACTCGGGGTCCACTGGGAGGACCTTCGCGTGTGGTTCCACGACTTTGACATAGCCATCGTGGTCGCCCTTGTCCTGGCGCTGATATTTTTCCTCTGGTGGCGGCGCCGGTAGGTCGACCAGTTAATTAGGCACCGCCGTGCCCGAGGCGCGGGTGTTGCCTGAAACCCCATACTCCATCCATTTAAGCCACCCGGACTTCCAGCCCCAATGCGAATGTCCAAGCTCAGGCTTAAAAAATTTCGGTCCTGTTGAAAGTCCGCCTGCCATTATCGTCCTGGAATAGCCGGTAACCGGCAAGGGATACTAACAACGTGAATTCCATTGTGCCTGCGGCCCGTGAAACTTCGGTGTCAAGGCTGCTTGCGGCAGACAGTGCCGGCAACAGCCGATTAATGTCCAGCATCATCCAGGAAATGAGTTTATAGAGGGAGGTGAGGTACATGAAACGATCCAGGATTCTATTCGGGGTTGTGCTCTTGTTCCTTGTGGCGGGCCTTTGCTTCGCCGGGGGCTGCCGTATCGAACGCGAACCGGCGCGGTCTCCGGCGCCGACGAGTCCGGTGACCCCGGCGCCCGAGAGAAAGCCGATGCCCACGGATCCGAGAGAGACCAGCCGGCTGGCGGACAGCCTGGCGTCAGAGGCCAGGGAAGTCGAGGGTGTCCAGAGGGCCACTATCGTTTTGGCCGGAAATACGTGCTATGTCGGCCTGGACCTGAAAGACGGCGTTGAGCGCCAGCAGACAAACCGGGTAATGGAGCAGGTGGCGGAAAGGTTGAAAAAGACTGAACCCCGTCTGGAACGGGTCATGGTAAGCACGGATCCCGATGTTTTCACCAGGCTCCAGCGAATTGCGAGCGGAATCGAAGAAGGTCGGCCCATCTCCGCCTTTACCAAAGAGTTGGGCGAAATGAACGAGCGCATGACACCCGTGAAAAAATAGCAGGGAGGAGCAACCTCCCTGCTATTTCATTCTATTACCCCGGGGCCGTGGCGAAGGAGTTCCGATACCGTTACTATTTTGTAACCTTTCTTCCTGAGTTCGGCAATTACCGTCGGTAAGGCCGTGTCGGTCTGCCGGCAGCTGTCGCTCGCGTGCATGAGGACTATGCTGCCGGGTTTGGTAAGTGTCGTCACCCTCCTGATGATCGTGTCGACCCCGGGATTTTTCCAGTCGAGGGAATCCGCGTCCCATTGGATTACCGAGTACCCGACCGCCGCTGCGGCGCGCAGGACTTTGGCGTCGTAATCGCCGTTCGGGGTCCGGATCAAGTTCGGTTCTTTCCCCGTAACCGCAACGATGAGGTTATGGGCCAGTTTAATCTCGTTTTTGATCTCGTCCTCGGGCAGTTGGCTGAGGTTGATGTGCCTGTGACCGTGGCTGGCGATTTCGTGACCGTCGGCAGCGATCCGCTTGGCGATCTCAGGGTACTTTTTCACCCATGGTCCGGAAAGAAAGAAAGTGCACCGGAGCTTTTCTTTTTTCAAGATGTCCAGGACGGGGCCGGGTGTTCTCGTGCCCCAGCTGATGTCAAAAGTAAGGGCGACGAGTTTTTTATCCGTGTCGACGCGGTAAATAATGGGACTGTTTTTGGCGCTGACGGGGGTAGCAGCCGGCTCGCGGAGCATGGCCAGGGTGAAAAATCCGGCGGTCCCCAATACGCAAAAAACCAGCAAAAGAACCTGCCGCCAGGCTGTTAAGCTTACATAAAACACCCGCATTTTCATCCCTCCGGGGGATAAGCTTTTCCCTAAAAACTATTAAGGTGGGCTTTTGAATATGCAATCCGCGACCAAATAAAAGGCGGGGCAGCGGAGAGAATAAA
>JAGUUY010000154.1 GCA_020063185.1 Bacillota bacterium
GCAGCAGCACCAACTTCCATCAAAAAATACCTCCTTAAAAAATACCTGTTTGGTTTTAAAGTACACAATCGTTTTTCGGTGTTGAAAACCCTATTAAATTGTTGTCGGTTAACTGGTTCCTAATGGTCTTCTGAAACCGCCATGGCTACATACGAAATGCTCAGCATGGTGAATACGAACGCCTGGATAAAAGACACGAATATACAGAATAACAACCACACCAGGGAGGCAAGAAATCCCCCGCAGACTTCGGTCCAGCCCGTAATCAGCCCCAGGAGGGCCAAGATCATGATCTCTTTACCCTTCATGTTGCCGAAAAGTCGGAAGGCCAGTGTGACCGGCTTTGCCAACTCCTCAATCAGCGTGATGGGCAGGAAGTACGGGAAAGGCTGTAAAAAATGCTTGAAGTGCCCGCCGACGCCTTTGTACTTGATACCCATACCGTATACGAGGCAGAGTGTGATCAGCGCGAAACCGAAAGTGGTGTGGTGATCGGCGGTGGGTGCAATGCCGGTGGGTAAAAGACCCACCAGGTTGCACATGAGAATGAAGATGAAGAAGGTCACAATGACTAAGAAAATATTGTCTCCCTTTTTTTTGGACATGGTATCGTCGATCAGGCTCCGCAAGAATTCCATTACCATTTCAAACGTGGACTGGAGCTTGGTAGGCCGGTCAACACTGGCCCCCCTTACCGCCAATAAGAACAGGAGTAAAACCAGCGCCATTGCTACCCAGGTCCAAATAAGTGTGGCCGGATTCAGTTGCCAGAAAGCACCGTGGCCGATGTGCCAGTTGTGGTGCGGCATTCCCCAGAAGTTGAGAGCTTCGTGGGTTTTCTCAATGCTGAAGTCCCCGCCGCATCCGGAAACTGAAAGGACAATCCCACCCAATAACAGAGCCAGGACAATCATACTCCTGCGCCTCAAACTTCCATCACCTCCCTTCACCACGACACTTCACTTGGAGAACCGAGAGCGAAACAATAATGGAACCACAGTCTTTATCTAGATGTTTAACTAATAAACCTGGAACATCACCCCCTGCCTGGTTAAAAACCTTAGCTGTATTTACTGTCTACCCTTGGCGAGAGCAAAATGTATATGACCTTTGCCACCGCCAGGGACGGAAGAACAAAAAAACCGGCCAGTAAACCCAGCAGATTGCACAATCCGCTCCAGCCGATATAAACGAGAACCGCAAAAAGCACCAGCCAGCGTACGACCATGCCCATGATATACAGCACCTGAGCAAACTCACGACTCTCTTGCAGTATGAAGGCCACCAGTTTTTGAATGCTGTTGACCAGCAGCCAGCCGTTAAGAATACTTAGAGCCGCCCCCAGGCTGAATCCCAATAGCACCGGGCGCCAAGGTTCCAAAAAGAACATCGAAACCGTCGAAAGAATCAGTATTACTACCGACCCCTGCACAAGTTGCCTGAACAAGACACCGAGCTCAAGACTGCGCACGCTTCTTTCTCCCGTTACCTGCCGTCTTTTTTATTGTTATTGAAAATTCCTGAAACCAAGCGGTAGGAACCCACCGTACCGGCGGCGATGCCGCCGAGAAGCCCTCCCAGCATCAACCATGGCTGGGTGCCCAGTTTTCTGTCTAAAAAGCTCCCCAACCAAAAACCTAAAAGGACGCTGACCGCAAACTGTACCGCAATCGTCGAGGCCAGGGCGAACGCCTTAAACGGCTTACCAACATCATTCTTGCCGGACACCGTCTTCCTCCAGTCAAGGCCGCTTGTACTAAAAATCGCAAATACAGACAAAAAAGAATCCCACTCGCACCTAGCTGGGCTGGCCCCATAGTTCATATTTTAACTTCAAAGATAGTTTCTACAAGAAATACCTTTTTCCTTCCCGATGCTCAAAAAATCAATTCGCCCCGGATAGAATATTTCTACAAATAACGTTATATTCCTTCCCGGCGGCCAAAAACTTTTATGTCGTCATCCCCCATAAAGGTTTCCCGTGCAGTCCGCCGAAGCTAATTAACCGCATAAAAGTCGGCCGGCCGCGGTCCCCTGCCGAAGTAATGAAGTAAGGCCGCTTTTACCCTTTCCGCCGCCCTGCCGTCCCCGTATGGATTTACAGCCGCGGCCATCCTTTCGTAAAGCGCGGGTTCGTCAAGAAGGCGTTTAACCGCCGTAAACACCCGGTCCTCACCGGTCCCCACAAGCATCACGGTCCCGGCGTCGACGGCTTCCGGCCGCTCCGTAACTTCCCTCAAGACCAGCACCGGTTTGCCGAGGGCCGGGGCCTCTTCCTGCAGACCGCCCGAATCCGTGACCACGATAAAGCTGTTGGCCATCAGGTTGGCAAATTCGCCGTACGGAAGCGGCTCGGTAAGATAAATCCGCGGGCATCCCGCAAAGACCGCTTCGGCCGCCTGACGTACCCGCGGGTTCTTATGCACCGGAAATACGACCGCCACGTCCGGGCAAGCAACGAGCACCCGTCTCAATGCGCGGTACACACTGTCAAGCGGTTCGCCCCAGTTTTCCCGGCGGTGGGTCGTCACGAGAATCAGGCGGCGCCCGCTCGCCACAGCCGCCGCCACCTCCGGCTTGTGAAACACCGAACGCGGCCGTACTACCTGGCGGAGAGCGTCGATCACCGTGTTGCCGGTAACGTAAATACTTGCGGAAGGTACGCCTTCGCGCAGCAAGGCGGCGCGGGCCCCCGCCGTGGGCGCAAAATGAATGTCCGTGAGGACGGCCGCAAGGCGCCGGTTTATTTCTTCGGGAAAGGGCGCGTACTTTTCGCCCGTGCGCAGTCCGGCCTCCACGTGTCCGACGGGAATTTTAACGTAGAAGGCGGCCAAAGCCACGGTAAAAGTGGTGGTTGTATCCCCGTGAACAAGCACTATGTCCGGTTTTACCTCCCGCAACACCCCTTCCAGACCGGTGAGGGCCCTGGACGTTACTTCAAAGAGGCTCTGCCCTTCCTGCATAATATCCAGGTCGTAGGCGGGTACGATGTCGAAAAGGCCCAACACCTGGTCAAGCATCTCACGGTGCTGGGCGGTAACGGTGACCGTGGCCTCAAAATCGTCCGCAGCGCCGCGTAAAGCCTGCACCACGGGCGCCATTTTTATGGCTTCCGGCCGGGTGCCGAAAACAATCAGCGCTCTTATAGGCCTTTCCTTCACCCTACCGAACGGTACTTCCCCCGTCTCTATACGAATTTTACGTTACTCCTTCCCCATTGAAAGGTACCCTTTGGCGACAAGTTTACGCATGTGCTGCTCCAGTGCCGCCTCTATGTTTATGCTGTAATGCTCCTCGAGTACAAACATCATGGAGACCGCGGTCTGCGCCACATCAAGGAGTTCCCGCGTCACGCGTTCCATTACCGTCCGGGCGTCCTCGGAACACTCCTCTCCGGAAAGGCCGCGGAGCTTGCCGATGGCCTGGGCCAGTTCGCCCGCTTCTTCCATCAACTTCAGCGCCGTTGACTCGAGGGTCGGGGAGAGTCTGTCCAGCCGCGGCAGGGAGATAACCTTGTGCTTAACGGTCACGGCCGTCCCCCTTTTCCGGAAAACAAAGTTCGCGCGTAAAACGTTCCAGCTCTATATGCCCTTCTTCCAATACCGACCGGGCCAGGTCGTCCGGGTACGGACCGCCGAACACGACTCTCTTAATGCCCGCTTGAACAATCATCTTGGCGCAGAGGACGCACGGTTGATGCGTCGCGTAAAGCGTCGCCCCGGCAATGCCCACACCGTAAACGGCCGCCTGTAAGACGGCGTTTTGCTCCGCATGTAAACCGCGGCATAGCTCGTGCCGCTCCCCGGACTTGATATTCCGGTTTTTTCGCAGGCAGCCGATATCCAGGCAATGCTGAAGTCCCGACGGCGCGCCGTTGTACCCGGTGGCCAGAATGCGGCGGTCTTGTACGATCAAGGCTCCCACCGTGCGGCGGAGACATGTCGACCGGGTTGAAACGACCGTTGCCACGGTCATGAAGTAGGCATCCCAATCGGGTCGCACTTTATGCCTCATACAGCGGGTGCCGCCGGCAAAGTTCGGTCGCCGCCTCCCGCGCCTTCTTCCGGCTTGCGCCGTCGCCCCGGTGGTCGAGGGCGTAATGGATAATCGTCGCGATCTGTTGCATCGCCTCCGGTCCCATGCCTCTTGTCGTCATAGCCGGCGTCCCCAGGCGGATGCCGCTGGTTACCCGCGGGGGCTGGGTATCGAAGGGCACGGCGTTTTTATTGACCGTCACGTCGACCTCTTCGAGCAGCTGCTCCGCGACGTCACCCGTCAGCTTTTTGTTCCGCAGGTCGACAAGGACCAGGTGGTTGTCGGTCCCGCCGGAAACCAGGTTGAAGCCGTAACCGACAAGGGCCGACGCAAGCACGCGCGCATTTTCCACGACCCGTTCCTGGTATTTACGGAAGTCCGGGCGCAGCGCCTCTCCAAAGGCTACGGCTTTGGCCGCGATCACGTGCATCAGCGGCCCCCCCTGGGTGCCGGGGAAAATGGCTTTATCTATCGCGGCGGCGTACCGTTGCCGCGAAAGGATCAACCCCCCGCGCGGGCCCCGGAGGGTTTTATGCGTCGTAGAAGTCACTACGTCCGCATAGGGAACCGGGCTCTGGTGAAGACCCGCCGCCACCAGCCCCGCAATGTGGGCCATGTCGACGACGAGGTACGCACCGACTTCCCCCGCGATTTCCCGTATGCGCCGAAAGTCTATCTCGCGCGGGTAGGCGCTCGCCCCGGCGATAATGAGCCGGGGTTGGTTCGCCCGGGCGATTTGGCGGACCGCTTCGTAATCTATCCGACCGGTTTCCTTTTCCACCCCGTAAGGAACAAACCGAAAGTAACGTCCGGAAAGGTTCACGGGACTGCCGTGTGTAAGGTGTCCCCCGTGCGCAAGGTCCATTCCCATGATGACGTCTCCCGGCTTGATGAGCGCGAAGTATACGGCGATGTTCGCCTGCGTGCCCGAATGGGGCTGGACGTTGGCGTGTTCGGCGCCGAAGAGCGCCTGTACCCGCTCGACGGCAAGCCGCTCGACCACGTCGACGTATTCACAACCCCCATAATAACGCCGCTCCGGATAACCTTCCGCATACTTGTTGGTAAGCACCGAACCCTGGGCTTCCATTACGGCTTGACTGGTAAAGTTCTCCGAAGCGATCAGTTCGATTTTATTTTGCTGCCGTCCGCGTTCAAGCTCTATGGCCCGAAAAACCGCCGGATCAACCTCGGGCAAGCGCCGTACCAAACCCACCTTTTCTCCTCCCTTGAAAGAAGTGCTACTTTCGGTGGGCGCGGCGATAAGCAGCACATTGCTGCGTCAGCCCGGGGAGCCGAATCCTCACGTACGCATCCAGTACGTTCCGGTTCGTCTCCGCCGGTCTTCCTTACACTGTATCGCTTCTCGCCGCGTTCCGCGTGCGTTACAACACTGCTTCTAAATTCCATCTTACGGGTCTATATTATCATCCTTCGTGGCGCTACCTCCAACGGCATGGCCAACTCCTGTGAAAACAAAACTTACCCTCATAAAGGATATACAATACGGTAAAAACCGTTTGTATCTGCCGGTTACTCAAGGGCCCGCCCAAAACGCCGTTCAACCGACCCGATTTTGTCCACCCGCCTGCCGTGCCGGCCCCCCTCAAATCCCGTGTTCAGCCATACCCTTACGATTTCGACGGCAAGACCGGGTCCGATCACCCGCTCGCCCAGCGCCAGCACGTTCGCGTTGTTATGGGAGCGGGCCATCCGGGCCGAAAAAGTATCGTGGCAGAGGGCCGCCCTGATACCGGGCACCTTATTGGCGACGATGGACACGCCGATTCCGGTGCCGCAGATAAGAATGCCGCAGGAACAGTCGCCACCGGTCACCGCCTCCGCTACCGCAAGCGCAATATCGGGATAGTCGCAAGGTTCTTGGGAGAAGACGCCGTAATCATGATAAGCTATTTGTTCTTGTTCCAGAAACTTCAGTATCTGCTGTTTTAAAATGAAACCGCCGTGGTCAGAACCTAAGGCGACCTCCAACCAATAAAACCTCCTATCATTCGCGAGTCACGAGTCGCGAGCCGATAAACCGAAGGTAGACTTCAGAGCATTCTACAAGAGAACACTTGTTTCCTATCATAATTCTAATTTTTTTCCTCTGCCGCCAAAAACCGGGCCATCGCCAGCCTGCAGTGCCGCCGAATCTCCTCGGCATACTGCCGGTAAAAGAAAACCGGTTTCCCGATCGGGTCTGGAATATCACCGGCAAAACCGGCGTACTCGGTCAGGGTAAAAACCTTTTCTTTTGCTTCCGGGACCATTTCAAGGACCGCTTTTTTATGATGGCTGGTCATTGTAAGCACCAGATCGGCGTCTCTCACCATTTCCGGCGTCAAAAGCCGCGCTTTGTGCCCGCTCAAATCTATCCCCCACTCCACCAGGGCTTCTACGGCTTCCGGGGAAGCGGGGGCGCCTGTGAGCGCATATATGCCGGCGGAAATGACGTCAACGCCGGCAAGTCCATCCGCGGCCAGCAGGTTTTTGCAAAGACCTTCGGCCATACTCGACCGGCAGGTGTTGCCCGTACAAACAAATAAGATCTGCCGCATCCTATACACCCCTGTGAATTTGAAATCACTGTCAGCGCAACAGGTTGACACCCACACCGAATAAAATGAGACCGCCCACAAGCTGGGCCCGCCGGCCGACCCATGCGCTGAGTATTCGCCCGAGTCCCAACCCCAGCGCCGTCATCAACCCGGCCACCAGGCCCACCGTCAACGCTATCGCCAGCGGTTCGTACCGGTATACACCGAGCGTAAACCCGACGGTCAAAGCGTCCATACTGACACTGCCGCCCAAAACTAACAGCCCCACCGCGCCCGTAACCGCGGCGCAGGAGACTTCCGGCGCGCCGTTGCGTACCGCTTCGTATATCATCCGTCCGCCGAGTAAAAAAAGGAGCGCCGCCCCGACGAACCCGGCCAATTGCCCAAGGTAAGCGCCCAGGGTCTCACCCGCCAACCAACCTGCTAAAGGCATCAGCACATGAAAAACCGCAACCGTGACAATTAAAAGCAATCCGCGCCGTCTGCTTATCCCCGCCAGCCCGATTCCCAGGCAGACGGAAAAGGCATCCACCCCCAGAGCGACCGCTAAAAGAACGATCGTAAGGAGGCTCATCGCGCATCCCGGACGCCGATAACCTGAAACGCCGCCCGCCGCAGCCGCTCCCGCACCACCGGCTCAAAGTCGCCGGGGGCGCTTTCTACCAGAATGACATCCATGTTTTCAAGCTGCCGCAGCGCCGCATAAATCCCCGCGGCAGCGGACCGGGCGTCACCCGCGCGTCCGCAGCCTACCACCGGTCCGGGATAGTTGCTTACGCGCTCTTTGCGTGTAACGATCCCCGCGGTCTTGTTTTCCAGCGCGAACCGCTCGTACAACCGAACGATTTCCTGTGCGGCCGGTCCGGCCGGTCCCTCCACCAGGATCAAACGGCTCCGTAACCAATCGGCATTCCGTTCGGTAAACGCCTCCCGTATTGTCTCGGCCGCGACGCCGACAACCGCCGCGATTTCTTCTTTGGCCACCGCACCGGGCCTTAGAATCACGGGAGATTTGCCCGTCAAATCAAGCACTGTCGACTCGATGCCGATCGGCGTAGGGCCGCCGTCGAGCACTATATGTATCCTTCCCGCCAGGTCGTCAAGTACATGCGCGGCCGTAGTGGGGCTCGGCCGCCCGGAGAGATTTGCGCTCGGCGCCACTACAGGTATCCGGGCCGCGCGAATCAACCCCAGGGCTACCGGGTGGGCCGGAATACGCGCGGCGATTGTGTCGAGGCCGCCGGTGACGGCGCGGGGCAGAATGCCCGCGCTTTTAAACACTATGGTGAGCGGCCCCGGCCAAAATATTTCCATCAGTCCTGCCGCGGCCGCCGGTATTTCAGCTACATATGGAGTCAGACTTTCCACGCCCGCCAGGTGGAGGGTAAGCGGGTTGTCCGCCGGCCGCCCTTTGGCCGCAAAGAGAGCGCCGACCGCCTCCGCGTCAAGGGCATTGGCCCCGAGACCGTAAACGGTCTCGGTAGGGAAAGCGACCAGTTTACCCTTCCTCAATAGGGCACCCGCCTCGGCCAGGACGGCGGGATCGGGCCGGACGGCATCTATAAGCCATACCGCCGTCGTCAAAATACCCATTCAACCCCCTGCCAAAGCTTATATAGTCAGTAGTATAACACAAGAGGTCCGCGGCGCCTCTTGTTCCGGATAATTCTGTCAGTCTTGTGCATTATTTCTCCATAGTTAATTCGCCCCGGCAAATTCCCACTTGCGCCGTGCCAGTTTAAACAGTTCCATCGCCAACAATACGGTCAACGCCAGGCCAAGAACCGCAAGCCACTCGAAAAAGGAAATGGGTTCCACCCGCAGGACGCTTTGCATGAAGGGAATGTTCATGGCCAGAATGTGAATCCCCTGGGCGGCCAAAACGCCCAGGATCAACAGCTTGTTGTTGCGCAGCGGCACCTTGAACGCCGAACGCTCTTCCGAGCGGCAGTTAAATACGTGCACGTTCTCAAACAGTACCATCAGCAGAAGCAGCATGTTGCGCGCCTCGAACTCGCTCCATCCGCTGCCGATAAACCAGACCCAGGCACCGAAGCTGACCAGACCGATAACCAGTCCGGAAAGGACTACCTGCTGCGTCATCAGCCTGTCAAAAACGCCTTCCTTTGGATCGCGCGGCCCGTGTCTCATGACACCCGGTTCACCCCGCTCAAAAGCCAGGGCGACGTCCTGGATGCCGTTCGTAACCAGGTTCAGCCAAAGCAACTGCGCCGGGAACAAGGGCAAGGGATAGCCGAGGGAAATGGCCAGGCCGAGTAATACCACCTCGGCGGCCCCGGTCGATATCAGGAGGTATGTCACCTTTCTGACATTCCCGTATGCGAATCGGCCTTCTTCAACACCGGCCACGATCGAGGCGAAGTTGTTGTCGGTGATCACGATGTCGGCTGTGTCCTTGGCAATGTCCGTGCCTACGCCCATGGCCACGCCGATATTCGCTTCCTTAAGTGCGGGCGCGTCGTTGACGCCGTCCCCTGTGACGGCTACGAAATGACCCATTTTTTTTAAGACCGAGACTATTTCGAATTTCTGCACCGGGCTGACCCTGGCAAAAACGTGCGCGCCCCTGACGATTTCCTGGTAATCCGCGGAATCATAAGTACCTGCAGCCGCAAGACGATCGCCGGTCACCACTTCCCGCTCGCTCTCCGCAATGCCCAGGCTTCTGGCGATGGCCAGGGCTGTAACCGGGTGATCGCCGGTGACCATCGCCACATCGACGCCCGCGGCCCGGCATCTCAGTACCGATTCCCTGGCTTCCGGCCGTACCGGGTCAAGCACCCCCGCCAAACCGAGAAAGGTCAGACCCGTCAAGTCGCGTGCCGAAAGATCGGTGTTCCGGCCGTCGCCGATTTCCCCTTCGGCCACCGCCAGTACTTTGTAACCTTCGTTCGATAACCTAAGCGCGGTCTCCTCCACAGTGTCGCGGTCCAGTTCGGTAACGCCCCCGTTCCCGAGCATTGTGCCGCAAAACGACATGACCGTTTCCACACCGCCCTTTACGGCTACCCTTGTACGGCCCGCTTCGTTATAGAAAACCGCGGCGTAACGCGTTTCTGATTCAAAAGGCAGAAGTTTTATTGCCGGGTACTGTTGCTTTGCATCGCCGGGATCAACCCCCGACTTATAACCCAACGTAAGGAAGGCAATGTCTACGGCATCCCCGCTGTATTTCCACTCACCGTCAAAATGGAGATCGCCTTCGTTACAAAGCACGCCGGCTTTCGCCAATCGTCTCAGAGCGGCCGTCTCCTCCTCCGCCGGCTCCCCTCCGTCCTCGCGGCGCGTTTCTCCCTGCGGCGCATACCCCTCCCCGGAAACCGCGAAAAGCCCGGCGCCGGGAATGAAAACCCTCTGTACGGTCAGCTTGTTTACCGTCAGGGTCCCCGTCTTGTCGCTGGCAATGTAAGTGCAACTACCCAGCCCTTCGGCCGCGGTCAACTTTCTGACGATTACCTTGCGCGCAGCCATGCGTGACATGCCGATGGAAAGCGCCACGGTAATGGCCACTGGAAGCCCTTCCGGGATCGCGGAGACGGCCAGCGCTACAGCCATGAAAAACACCTGTACCGGCTCCATCCCCCGCAACAGGGCCATGAACCCCAACACAAAAGCCGCGCCGAGAATCGTTATGCTGACCGTACGCGTGAACCTGTTCAATCGGACCGTCAATGGGGTTTGCGCCTTTGCGGTAAA
>JAGUUY010000047.1 GCA_020063185.1 Bacillota bacterium
ACTACGGCGGCCTCGTCGAGCTGATGGTCAACTCCATGGTCGACCTTGACAGGCCTTTTATCGAGTACGACGATTTCCATTAGTCCTTCGGCGTGTTCCCGCTTAATTACTTAAACACTTTGCCTCCCTGAAAGGGGAGGTTTTTTACCGGTTGTTACCGCGCTGGTTTTTGAAAACCATGAACCGGCGTATAATTATTCAATGAAAGGTAAAATCCGCGGGTTATAAAGACAACAGAGTTATATTCCGTCACCTTAAGCGGTGCTTCGCGGCCCTAAGCATGCAACTAAGGCTGTTGATTGCCGGCGTTTCCCCAAAGCCGCCAGCGGTGCGGACCTCGGGGTCGCTATTTTATTGACTATTCAATTATGTAGTGTTATATTTGAGAAAGATAACCTTCCCTCTTTGCGGTTCATTTTTGCTTATTTTCCCTTATAAATGACGTCCCTAAGCCTTCCGAAGGCAAAGAAGGTGCTATGTTGAAGCAAGTTTCTCGGAGGGAGTTTTTAAAAAATTTCGGTGTTTGGAAGCTTGCCGGCGGCAGCCGGCAGGGGTCCGGTTATGAACCGCAACAGTCGCGCGGCGGCGCCTTCCCTGTGTGTGGAAGCGCGTGCAAAGAATCAGCTACTGTCTGCACCCTTTGCAATCGAGGGTGCGGGCTCCTTATGACCGTGAAAAACGGCAGAGTTGTGAGCGTGCAAGGCGACCCTGACCATCGGGCAGGGCAGGGGTATTTATGCGACGACGCGGCTTCTTTTTTTTCCTTGAACAACCCCGATACCTGGACCCCGGTTCCGCTTTACCGCTCAAGCGGAGCACCGGAATGGGAGGCGCTTGATTGGGGCGCTATTTTACGGCTGATAGTCGAAAAGATCAAACAGACCAGAGATACCTCATTCGTTACTAACCAAAGATACACGCCGAGTATAGGATTTGTCTGCGACAACGCTCTCCTGACCAACGAAGAGAGTTATTTGTGCTTTAAACTATGCCAGTCATTGGGCGTGACGGCTAATGCAAGCAGCGGCGAGAATTACGGTGCTTTGTCTTTTGGAGACTGGTATTCGGCCCTTGACAGGTTGGAGGACCGGTGGTACGGACGGGTCGCGGGCAAGGCCGGAGCTTCTTATTTACCTGACCCTGACTGCCCGGACCTTTTCACAATGTTGCAAGCAAGGACTATAAAAGGGATGTTTATTTGGGGAGGTGGTTTTTTTCAAGAACAAACGGCAGGAAAAGCCGGAGGTTTTGTCGAAGACCTTGACTGGCTCATTTTAGGCAACTGGTTTAGAAACGAAAAAGATTGTAGGGCGAAACGGGAAAAAGCAGTTGCAGCTTGCCCCCACGCGGATATTTTTTGCCTTCCGCTGGCGGGATTCTGGGAAAAAACCGGTTCAGTGATCAGCGCCGGGCGATGTGTGCAGTGGTGTGGTAAAGTTTTAGATCCGCGGGGGCAGGCGAGGTCTCCGCTTTGGGTCGTGGACCGGTTGTTTAATAACATACGCACGGCGTACCAGGGAGGCGGTGTCTTTGCGAGGCCGATCATCGATTTAAAGTGGGACTATGGTGGTGAGTCCGTACCGGACGTAAAGCGGGTTGCCGCTGAAATAAGCCAGTGTTTCAGCAGTAAACAGGCACACTGCGGGCAAAGGCGGCCGGACCCGGACGACCTGACAGCATGTCTTTCGTCGTTGACGGTGTACCCAGGCGGGTGAGGGGCGCTGTCGGCGCGAAGGGGTCTCTCCGGGGCGAGAGAGAAGTTTCCTCTAACCCGTGAGAACGGCGGAGTAACGTTTTATTAGTTGTTTAGAGACGCAGCGTTGAAGAATTGGAGGTGTAAGGAGTGGGTTACGGACTCTTGTTTGATGTATCCAAATGTATCGGTTGCCGTGCCTGCGAAGTAGCCTGTAAGCAGTATAACAATCTTCCTTTAGACAGTGACCTTGACCGGAGGCACGAAAGTACCAACTGGGATACACCGGCGCCTCTTACCGGCAACACCTATCTCAGGATGCATTACTACACCGTTGAAAAAGGCGGCAAAACAGCGTGGCGCTTTGTCAGGCGGTCATGCTTCCATTGCGAGCGTCCCACCTGTGAAGCGGTTTGTTTCGCACACGCCTTTTACAAAACTCCTGAAGGCCCGGTGCTCTACCGGCGTTCCCGGTGTGTCGGCTGCCGGTATTGCATGATGGGCTGCCCGTTCAGCATTCCTAAGTACGAGTGGAATGAGCTTTTTCCCGAAGTCACAAAGTGCCGCATGTGTGCTCCTGAACGGGCCAACATCGGGGCGCCGCCGGCCTGTGTCTCTGTCTGCCCGACGAGGGCCGTGATTTTCGGGGACCGTGATGCGCTGTTACACGAAGCGCGTACAAGAATTAAAAACGACCCCAGCCGATACGAGAAATACATTTACGGTGAGAAAGAGGTGGGCGGTACGTCACTGTTGTACATCTCCGACGTGCCTTTTGAGAAACTGGGCATGAAGACGGTAACAAG
>JAGUUY010000231.1 GCA_020063185.1 Bacillota bacterium
AGACCCGGCCGCCGGGCACCCGCTCCCGGAGCCAGCCGTCGATCTGCTCCGGGTGGGGCATGTCCGACGGGTCCGCGCACAAGATACCGGTATCGGCAGAGAGCACACCTTATTGCCTCCTTGACTGACTGAAATATTTCACGCGCAATATTTTTACGCCGGCGGCGTGTACTCCACGGTCACGAACTCTATTTCCGGTTCCGGCGGCGGCGGCGGCAACGGCACCACTTTGAAAGCATTGTGCGCTGCGTAGATCCATTTACTGCTGCCGACCACATTCGCTCGCCAATTAACAGTCAGCGTTTTACCCACCTGTGGTTGCACGCAGTAGCCGTGGACCTGCCACGAAAAAGTCAATGTCGCGGTCTGGCCCGGATCGAGACTTATATTCTTAGTCACGGCCGTCCCGCACGCGACACTTCCCCAAACCTCAAATTCGCCCGCGACCTGGCCCTTGTTGCGCAGCGTGACGATGGCGCCGAGCGTCTGGTAGCCCGCCGCCGCCGGGATCTCTATCGGCAGCGTCTGCTGCCCGGTCCGCGGCAGCGCGCTGGCCAGCCTCCCGGCCAAGCCGCCGGTGATGATGTTCAATAAAGCCATTCTCTCCCCTCTCTCAACTAACCGTATACTCTACCGTCATAATCTGCGGCTCCGGCGCGGCCTGCGCCGGCCGGGTGAAAAAGTACAGCGCGCCCGCCAGGGCGACCGCGAGAAAGATAATGACTCGATTGCCCATACCGTATTCACCCCTTAAAACCTGTGCACGCTAGCTTCCTTCTCGCATTGTCCCCGCGATCGTCACCACGCCTTTTGCCGGCAGGTTTCTCGATGTCTGGTAAATTGCGATGTAAGGTGAGTTATAGTGCGACACCGCCAAAAACTCGCCGTTGGGGGACCAGGCTACGCCGCTGCCGTCGCCGTTAGGCAAGGCCGCGGGATTAGCCAGCCTGGTAAGAGTCGTCCCTGACCGCCGGTAGGCGCCGAAGTAGGGCGAGCCGTTTTGCGCGAAGGCGAGGAACTCGCCGTTCGGGGACCAGATAACGTCGTAAGTGTTACCGGAGGGCAGGGTCGCGGGGTCCGGCAGTTTGGCAAAGGTCGTTCCCGCCCGCTGGTAGACGGTGAGAAAACGCGCGCCCAAGCCTCCCACGGCCAGAAACTCGCCGTTGGGGGACCAGGCGAGGCCATAAGCGCTGCCGGTTGGCAGGTCCGCGGGGTTTGCCAGTTTGGTAAAGGCCGTCCCCGACCGCTGATAAATGGTAACGTAAGGCGAGCCCTCGTGCGCCACGGCCAGAAACTCGCCGTTGGGGGACCAGGCGGTCTCGTAGGCGTTTCCCGCCGGCAGGGTCGCGGGGTTTGCCAGTTTGGTAAAGGTCGTCCCCGCCCGCTGGTAAATGGTGACGTAAGGCGAGCTCTCGTGCGCTATGGCCAGGAACTCGCCGTTGGGGGACCAGGCGAGCCCCTTGCCTCTGTACGCCGGCAGGGCTGCGGGGTCCGCCAGTTTGGTAAAGGTCGTCCCCGCCCGCTGGTAGATTATGATGTAAGGCGAAGCGAGATATCCGATCGCGAGGAACTCGCCGTTGGGGGACCAGGCGACGCCAAAGGCGGCGGTTGTCGGCAGGCTCGCGGGGTTCGGCAGCTTGATAAAGGCCGTCCCCGACCGCTGGTAGATGGTAAGGTAAGGGTTGTTATTGTGTACCACGACCAGGAACTCGCCGTTGGGGGACCAGGCCGTCTCATAAGCGTTGCCCACGGGCAGGGTCCCGGGGTTCGACAGTTTGACGGGGTCGGCCCATGGGAACAATACCTGAATGTTTGGGGCGGATCGTTCGGAAAAGTCGTAAAGGTTCGTTACCGCGAGTTCTATTACTTCAACCTCACCGGTTCCGGTCAGCGCCATTCTAACTATTCTGCCGGGCGAAGTAGTTAATCCCGCGTAGATGTATGTGCCGTCGGACAATAAGGCTTCGACCGCGTTCTCCCCTGCGGCCAAGGTAACCTTGGAAACCTCGGCCATGGTTGCCGGATTTACCTTGCATATCTCCCCCGGAAACCTGGAAGTTCCGGCGTAAACGTGCGTGCCGTCGAAGCACAGAGCGCGAGTCTGTTCTTGGCCCGATAGTTGCAGAGTTGCTACCTTGGCCATGGTTATTGGGTTGACTTTGACAAGTTTGGGGTAGGTTATTTCCCACCCTTCGTCGTAATAATGGCTTCCCGCGTAAATATAAGTGCCGTCAAAGATCAGGCTTAAGACGGTTTGTTCGTCCGCCGCGAAAGTCAATACCGACACCCGGGCCATGGTAACCGGATTTATTTTTGCAACCCTTCCGGGGTTGGTAGAAAGCCCGGCGTAAATATATGTCCCGTCAAAAGCCAGCGAAGTAACTACGTCTTCGCCCGCGTTAAGGGTGAGGGTCTCAGCCACTGTCATCGTGGCGCGGTCTATTTTTACAACCCTTCCCGGAGAGGTGCCTAGCCCTGCATATAGATAATCTCCGTCAAACAGAAGGGCTCTAGGATCCAATGGCATAGCTAAGGTAACGCTATCGACTTCCGTCATGGTAACAGGGTCTACCTTAGCGACCCTGTACTCAACAAGCATGGATACGAAGATGCCCATATAGATGTACTGGCCGTCAAAAGCCAGCGAGTTAAGATATTCATAATTGTCGGTGCTCAGAATTAATGTTGCTATTACCGTCATGGTGGCCGGGTCGATTTTAAATAGCCTTCCGGGACCCTCGCGAGCGCCTGCGTACAAGTATCTGCCGTCAAAGACAAAAGACTGGAACCTGATTCCCGCAGCCGCGGTGAAAACCGTTTTATTTAGCCTATTGGCCAGTTGTGGCCACGTGCCGATCATTCCCAGCGGGCCTACAACCGGGCTCACGCGGTCGGCGCCGATGTCGGAGTGCGTGTCCGCGTGCGCGCCGAGCTCCGCGACGCTGATCGGCGGCGTTAGGGGGCGCGATATTCCGGATGGCGGTCGCAGCGGCATTTAGCTCACCTTCCCGATGAAGAGTTTCAGCGTCGCGCCGGCCTGCGCGGCGTTGGTCAAATAGACCTCGCCGAACCGTAGCGCGTACACCTCGCCCTTTGCCAGCGGGACCAGGGGCTTAGCGACGGCGTTGAATTTTACCGACACGGAAGCGCCGCCAGTCAAATCTTTGACCGTAAGCGATGTCCCCGATAATCCTATTCCGGTGTCAGCTCTAACGACGCCGAGATCTATTTCCACGTAATCGTAGTCGTTCTCGAAAACACTGACCGTTTCAAGTATCTCTTCCAGGTTTTTAATCCCGATCCCGCCCATTTATTTCATCCTTCCGCCTTCATCCTTCATCCTTTGCTTTTCGTGTACACCGCGCCCACGTACGCCCCCAGCGCGAAGCCGCCGGCCAAAATCACCGCGATCCGCAGCGCCCGGATGGTCATCGAAACCCCCTCGGCGCGGGTCATGGTCTGGTCCGGCTTAAAAAGGTGCGTGCCGTCGGGCTGTTTGTAGCCGCCGACAATCCCCAGCGCGGCGGCCAAGCTGATGGTTCCCGCCGCCCAATGTTTTTCCGGCACATCCGGGAAGGTGGGCAACAGCGCCATCTCACTCCACCCGCCTTATCTCGCAGGGGCCGAACCTGCCCTCCGAAAATTCCTTCATCGTCAGCAGTTTACACTGCGGCGCGCCGGCGTAAGAGCCGGGTGGGCTCTCGTAGTCGCGTTTTTTTTCGCCCACGGTAACCTTGATCCCGTGGTTGACGCACTCGTACTTCACAGGCGCCGGCCTCCTTTCTCCAGCACGCACTCGTTCAGGCAATCGACCTGTTTTTCAACTAATAACCGGTACCAGCGCTCGTAGATGTCCACATGGATGATGCTGCAAAAGGTGAAAAAGGTGAGTTGCGCGTCCCGCGCGCTGTTGTTTGTCATCTGGATGGTTACGTTCCGGCGTTTCACGTAATGTTCACCATAATCGAACTCCAGGGGCTGGGCCAGGGAGGCCGGAAAGGGCGTCACCGACGCGCCGTCGACATAGAGCATTACGGCGATGTCCGGGTGGTAGTAGTCGCTCAGTATTTTGCTGTACTTCTGCCGGGTGCAGACGAAATTCGCCGGTATATTATAAATAAAAACTACCGTGGCGCCGGCCGGCACCAGAAACGTCAGTTGGTAGTTCGGGAAAAAGAACTCGCCAGGGCGCTCGCCCGCGTAAGCCTGCATGATCCTGTTCACCGTTTCCGGTTCCATGGGGATCACCGCCGGAATCGGGCTCACGTCCTCCTGGTTTGTTTTCTTTGCGATCCGCGCCGGCAGGTTAAGCAGCCCTTCCTTCACAGTACACCGCCCCTCACTTTATCCCATAACTCGCCGGGGGCCTCCTCCTTCCGGAGCAGCCCGAAGCGCACCCGTAGGGTATTCGTCAAGAGGCAGCGCCTGACCGTGTACCGGAACGGGTGGCCGACCACCGGGTTGGCGGCGATAAGTTTTATCCGCAGCTCGTGCAGCGCCGGCACGAAACACGGCCAGTCAAGCTCCAGCCTGAGAGGAAACGCGGGGATCTCCAAATAATTGTAGTCGTCGTCGCGGTCGATCCGGAAGCGGATATTGTTGGCGACCACATCGGGCGCGGACGAAAAGGCGGTCAGGACCAGGAATTCGTTCGGGCGCGCGGGGATCTCCGCGACCGTCGCCTCCGTCGTAGAGACGTCGGCCGTTTGGCCGTAGGTCGTTTCGTCAACCACCTGGTACTCCCGCTCAATAAGATAGGGGATGGAAAGCGGCAGCACGCCCTTTTCGACCGACGCCTTGAGCCCTAGCCGTTCGGCGAGGTCCAGTTCCTCGGGCGCAAGTGTTCTTAAGTGCTTCAGTTTGTGCGCCACCGTGGGCTCGTACGCCCACAGGTTGAAAAAGGCGCGGTAATTTGCGAGCGCTGCGGCCGCATACAGGTTGAGCTGCAGCAGTTCCGTGCCGAGCAGGCCCCACCGGCTGAGATACGGGTCGCCGGCGCCGCTCTGCGGATAGCCGGCGCAGTTCATCTCCAGCCGGTCGTTGTCGTTGCGGATCCGCAACAGGGCATTGGCGTTCTGGTCGAGCGCCGCCGCCCCGAGCGCCAGAAATTTCGGCCTGAAGCGCCGCAGGTCTAAAAGGGACGGGCTGGCCTCCGCGCCCGCCCCCACGTTCAGCACCCGGGCGTCCGGAAGGCACTCCGGATACAACCGCGTGTTCGCGATCGTCGCTTCGTTAATCATTTAAGGGCAAGCCTCCCTTGTTTTTTACGCTACCTGCAGCCTGGCGCCGACGGGCAGGTACGTCAGCGACAGGATGTCGCCTAGCACTGTTGCCACGTCGAGCGTGATGGTGTCGCCGTCAACCCTGGTCGGCACCGCGGCCACGACCGGGTTTGCCCCGGTGAGCGCGTGCGCCAAGATCGGAAGAGCACAACGTC
>JAGUUY010000049.1 GCA_020063185.1 Bacillota bacterium
AGCATTAAGCCGGAGTTCCCCACTGGTTTGGTAGCTTGTCTCGGTTCGGGGGCGGTGGGGTTTGAGGTTTCCTACAGTGTGTTGACACGATCGCCTATACTATGGTAGATTGACTTTAAAATTCACGACGTTATAATGTAAATAGTTGGTATTCGATTTTAAGGGGTTAGCTATGGGTGGTATTAATGAACAATTAAAAACTAAACGCGAAGAAGTCCTGCGTATAGCCGCGCGGCATCGCGCTTTTAATGTTCGGGTTTTGGCTCAAGGGCGCGAGGTGAAGCCGGGCCGGGCAGCGACGTGGACTTTGTGGTTGATCTGGAGCCTGATCGAAGCCTCTTTGATCTCGGCGGCTTGTTGATGGACCTGCAGGCTCTACTGGGATGTAAAGTTGACGTGGTAACGGAGCAGGGATTGCATTGGTACGTTCGCGATAAAATCTTGGCGGAGGCTAAGCAGTTATGAAGAACGATAAACTCTACCTGGTTCATATTAGCGAATGTATTATGCGCATTGAGAAATATGTGGTAGACGGCAAAGAGGTATTTATGACTTCGACGCTAATCCAGGATGCGGTGTCTGCAAACCTTGGCAGAATCAACACAGCGTCTTTCCGGTGCTTCAAAAGCAGCCCATCCGGAAGTTAATTGGTATAAAATCTCAGGTTTTCGGAATGTACTGACTCATGATTATTTAGGTGTTGATTTAGAGAGAGTTTGGAAAGTGATTGAACGCGATTTGCCCGATTTAAAACGTTCAATCATTTCTATGCTGAAGTAGTAAAACCTGGGTTCCTATACTGCACAGGTAAAGTCAAAAAATGAAACACGCCAAAAAAAGCCGGGCTTTTTTATTGCCCGGCCTTTGATGATTCTTCTCCCTTGATTAAAACGCTTCAGATAACCCCTCCACCACTTCCCCGCCTCCCTACAGACCACGTTCCTAATGTGCAACTGGGACTATATGTAAGCGGCGATATATCCTGGTTATCGCAGTGATTCTACGGTTTGAGACGATCGAGCTTCATGAGAAATTCATTCAAAAATTGGGAAGCTCGAGCAGGAGAAAAAAACTGAATAACGAAATCTCACCTTAATAAGGGTGAAAACATCAATCTCACCTTAAGGAGGGTGAATGTGTGCGGAACGTCACGGTGGTGACGGCTGATATCATCGAATCCAGGAGCGCCGGTGACTACAAGCAATCCTTGAAGCAAAAACTGAACGAATTACAACATCCCGCTTTAATAAGCCTTTTTACCTTATCGAGGGGGGATGAAATTCAGGGCGTGCTTAAGGGTTGGTTACGAGCCCCCGAAATCGTTAGACAACTGAGGTTTGCCTGCCTCCCTTTGCAACTGAAGGTTGGCATCGGAATCGGCCTGCATACGGAGCCCGTTGAGGTAAACCCCTGGGATATGAACGGACCTGCGTTTCACCGGGCCCGTTTAGCTTTAGACGACGCAAAAAGAAAGAAGGGCCCATCGACCATTATTAAGACCGGCAGCCCGGAGTTGGACGACGTTATCAATTGTATTTGGCTTTTGATCGATATGAGGCAAATGAAATGGACGGCAAAACAATGGGAAGCAGTACAAGCTTATGAAAAATACGGGACTTTTGCGGGAGCTTCAAAGAACCTGAAGATTACGCTCCAAAACGTTCAAAAGCGCTGTCGCGCGGCGGATTGGAACCAACTGAGACTGGCGGAAAAGACACTGGCCGGGATGGAAACATACGCTGCTCGATTTAACCTTGGGGAAGGTGAAACCGGCTCTTTCGCTTATTAAAGGGTGAAATACTGAAAGGTGTGAAACGGTGACCTTTCTCTGGCTGGCGGTTCTCGCCAATGTTTTCGCGGACTTCATCCTGCAAACGGACAGCCTGGCGAAAACGAAGTCTGAAATGAACCCCAAGGCAATCCACGTCTTCATCCCGCAGGCTTCATCTTGGACCAGGCCGCGCACCTCTACACGCTGTATTTTTTGTGGGTGTTATTTAACAAATCATTTACTATTGAACCCTCCCTCCATATTCTGAAAATGTATTCTGTTTTCTTGCCTTCTCTTGACTTGACAAGCTACTTCATAATCCAGGCCGGCTTCATTAACAATCTCGTAGTGAGTGCCGTTATATTCGTTTACGTCCTGTTTGCGGGAGCTGTTTTTATCAGGATCCAGCTTGACTGTTTTCATGTCAAAACAGCCGAGGTTTCGGTCCCGGACGTCGGGAGACTCATCGGCCTTTTAGAAAGGGCAATCATACTGATTCTCGTCATGTACAATGAAATAACGGCAGTAGGGTTTGTATTGGCAGCTAAATCAATAGCGAGATTCAAACAACTCGAAGATCGACCCTTTGCGGAGTACTATCTGATTGGTACGCTAATCAGCGCGTTAATGGCTGTAATAGGCGGTCTCCTCCTCAATGCCGTTTGGCGTTAGCGGTTAAGGATCAGCGGCAAAATGCCTCTAACCACTCATAAACAACTAAACTGGCCAACAGGTCCTCGGTGTTGTACGTAAGGATTTCGTCGAGGATGGCCTGGGCATCTGATTCTGCGGCCGCGTTTAGATAACGGTCATAGGTTATGATCGACCAAAGCCCGCCGAACTCCTCCTGTGACCGCTTGAAACCCACCAGGCTTTCCACGCTCTTCAATCCGTAAGACGGCGCAGGGATAAACAAGCTGTTCTGAATGCAAGCGTACATGTCCCAGAGGTTTTTCTGCACCCTGTCGGCAACGCCCCGGGGGTCGCCGTACCGCTCAACGTAGTTCTTGACCCAGGTTTTTTCGTGCGCGGAGTAATGAATCAGGGGCAGGTCCGCGTATTCGGAGAACAACCGCTCCGCGAGGTCCAGAAAGTCGAACCATCCCTGCCGGTCACCTTCGGCGCCCGGGCCCGCGACCACGAGGTGGGGTTTCGGAGGCCCGTCGGGCGGCGCCAGCAGGCAGCCCCACAGATAGACTTTGACCCCGAGTTCCGGGTCGAAGACGTCATTCTCGATATCGAAAATGACAACCGGACGGGTACCGGGGGCGCAGCCGGGGGGCAGCGCAGGTCTGGACTCGACCATTACGTTTCCGGTAACCAGGACATCCACCTGGCGCTTGATCTTCCCAGCCCTGACCGGGCCGACCCGCTGTTGTTTCCTTCCCCAGGGCCTCGATAATCCGGCGAGATCATCCTCATTGAATTCGTGAAGCTGCCCGAACTCACAAATACCAAGATCGCGCAGTTTCCGGCAGAGCCCTTGGTCCACATGGGGCACGGTTGCTACATCGCGCTGGGCCACCGCCGGATCCCAGCATGAAGCACGGAAAACACAGGGATTGCACTTCGACCAGCCTACTGGTTCGTACGGGGATTCCGCTGCCGTCCGCAATTCATTGAAGCGGTTTACGGCGGCCAGTAATTCTTCCCTGCCGGCCGGCGCAAACGGGGTCACCGCACCGTCGCCTGTAACTACCTCAACCTCGGGTGAGTACCTGAGAACGGCCTCCATCACCGCCTGGTACAAACCGAGCTGCAGCCTGATCTCCGGGTGGTCATCCAGGTTCACGGCCAGCTTGACGTCCCTGATTACATATCTTCCTGTGGCGGGGTTGAGAACCAGGAAATCCGGTATGGCGAGAAACCTGTTCGTGTCATCGAGAAGGACAGCTTGATAAATAACGGGGGCATTGTTGCCGACGGCGCTAAGCGTTTCCCGGTGTCCCGCAGCGAAATAACCCATGGGGTAGACGGGCCTGGCAGCGGGACCCAGTTCCGCCTCCAGTTCCGCGAGGTGCCGGAGTTCCAACTCCCGGCCGCGCCGAAACAGCAGGTCCCGGAATGCACTGTCGTCGGCGGCGAGGTCCGGTTGGTTGGCCAGCATCCAGACCCGCTTGGGGCATTGACTGGGTTGGTATAAGTCATAAAAAGCGCTTCCACTGAACAGAGAGGGCATACCGGATTCACGCTCCTGTTATTACGTCCGAGGTCCGAGGTCCGACGTCCGACGTCCGACGTTTACTTGAACAGGCGGCTGAGCATGCGGCCGGTGATTTTTCCGGCAATCCGGCGGCCGACCCGGCGGCCGACCTTGCCGGGGTCGCCCGTACCCGCCGCCTGGATGTCACCCAGGACCCGCGCCGTCTTGTAAAGGCCGCCGCGAACTTTGTTGACGGTGAGCCGGCGTCTCGCCATTTTTCAACACCTCCGATATTACTCAGTACAACATTCGCCTCGTGCCCGTCCCGGGCCATGCCCGCATCCTGCTCGGAGACTACGCGGAACACGTAATAAGTATGAAGACCCAGGTGACGCGAGCAGGTCAAAACAGGAAAACTTACCATATTATAAATACGGCAGCCCCTGTTTGATCCCTGCCGAAACAAAACCAAGAGCGAAGGGGGTCACTCCTTCGCTCTTGAGTTTGGGCCTCGGGACTTAGTTGCAGCCTACGCTGTCATGTTCCCTTGCTGACTAAAATATTTTCGGCGGCGTGTAGTAGTGGGTGCCTTCAATGATTTCTATATCTACTTTTTCCTTGATGACCTTCAAAATGTCTTCTTTCCGGGGACAGAACTTCGCCATGCAGGAGCCGATGTGAATGGCGTCAAGGGATTCGCCGAGAGCCATAAGCGGACCTTTCATCAAGGCCAGACTCAGCACCGCCCGGCCTTTGTTCCCCTCGCACTCGCCACAGTCCACAATACCGACGATCGCCGCGTCCTCACCCTTATACCTCTCAAACTCCCCTTCTCTGCGGTTCATCGCCACCAGGCACCTCACGTCCCCGGGGCAAAGGTTCCTCTCCCTTATGTTACGGCAGGCGAGAATAGCAATTTTCTTCATGCTAACCCTCCTTTTATTAAGGTCTTTCATACCGTTTGGGCATCCGACTTGGTGTATCGTGACAAACATGATGAAAATACTAAACGACCTACCCCCCTTCTAAGGACTGAATGGCCCTGTCCAATTCGTCAAGAATCGGCTGCACGTTGCCCCGCGCGGGGTTGTTCCATTCCTTATATTTTATCCTTAAGATCGTTGGCAGCGTGTCCCACTGCTGCTTAGACATCCGGGACTTATAATTAGCGATGTGCGCGCCGAATCCCTGTCCTTTGGCAAGGTTCATCAGCAGATTGTCAACCACTTCGGTGGCTCTGTACGCGAAGCGCTGACTGCCCCATGCTGTCAGCCATTTGAGCGCCACCTTGACCATACTGAACGCCGCCTGGGCTTCTTCGGCGCCCATTGGTCCGACGTCGCGGGCTCTTCCGGGATAAAACAGGTAGCGGTACTGGGCCACCGGGTCGGCCAGGCTGAGAACGTGCTCCGGCATGTTGACCTGGTGCCTGACGTTTAGTTCGTTCAGGGCTTTCCCGAGGGCGAAAGACCCGGCATTCGGAACCTCATCCCCCAACTGCTCGAACACGGCAACCAGGACCAGTTCCAGGACCGCGCCGCTTAACGCCCCCGTAGAGTGCCACATCTTGTGGTTATAAGCAGCGTAGGTTTCGTCCCAAAGTTTTTCGGCGAAGGACCGCAGTGCCGGATCTTCAATGAAAGGAAACTGTGCCACCGTCCTACCCCCTTGCACCTCTTGGTTGGCACATTCAGCGCGAAAGCATAAAATCCTGCTTTTTGAGTACGGCTCTTAAGCAAATTGAAGTCATACGGCACGGGAAAAAAATCTACAATTAATTGAGTTATTAAGGAGGAATATACAGCGTACTCATAGAATTAGTATAACACATTTAATTTCTGGAGGAGGAGAAAGAACATGGGTAAAAGGGTCACCCTTTCCGTTATTAAAGCAGACGTCGGCGGCTATATCGGTCACTCCAGCGTTCACCCGGAACTTCTTGAAAAAGCGCGGGGCTTACTTTCCGGGAGCCCTTTACTCATAGATTTTTGCGTGAGCCACGTCGGCGATGACATAAACTTAATATTGACCCATGAACTCGGCCGGAACAACGGGCAAATCCACCAGCTTGCATGGGATACATTTGTGGCCTGCACGGAAGTCGCTAAGAAACTCAAACTGTATGGCGCGGGTCAGGACCTGCTGTCCGACGCTTTCTCCGGAAATATCAAAGGGCTCGGGCCGGGGGTCGCGGAGATGGAAGTGGAAGAGCGGGAAAGCGAGCCCCTGATCGTTTTCATGGCCGATAAAACGGAGCCGGGGGCGTGGAATTTCCCGCTGTACAAGATATTTGCCGACCCTTTCAACACCATCGGCCTGGTCATCGATCCCAAAATGCACAACGGTTTTTTGTTTGAGATACGGGACCTTATTGACGATAAAAAGATAGTCTTCTCCGCCCCCGAGGAAATCTATGATATGCTCATCTTCATCGGCGCCCCCGGCCGATACTGTATCAAAAGAATTTTCCACAAAGACACCGGCCAGATCGCGGCCGTCTCCAGCACCCAGCGCCTGAACCTTATGGCCGGGCGGTACGTGGGTAAGGACGACCCGGTGTGCATCGTCCGCTGCCAGAGCGGATATCCCGCGGTCGGGGAAGCTCTGGAGCCTTTCGCGCACCCCCACCTGGTCTCGGGCTGGATGCGCGGTTCGCACAGCGGGCCGCTGATGCCGGTGAGTGTGAAGCAGTCAGCGCCCACACGCTTCGACGGGCCGCCGCGCGTGGTTGCGCTGGGCTTCCAGCTGGCCGCCGGACGGCTGGTCGGGCCGCAGGACCTTTTTGACGACCCTGGTTTCGACCGCGCCCGCGGGCTGGTCAATCTGATCGCCGACTACATGCGCCACCTGGGACCCTTTGAACCGCACCGGCTGCACCTTGACGAGATGGAATACACGACGATGCCCATGGTCATGAAGAAGCTTAAAGACCGGTTCATCGACCTCCGCACGGCAAAGGCCCGGAAGGAAAAGGAAGCGAAGGACAAGGCTTTGTAATTTAACCTGAAACGGGAAGGTAAGAGCAGTGGCCGAAAGGTTATTGCTTTATTTTTTGTCGCTGCGCTTGATGTCCGAGACCGCGGCTTCCGTGAACGTGGCCATTTCGCTGAGAATTTTCGCGGCCGCCTCCACAATGGGCATTGCCAGGGCCGCGCCCGTCCCTTCCCCCAGCCGGAGGTCAAGGTCCAGTATCGGTTTGAGTCCCAGCGCGGCCAGCATCCGGCGGTGCGCCTTTTCCTGCGAAAGGTGTGAAGCGAACATAAAGTCGTTGAGACGCGGACACAGCGCCCGGGCGATTAAGGCCGATGCGCCGGTGATAAAACCGTCCAGCAGCAGCGGTACCCTGCGCGCCGCCGCTCCGAGCATGACCCCCGCGAGGCCCGCGATCTCGAGCCCGCCGACTTTGGCCAGCACGTCAAGGGGCCGGGAGGGGTCCGGACGGTTAACCTCCAGAGCGCGGGCCACCACCCGGCGTTTTCTGTCCAGCACCTCATCGTCCACCATCGTCCCCCGCCCGACAGCCTCGGCCGGCTGCACGCCGGCCATGACACACAGAATGGCGCTTGACGGCGTGGTATTGCCGATGCCCATATCCCCGGCAGCCAGGAGGTCCGCCCCGCGGTCGATCTCGCAGGCCGCCAGTTCGATCCCGGCCTCAACCGCCTGTAACGCCTCATCTTCCGTCATCGCGGGCCCGCGGGCGATATTTCCGGTACCCGGCCGTATTTTTTTGACCACAACCCCTTCACTGACTACCGGCCCGGCCACGCCGATGTCCACAACCACCAGCCGGGCGTCAACGTGGCGCGCCAAGACACCGATACCGGCGGTGCCGTCAACGAAGCGCGGCATCATCTGCCGGGTGACTTCCTGAGGAGCAGCGCTCACCCCCTCCTCTACCACACCGTGGTCGCCGGCCATCAGAATGACGCACTTCCCGCCGATTGCGGGAAACGGCCGGCGGACAATGCCCGCCAGCCTCACCGCGATGTCTTCGAGAACACCCAGGCTTCCCGGGGGTTTGAGCAATTCGTCCATCCTCCGCCGGGCCTGCGCCATCGCCTGCCGGTCGAGCGTGCCGATGTTTTCAAGGGTACTTTCAAGAAGTCTACCGCGCCGCAAAAGCAGCCCTCCCGTTTACCGAAACGATAACGAACACGATTTCACCGACGTCTCGAGATGCCTCAACTTTTCGGGGACCGGTCAAAAAAGATGTTTTTACCGGTTGCCGCCAAAGGCACGCCCAGTGCGACGTCTGCATCGATTAACCCCAACTTCCGGGCGACAACACCGGCGCGGTACATCACGCGGTTGTCCACGTTAAAAAGGGAGGCGGTTTTTACCGCCGAACCGATGGCGATACCCATGTCCATCGCCCGCCAAAAGCACTGCGGCCCCCGGAATTCGGGACCGTCATGCGCCGCCGCCTGTTCGCACCGCGCAAAGCCGCACGCGCCGCAGTTAAGTCCCAGCGGCCTGGCGTCCTTGAGGCCGAGAAGAAAAACCGCTGCGGCCTGTCGCACGCTCTCACTGTCCCGGTCGAAATCCTTTTTCCCCGTTTCCCTGCCGAAGTGGACCATGCCTTCCGCAAGCTGCAAAATGTCTGCCCCGGTTACCGTCCGGGTCGTGAGGTAATCCTGCCCGAGGGACTTCGGCGCGGTCATGGCCGCCAGCGCCATGAAGCCCGCCACCTGAGCGATAACGTCTTTCATAAGACCACCTGTCTGCTTTTTGTCCCAGCTTAGCTTTTCGCCCATATCCTGTCAAGCGTGACTATGAGCAGGTTGATGGGGGTCCAGTGGTAGCGGCGGATCGGGATGGAAATATGCAAAAAAGCCGGTCAACCGGCTTTTGTCTGCGAAGAATGGCGGACCCAAGCCGACCCGGGTCCGGTCTTTACACCTCGACCGCGTACCTTATGTCGCACACCCCTGCGGGACAATACCTTTCTTTGAAGTGGGCCTCGAGTTCCTCGTCGTAGTTCTCAAGCGCACCGGTGATAATACCGGCGCCGATCCGCCCGACACCGCATTCAGCCAGGCGCGCGGCTTCGCCGGCAAGCGCCCTCAGTTCTTCCAAAAAACCGTCCTTCCCCTCGCCCCGGCCCATCAATCCCAGAACGCTGCGGGCAGCCTGCAGTTGACCGGCGCAAACCGGGCAGTCGCTGCAGGTCTCCTTTAAGACCAGATCGAGATAGTACCCGGTTAAGTCCACGATACAGCGGGGTACAGCTCCGTTTGAACACATAATTTAAGCCTCCTTTATAAGCTATCAGCCGTCAGCTGTCAGTTACGAGTCGCAAGTCACGAGTTAAGTTCCAAGTCCAAAGTCGAAAGTCCTAAGTTCAAGCTAATACTGCGCGAATTACGGGTCAGTTCGAAGTTCAGGCTGATACGGCGTGAATTAAAAGTCAGTTCGAAGTTCGAAGTTCAAGGCT
>JAGUUY010000208.1 GCA_020063185.1 Bacillota bacterium
ACCGCCTTCCTGCCGTTCCCGCGCTTCGTTTACCACGATCACCCGGCCGCCGAACTCAGTGCCGTTAAAGGCATTGATCATCGCTTCGGCGTCCTCGTCACGCACCTCAACAAAGCCGAAACCGCGAGAACGTCCCGTTTGCCGGTCGGAAATGATCCGGCTGGACAGCACCTCGCCGTATGACGCAAAGGCCTCCGCCAGATCTTCGGCCTTAGTCGACCACGGAAGGTTGCCCACGTAAAGGGTCCGCGCCACCTACTTCACCTCTTTTCCCTTTAAAAGTATTATTAGCAACGGGAAATGCCCCGATTCACCCGCAGAGCTAAGTATCGTTTTGCAACACCGGCTGCACGTGGCAGTTAATCTCTTTTTCGCGATACAGACCGTGCTGCGTGATATATTCTTCAACCGGTTCAGGCAACAGGTATTTAATAGGTTTACCCGTCCTGACCCGCTCGCGGATCTCCGTGGAAGAAATCGCCACCCCCGGAACCCGCAAAACGTGAACCTGCCATAAGTCGAGCAAGTCGGTCTGTCCGGCGGGGGTCCCGAGGTCGTACCCCGGTCTGGTGGCGGCCACCAACCGGCAGATCCGAAACAACTCCTCCGCCCGGTTCCAGGCGGCAACTTCAGCAATCGCATCCGCCCCGGTAATAAACCAGATTTCCGCCTCGCGGTACAGCCGCCGAAACTTCTTCACCGTATCAACGGTGAACGAAGGTCCGGGACGCTCGATCTCCACTGTGGATAGCTCAAAATGGGGGTTTGTAGCCAGCGCCAACCGTGCCATCGCGACCCTGTGGGGCGCGGGCAAAACCTGCCGGCCGGGTTTATGGGGCGGTTGACCCGCCGGCACGAATACCACTTTGGTAAGCCCCAGCTCGTACCGCGCCACTTCCGCGGTCACCAGATGGCCGTAATGGATAGGGTCAAACGTACCACCGATCAGCCCGAGTCGCATTTTGGGTACCCACTTTGTTTGGTCAAAATTATAAACCGTTTAACCTCAGGAAGCAACCAAAACCTAGATTCATAACGAAAAATAGGGTTTTAGGAAAAATTGCCGTGAAGAATGGTTGTCGATTTTTTACGGGCAACACTGTTTCCCGCCCCGGTTCGTATGCTTAATATTATGGCGACCACAGCCCCGATGGTTACTGGCGGACCTGCCCTTCACCGTAAACGATGTATTTAATGGTGGTCAATTCTTTCAATCCCATCGGTCCGCGTGCGTGTAGTTTCTGTGTGGAGATGCCGATTTCCGCCCCAAACCCGAACTGCCCGCCGTCTGTGAAACGGGTGGAAGCGTTTACGTAAACGGCCGCCGCATCGACCTCTCTAAGGAAACGCCGCGCGTGCGCGTAGTTTTCGGTGACAATGGCTTCGGAATGCTTCGTACCGTAACGGTATATGTGGTCCAGCGCCTCATCGATGTCCGCAACCACCCGCACCGCCAGCACGAGATCCAAAAATTCCGTTTTCCAGTCTTCTTCCGTGGCCTGCCGGGCCCACGACACATGCTTCAGGGTCTCGGGGCAGCCCCGTATTTCAACCCCCCGCTGCTTCAGGGCGGCGGCAATGACCGGCAGGAAGGAAGGCGCGGCCTTCTTATGGACGAGTAAGGTTTCCATGGCGTTGCAGACCCCCGGACGCTGGCATTTGGCGTTGATGATTATCGGTTCGGCCATGGCCGGGTCCGCATACTCGTCCACGTAAACGTGGCAGTTGCCGATACCGGTCTCGATTACAGGTACGGTCGCGGTCCTTACGACCGTCTGGATCAATCCCGCGCCGCCCCTGGGGATCAGGACGTCCAGGTACTCGTTCAACCGCATCAACACCTGGGCCGCCTCCCGCTCGGTGCGGTCGACGAATTCGATTGCGCCCTCCGGCAGACCCGCTGCCTGTGCGGCGGCGGCGATAATCCTTGTTACGGCGACGTTGGAATGAACGGCTTCCGAGCCGCCCCGCAGCACCACCGTATTACCGGCTTTTAAACAAAGCCCGGCGGCGTCGACGGTGACGTTGGGACGCGCCTCGTAAATCATGCCGATAACGCCGAGCGGGACGCGCACCTGACCGACTTCCAGACCGTTCGGCCGCCGCCACATCGCCACGACCTCGCCCACGGGGTCCGGTAGCCGCACCACGTCTCTTAACCCGTCCGCCATTTCTTTGACCCGGGCTTCGTTGAGCATCAGGCGGTCGATCAGCGCGCCGGACAACCCTTTTTTCCTGCCGGCTTCAAGGTCACGAGCGTTGGCCGCAACGATGGCGCCCGAATTTGCTTCCAGCGCTTCGGCCATGGCGGTGAGCGCCGTATTCTTCGCCGCGGTGGAGAGGTAGGCCAGCACCCGCGCCGCGCTTTTTGCCCTTTTAGCCTTTTCGATAACCGCCGCTTCGATCTCGTTCATTATTTCCCTCCTTATAGCTTAAACTGATAGACCATTGAGGGTCGGTTCGACTCCGAAAATACCAGTTATGGGCAATACCCAATTGGGTCGTGAATCCTGCTTTAGGGCCTTCCTGCCGGTGTCCCCGGCAGCGCCGTGCTCATCACACGCGGTGATAAACTTCGCCTGGCTTTGTCAGGCTTGTCGTCCGGTACTCACGTACATAACGGTACGCTCCGGTCCGGCCGGCTTCGCCTTCCGCGCCATGCTTGTTTCTGACCGCGCGTAGGGAGGATTTCAGCCCGACGCGACATCGGCTCGGTTCGGAGCGAACGACGGCTCGCTTATAGAGCCGATATTGTCACTCGGTAGCAGCATTTATGGCCAACGTCAATAAAATATGCTCTTGCAAGCTACTATCCTGTTACGGGCACGATGCGCGCGCCTGTTCGCTTAGCCTCACCTTCGCCGTGTCCGCGTGCCCGGTCTTCGGCAGAGCGCGCCTCGGGGACAAACGGCAGCGGCCTTAGGTGCAATTATTTTCACCCCTTGTGGTGTCGCTTTTTGTGGCGACATGGACGACTAAGTTCGAAGTTTAAGATTAGAATACAGAAGCCAGAAGTCAGAATCCAGAATAGATAAAATCCGGGACTCAGAATTTAAAACTAATCATTGTTCCTCTCGGGTTTCTATGTTTTATTAACGTTGAACGTTGAACGTCGAACCTTGAACATTATTCGCCAAGGCCTTCCTTCAGTTTGGTGTAAGTCCGGTCCAGGCTTTCCGAAATGACCTTGACGTCGCCGACGACCGGCATAAAGCTTGTATCTCCGTCCCAGCGCGGTACGACGTGGATGTGAAAGTGTCCCGGAAACCCCGCGCCGGCCACGCGCCCGAGGTTAATGCCGATGTTGAAGCCGTCGGGCCCCATAACGCGCCGCATCAGGGCCACCATTTCCTGTGTGAGCTGAAAGAGGGCAGTCGATTCCGCCGTAGATAGCTCCGTGATATCGGCGGCGTGGCGGTTGGGAGCGATCAGCAGGTGGCCGTTGTTGTACGGAAAAATGTTTAACAAAACAAAACACAAGTCCCGGCGCACGAGCACGTGGTTTTCCGCGTCCCGTTCGTCCGCCAGTTTGGCGCAGAAAATGCATTCCGCCTCGTCTTTAGGTTCGGTGATGTAAATAGCCCGCCAGGGCGCCCAAAGCTTATCCATATTATTCTCCCTTATAAAGGCGCTGCAAAACTTCGCCTGACTTTGTCAGGCTCGCCGTCCGATGTAGTTTATAAATTCAAATTACGGTAAAGCGCTTTTCTAATGCTGCAGTACGAGGTTGTTCCGGTGCACCACTTCGGCATACGGCTGGGCGCCGATAAGCTGGGCGATGCGCCCGCTCTTCGCGCCCTTGATCAGGTCTACCTCCGCCGCCGAGTAGTTGGCCAGCCCTCTAGCGACCTCATGTCCCTCGGGGTCGATGATGCTGACGGGATGTCCGGCCTCAAAATCGCCCTCCACCCGCAGCACGCCCGAGGGAAGAAGGCTCTTGCCGCCTTCGACCAGGGCACTCGCCGCGCCGGCGTCGATAAATATCCGCCCCTGAACCGCGGCGCCGAAAAGAATCCAGCGCTTGCGCCCTCCCAGGCGCTCCGTGGGCCAGAAGACCGTCCCGATTTCCTCGCCGGCGAGCAACCGCGCCACGACGTTTTGCGCGGCCGCGGCGGCTACGACCATTGCCGCCCCGCTGCGCCCCACAATCTGCGCGGCCTGAAACTTGGTGACCATCCCGCCGGTACCCACCACGGACCCGCATCCGCCGGCCAGTCTTTCCAACTCCGGTGTGATCTGCTCTACTTCGGGGATCAGCCGCGCCTCCGGATCCTGGTGCGGATCGGCTGTATAAAGCCCGTCGACGTCGGAAAGGATCAGGAGCATTTCGGCGTCGACCAGGTTGCTTACCAGCGCGGACAGCGTGTCGTTGTCGCCGAAGCGGATTTCGTCCACGGCGACGGTGTCGTTTTCATTGATGATCGGCAGCACCCGGTACTTGAGGAGGGTGAGCAGGGTATTGCGGGCATTCAGGAAACGGCGCCGGTCGGAAAAATCATCCCGCGTCAGCAGCACCTGGCCGACGGTTATGCCGTAAGAGTTAAACAACTTTTCGTAAATTTGGAGGAGCTGACCCTGTCCGACGGCGGCGCAGGCTTGTTTTTCGGGGATCGTTTTAGGGCGGGTCTTGTAACCTAACCGTCCCATACCGGCACTAATGGCGCCGGAAGTAACAAGGAGGACATCCTTCCCCTGACGGTGGGCAACGGCGAGATCGCCGACCAGTTTTTTCACGCGGCCGGGATCCAACTTGCCCGTTTTGTGAGTCAGGGAACTGGTTCCTACCTTGACTACGATGCGTTTTAACCGGCTGAAGGCGCTTCTTCTCATGATAACGGCTATTCTCCCCAGACGTCCGCCCCGGTTTTATCGTCCGGCCGGTATTCGAACAGGTCCTGCCCGATCCGCACGGTCTCGCCCGGTTTGACCCCGGCGGCGCGCAGGGCGTCCTCGACCCCCGAGCGCATAAAGTACCGTTTTAAGCGCTTCACGGCTTCTTCATTGGCCAGGTCGGTCATGGCCACACGGCGTTCCACGGCCTTGCCGCGCACAACAAACATTCCGTCCTCCCGCCCCACGCGCAGGGGCTCATCTCCAGTAACAGGCGCTTCCACCGGCAAGGGTTCCGGGGAAGGCAACTCCCGCAAAAGTTCCGCAACCCGGAACATTAACCGGTTCAACCCCTCCCCGGTCACGGCCGACACTGGAAATAACTCGTGGCCGGCCAGGGCCGCCTGCAATCGATCGAGGTTGAAACGGCTGTCCGGAAGGTCCATTTTGTTCGCCGCCACCACCTGGGGCCGCTTACCCAGTTCCGGACTGTAAAGCGCAAGTTCGCGGTTTACGGCGAAAAACGCTTCGGCGGGGTCTTGTCCGCCGCTGCCTGCGGTGTCGAGAACGTGTATCAGAACGCGGGTACGTTCGATATGGCGGAGGAACTTTTGACCCAGCCCCGCACCCGCGTGCGCCCCTTTAATGAGGCCCGGAAGGTCTGCAAGACTAAAACTCTCCCCTTCCGCCACCCTCACCACACCAAGGCACGGCTCCAGAGTGGTGAACGGATAATCGGCGATTTTGGGCCGGGCCGCCGATACCCGGGAGAGAATGGTAGACTTGCCGGCGTTCGGCAGGCCGATCAGCCCCACATCCGCCAGCAGCTTCAACTCCAGCTCCAGCCACCGCTCTTCTCCGGGTTCGCCTTTTTCGGCAAAACGAGGCGCTTTTTCCGTTGCGGTCGCAAAGCGGGCGTTCCCCCTGCCCCCGCGGCCGGGCCTCGCCACAACTGCCTCCTGGCCGTCCTCGGTAAGGTCCGCCAGCAGTTCGCCTGTCGTTGCGTCGCGGACCACCGTGCCCAACGGGACGGGCAGGACCAGGTCGTCCCCGTTCTTGCCGTGGCAGCGGCTCCCTTCACCGTGACCCCCGCGCCCGGCCCTGAAGTGCTTTTTGGTATGAAAGTCGGCCAACGTTCTCAGCGCTTCACCGGCCCGAAGGATGACCCGGCCGCCGCGCCCGCCGTCGCCGCCGGAAGGACCGCCGAACGGAACATATTTTTCCCGGCGGAATGCGACGCAGCCGTCGCCGCCGTCACCCGCTTTGACAAAAACCTTTGTGTAGTCGAAAAACATATGTCTTAAGCTTCTGCCGCCGGCAGGAGAAGTGTTATTCCGTTTTCGCCGGTAAACTCAATGTTCAGCGCGGAAGCTTCGGCTGTCGCGGCTACCGCCTGTTTCAGCATCTCCCAGTCGAAAATGCCGGCGTAAGTCAACGCGTACCCCCCGGATACATTTTTACCGGTAATATTCAGCGCCGAGTCCCGTCCTGTTCCGGAAACCGCCGCAATTAGAGCCGCGTGCAACGCGCGGAAGACCGCCGATGCCTCCACTTCGATTCCGCGGTCGGGCCGCTCCAGGGCGCACGAGACTTTCAGCCCTGCCGGTACGGCTTCCATGCGCAGTAAAAGAAGCGCCCACGCGACCGCGGGCAACCCCACCTTGGCCAGCCGGCCGCGTGCCTCAAACTCATCCGCCGCTCGGCGCACATAATCCTTAATCTGCTCCACACGGCCCAACTCGGCCATCCCGGAAACAACCTGTAAACAGTTAAGAAAGTCGTGGTACTGCGCCCGCAGGAGTTGGAGCGCCTCTTCCAGTTCCATATTCGCCTCCGTTATTTCTTAATATATCAGAAATGGGCCGTGACTTGAAGTTTCGCGCCGCTTCAGCTTTTGCGCGCCGCCTGCGGACCCGAATGCCCCCGGTTTATAAAATAATCTAGGAGCCGCCAGCCGTCGGCGATAAACACGCCGGTTTTCCTCGCCGCCGCTTCGGAAAATACGTTTATTCCGCCGCCGGCCGCCGTACGGTGATAATCCGCGATCAGGAACGGCACAGGTTCGTCGGTATGGGTGCGGAGGGCCAGCGGCGTGGGGTGGTCCGGCAGCAGCAAGAGACGCCAGGACGCGTAACCCTGTCTCAGGCCCGCCAACACTTCTCCCAGCAACTCGGCGTCGACCTTCTCGATCGCTTTCACTTTCGCTTCTGCGTCTCCCTGATGGCCCGCTTCGTCGGGCGCCTCGACGTGGATGAATACGAAGTCCTGTCCGCCGGCTAACTCGGCAAGGGCCACCCTGGCCTTGCCGCGGTAATCGGTATGGATGTTCCCTGTTGCCCCGGGGACCACCGGCACGCGCATTCCGGCAATCGTGCCGATGCCCTTGATCAGGTCGACCGCCGCGACAACACTCCCCGCCAGCCCGAACCGTGTTTTGAACGGTATAAGTCGCGGTTTCACTCCTTGCCCCCAAAACCAAATAGAGTTAGCCGGCTTTTCGCCGGCGGCCACGCGGTCTAAGTTCACGGGCAGGGCGTGGAGAAAGTCCGCACTCGCTGCCATCAACTCCGTGAGCACATCCCCCCCCGGACCCCGGGGAAGGTACTCGCCGATAACTCTGCCGGTTATATCATGCGGCGGCGTGAGGGCGGTGTCGGTCGGCCCGTGGCGCCAGACCATCAGATGGCGATAACTAACGCCGGGGTAAAATTTAATGTCTTCTCTGCCCAGACGGGCCTGCACGGCGTTCATCAGTTCCTGCGCCTCGGTGGTGGTGACCTCACCGGCGCTGTAGTCGCGCATTATCTGCGCCGGGAAAGGTCCTTCGCCGGAAACAGTGACCAGGTTGCACCGGAAGGCCACGTCCTCCTGCCGGAGTTCAATCCCCATTCCGGCCGCCTCAAAGGGCGCTCTGCCGGTATAATACCGCCGGGGGTCGTAGCCGAGCACCGACAGGTTGGCCACGTCACTCCCGGGAGGCAGTCCCTCCGGGACCGTCCGCACCATGCCGACCTCTCCCTGGGCTGCGAGCGCATTCATAAAGGGGGTGTGCGCGTACTGAAGCGGCGTCTTCCCGCCGAGTTCGGGGCACGGATAATCGGCCATGCCGTCGGCCAAGATTACTACGGCTTTCATTTCACCCTCGCTTTACCGCCACGTCCGGGCCGGTATAATAAATAGCGGGAACCCCTTTGGATTCCCGCTCTCGTTCTCATGGTGGCGAATTATCAGCCGGTAACACTCGGGACAACGCTCACTAACTTCCGTTCCCCGCCGCGGGAATGAAACCGAACGTGCCCATCGGCCAGAGCGAAGAGTGTGTCGTCTCCGCCTCTGCCGACGTTCCGTCCCGGGTGAACCCGCGTTCCCCGCTGACGGACTATGATCGTACCCGCGCTTACGAACTGCCCGTCGGAGCTTTTAACCCCCAGGCGCTTCGCCGCTGAGTCGCGGCCGTTGCGCGAGCTTCCCATACCTTTTTTATGCGCCATTTCAAAACACCTCCGTTCAAGCTAATACTGATAGACCTCTTAGGGTCACTTCAAAGTTCTAATACGCTATCTTCTCTACCAGCACCTCGGTGAAAGCCTGCCGGTGACCCTGTTTTTTACGGTAGTTCTTCTTTGCCTTGTACTTGAAAACAACGATCTTTTTCCCCCGCCCGTGTCTGAGCACCTTCAACAAAACCTCGGCGCCCTCAACTGCGGGCGTCCCGACCTGTATCCCTGTTTGATTCGCCACCATCAACACTTTTGCGCCGACTGTGTCTCCTATCGCAGCTTCAAGTTTTTCAACCCGGAGCTTTTGGCCCTCGGCCACACGATATTGTTTGCCGCCGGTCTCGATAACCGCATACACTGTATAAATCCCTCCAAACTTCTGGGAGTCCGCCGCAAAACTTTACCTGCCTTTAATCGGCGATATGGTTTCCCAACGTTCTCCGCTCTCTCCGGGGACGCGCCGGTCAAGGTGGGGGTATCCCTCTTTGAAACCTTTGCCGTGCGGTTAGAAAAGCACCAAAATTTATTTTAACATAATGGTGCTCTGTGTCAATCCCTGGTTTATAACGTAACCTTTTAATAGTTCTTCTTGTGATGGGTGCGGCGATAAGCTTCGCATTACTGCGTCAGGTCCGTCGGCCGGGTCCTCACGTATTTCCATATACGCTCCGGCCCGCCCGCCTGAACCTTCCTTCTACTGCTCGCTTCTCACCGCCGTTCGTTTATGTAACACTACTGTATCTAAGTACCACGCTCACGGGTCTTTATTTTCATGGCGGTGGCGGTGATTAATCGGCCCATTTTCCTCCGGCGATGGCCCGCGCAGCGGCATGCACATCTTATTCATCCATTTCGTTGGGGCCGGCGATAAGCCCTTCGAGTGCAAGCAACCGCTTTTTCCACTCCGGCCCTTGACCGAACCCGCCAAGCGACCGGCGCGCCAGGATGCGGTGACACGGGACAACAAGCGGCGTACGGTTGCGCCCCACCGCCTGCCCGACCGCGCGGGCAGCGCCCGTTCTGCCGACCGCAAGCGCAATTTCGCCGTATGTGGCGGTGGCGCCGTAGGGTAATCGGCGGACAAAACCCAGGACTTGTCTTTGAAAAAAAGTGTATCCTGAATAATCCAGGGGTATGCCGGTGAAATCCACCGCTCCGCCGGCAAAATAAGCTCGCAGCAATAACTCCAGTTGTGTTTGCCGGACAGACGAAACAATGTCTTTTTCTGCGCCCGATTCTGGTCGGAGCGGGTTTCCCGGCAAGGAAAGCCGGTAGAGCCCCGCCGGAGTCCACACCGCCACCAGAGCGCCCACACCCGGGAGGTCAATGGTCTGGGTTATCATAACCGCCCCGCTTGCGGGTTTTGGCCGCTTTTCCCGCAAGTAATTTGGCGGACATTTCTTTTAACCTGGCCGCCACCCTGCCGTGAACGGTACCTTCGGGAAAAGACCCGTCCGGGTTCCGGTCACCGGCGGGACATCCTGTCAGGACCTCTATTCCCTCGTTGACATCGCCAATGAAGTAGATGTGGAACCGCCCGTCACGGACCGCGTCCACCACGTCTTCCCGCAGCATCAGGTTGTCTTTGTTCACGCGCGGTACAAGCACCCCCTGGGCGCCGGTCAAGCCCTTCGCCCGGCAAATGTCGAAGTAGCCCTCAATTTTTTCGTTCAACCCACCGATGGCCTGGATTATACCTTTTTGGTTCACCGAGCCCGTAACCGCCAGTTCTTGTTTGACGGGTACCCCCGACAGGGCGGACAGCAGGGCGTAAAGTTCGGAACTGGAAGCGCTGTCCCCTTCGACCCCTTCGTAACTCTGCTCGAAGACCAGCCTGGCAGACAGCGCCAGAGGCGCTTGGGCGTAATAAGTTTCGGCAAGATAGCCGCTTAAAATCAAAACACCCTTGGTATGGATCCTACCGCCGAGCTTCGCTTCCCGTTCGATGTCGACTAATCCTTCCCTTCCTGCGGCGGCCGTGGCCGTGATGCGCTGAGGCTTCCCAAAACTTATTTCGCCCGAATTTAACACGGCGAGGCCGTTAACCTGACCGACAACCGCTCCCTCGATGTCGACTACCAGCGCCCCCCGAATAATCAGCTCGTTAATCCGCTCCTGAATCATGTTGGAACGGTAGAAACGCTCCTCCACAGCTCGGCGTACATGCGTGTCCCCAACGTATGTCTCGCCGTCTTTCAGGGCGTAATGACAGGCCTCTCTGGCAACATCCGCCAACTCCGAGAACCGGGTCGCCAGTTTGGTCTGGTCTTCAGCGAGGCGTGAACCATGCTCCACCAGCTTTGCTACCGCCGAGGCATCGAGATGTAACAGCTTTTCTTTTTCGCACAAGGTGCAGAAAAAGGCCGCGTACTTTTCAATGTTTTCCGGCGACCGTTCCATACGCGTGCCGAATTCGGCCTTGACCTTAAACAACTCCTGAAAGTCGGGCTCGTAATGGTACAGCAGATAGTACAGGGTCGGGTCGCCGAGCAGAATTACCTTAAGGCTGAGCGGGATCGGTTCCGGCTGAATGGTTTTAGTCGTGAAGAAACCAAACCGTTCGCTGGCGTCCTCAATCACCACCTGACATTCTCGAAGAGCTCTTTTTAAACCGTCCCATGAAAAGGGGTTCTTTAAAAGCTCTTCGACAGGCATCACCAGGTACCCACCGTTCGCCCTGTGGAGCAGGCCGGCCCTAATCATGGTAAAGTCGGTAATCAATGCGCCGAATACCGCTTCTTTTTCGATCCTACCCATCAGGTTGTTATAGGTCGGGTGGTACTCCATAACTACGGGGGCGCCTTCGGCGTCGCTGTTATCCACTGTCACGTTGACAGCGTAGCGGCGGAAAGGGTCTTCCTTGACCCAGGGCGGGTTCAGACGTTCTGTTTCGTCACCGCCCCGAAAGAGCGCGAGGTTATTTAGAATATCGGCCTCAACGCTTTCCAAGTAGGCCACAACGTCGGAAATCGCCGCATATTTTTCCTTAAACTCCTTCGTCAGCAGACCGAGTACGAACCCCGCCACCCGTCTGTCCAGGTCCCAGATGGCCTCATGGGCTTTACGTTCAATGTTCTGGAGCTCTCTGAAAGTTCCGGCCACGTCCTCTTCGAGTTTTTGCCGGCGCAGGATTATCTCCCGCTGCTTTTCGGTCGGCAAGGCCGCAAATTCTTTCTCTTTCACCGGTTCCCCGTCAATAACCGGAATAATGAACAGACCGGTCGGGGTGGGTTGAATCAGAAAGCCCGCTTTCATCGCGTGCTCGTTCAGTTGGGCAAACAGGCGGCTGCGCTCGGCGGCAAAAATTTCTCCCGTTTCTTCTCGTTTTTTAGTGTACTCTTCAGTTTCAAAAGACCGCGGTATCTCCCGGCGGGCCGCCGCGATGAAATCCTTCATATCACGGGCTAACTCGGCGCCCTTTCCCGAAGGCAGGCTAATAGTCCGTGGTTTATAAGGTTCTTTAAAGTTATAAACATAACACCAGTCGGGCGGGGTTGGTTTTGTTTTCGCCATGTTTTCCAGGAAGCTCTGAACGGCGGTATTTTTCCCCGTACCCGGCAGGCCGGCGACGAAGATGTTGAAACCTTTGTTTTCGATTTCCAGCCCGAACTCCAGAGCCCGAACAGCTCTCTCCTGCCCGATAATCGTGTCAAGCGGGCTGATTTCGTCCGTTCGTACCCACGCGAACTCCTTATCCGTGCATGACGCCCTGACTTGCTCCGGCGTAGCTCGCTGCATGCACCCCAACTCCTTCGCCCCCCGGGATGTCCCGCACCCGGCATATTTAATAGCGATTATATGACATTAGTTAGCGTACGACAAGAACTTCGCCGGACCCTTCCTGTCTCACCGGTATCCGGGCGCATCCCGGCCGACCTTAGAGAAACGGCAATCGCACCCGGAACCGTTGCCTGGCAAAAACCGCGGGGTTTTTGCGCACTATATTTGTACACTATAGCTGAAGGATTCCAAAATGCCGGGGCGAATCTCACCCTGTAAGGAGGATTGCTGAACGATGTCGATGCAAAGGCTTACGGCGATGACCACCAGTTCCGGGTGAGCGGCCAAAATAGGGCCCGGGACGCTGGCCCGGATACTCTGTAAAATACCGGCCGTAGAGGACGCGCGGTTGCTGGTCGGTATCAACACCGCGGACGACGCCGGGGTGTACCTTTTAAACAGCGACGTCGCGCTGATCCAGACCGTCGACTTTTTCACCCCGATTGTCGATGACCCGTACGTTTACGGCCAGATCGCCGCCGCCAACGCTCTGAGCGATGTCTATGCCATGGGCGGGCGACCGCTCACCGCGCTTAACATAATATGCTACCCCACGGCCTGCGGCGACCTTGAAACCATGGAAAAGATCCTTTTGGGCGGCGCCGACAAGGTCGGGGAAGCGGGGGCTCTCCTCGTGGGCGGCCATAGTGTCGAGGACAGAGAGCCGAAGTACGGGCTGTCGGTTACCGGGATTGTTCACCCGTCGCGTCTTGTGACCAACCGCGGTGCCCGTGAAGGCGATTTCCTGTTATTGACCAAAAGGCTGGGTACCGGGGTGATAAGTACGGCCCTGAAGGCGGAGCTTGCCCCGCCGGCGGTCCTCGAGATTGCCTGCCGGGAAATGGCCGCCCTCAACAGGGGCGCGGCCGAAGCGATGCAGGAAGCGGGGGTGAGTGCCTGTACGGACATTACCGGCTTCGGGCTTCTCGGTCATGCGCTGGAACTTGCCCGTGCGAGCCAGGTCCACCTGACCATTTACGCCAAAAGACTTCCCCTTATCCCCCAGGTGGAAGACCTCGCGGCATCCGGGCTTATCCCGGCGGGCGCTTATACCAACCGTGACTGGGCGGCGCCCTACGTCGAATTTGCGGCTGAAGTCCCCGGTGTCCTGCAGGACCTGCTTTATGACCCCCAGACTTCCGGCGGGTTGCTCATCGCCGTTGCTCCCGACCGTCTTGATGCGCTGTGTGCGGCGATGGAAAAACACGCCGTGGCGTCTTGGGTGCTGGTCGGGCGCGCCACATCCGGAAGGGCGGGAACTATCAGCGTCGAATACCAATAACAAAAAAAAACCGACCGTCGGCCGGCTGGACCCTCTTTTTATATTGCTTGTGCTTATATATTAAACCGCTCTACTGAACGCTGCGCAGTCTCGGCTAACTTCGCCATCGCTTCCGCCGACGCCGAAATCTCTTGCGTTACCGCGCTCTGCTCCTCAACGGCTGCCGCGACATTGCTCACCGCGGAGCCTATTTGCTGCGCCGCCGCATTAACGTTTCTTATTTGACTCGTCACATCCTGCACGCTTTTGATGATCGCCTGGAAGGAGGCGCTTGCCTTGCCGACCACGGTACTCCCGTTCTCGATCAGCTTTGAACTCTCACCCATGGCGCCGACTGCCTGGTTGGTCTGGGTTTGCATCCCTGTAATCAGCTTTCGGATGTCGTCGGCGGCCTTTCCGGATTGTTCGGCCAGTTTGCGCACTTCCTCCGCTACCACCGCAAAGCCGCGCCCGTGTTCCCCTGCACGCGCCGCCTCAATCGCCGCGTTCAACGCAAGGAGGTTGGTTTGGTCGGCGATTTGCGTAATGAGCTCCGTGATCTGAGTGATTTCCCCGGCCCTTTTACTCAATTCTTCCACTACCCTGCCGACGTTTCCCGCCGCTGTTTTTATATCCTGCATCTGCTTATCTACTTCGGCCAGGTCTTTACTCCCCTCACCGGCTTTACCGGCTGCTTCCTGGGCCATGCCGGCAACCGTCTGGATGTCGCCGCTGATGTTTTCAACCGTGACCGCGATTTCACCCACCGTACTCGCCGTTTCCGTGGCCCCGGCCGCCGCCTGCTCCATATTGGCGGTCAGTTGCTCCGCCGAGGAGGCCATGACGTGGGCGTTCTTCTTAATATTCGCGATCAGGTCCTGCATAACCTCGGACAAGTCGTTAACGGCAATGGCCACCAGCATGAATTCATCGCGCCGGGGAACGATCGCTTCTTTAGAGGTCAAGTTACCCAGACCCAGATCGTACAGCTTCTGTTTCAGAATGGAAACCGGCTTTAACATCTGGTAAGACGGTATAAAAGTGAGCACGCCGCAAAGAACAAGGGCGACAAGGAACACTCCCAAGAAAAGAGCGTCCGAGGTAATAATCCGGGCCATCACCGCCATTGCCGTAAGCGTCAGCAGCGAAGGCAGGGCGACGAACATAGCGAAGCGGGCATAATTCGTCTGGTACCATTCAAGGCGGTTTATATCATGGTAGGCGTTACACTTAAGGCATTCACCAATTTTGTCGGCAATGCTTTCCGATTCCTGCCCGGCGCAAAAAGTGCCCTGAACCCGCCAGCAGCGGCGACCTTTGTTTTCCAGAAAGGCAGGGCATTTCCTTTTAATATCATCGGGGCAGTGTTTCATGTCCCAGCAATTCGCTTTAGCCATACAAATGAAAACCCTCCTTTTTTGGGATCGGGCGATTCGGTTATTTATTCGGCACGAAACTACCCCGGGTTAACACGGTTAAACAAAATTCTTTAAAATTACTATTAAAATCTAAATCGCAAGATTATCGTAACTGGTTTAATTTAACTCTGATTTATGTCAACCAGACCGGCTCGTTTATACTCTCCCAGTTTAAAGGGGGGGCAAAGATAATAACCTGCCTGGAATATTTTATAATTTTTTTTAACTAAATGGTCATTTAAAGTATTTTTTTTTTGTAAAACTGTTGACTTTAACTGGTATGCTTGGTAACATTTATTTGTCGTAATTCTGAGTTAATCTGACAAATCCTTTAAAAAGAAGGAGGGAAAGCGGAGTGAAGTCAACGGGCATTGTGCGTAAGGTAGACGAACTCGGAAGGGTCGTTATTCCGATCGAACTACGGCGGACGCTGGGCATTGAAGAAAAGGACGCGCTGGAGATTTATGTTGATTCGGAGAAGATTATACTCAAAAAGTATGAACCGGCCTGCGTGTTCTGCGGCAACGCTTCAGAAGTCCAGCATTACCGTGGTAAGCTGGTCTGCCGTGAGTGTACCATTGCGATGTTTGATCGGGCCAAAGCCATATAATTAACGATCGTTCTTTCTGCTTTCTAAGACGGCATAAACCTTACGGGAAGTAATGCCATACCGGCGAGCAGTTTCTTTAAGCGCTGCTCGCTTTTGCATTCCTTCCGACAGCAACTGCTTCACGAAGGCACAAACGGCTGCCTCCTCCGGCTCGGCCGCGTTTTCGGCCGCCTCTCGCCCCGCAAGCACAATGGTGATTTCGCCTTTGACAGGTTTCTGCTGGAAATGCTCCAAAGCTGCGGATACGCAGCCCCGGAACACCTCTTCGTGGACCTTGGTAAGTTCCCGGGCCACAGCTATCCGCCTGTCTCCCATAACGCCCA
>JAGUUY010000185.1 GCA_020063185.1 Bacillota bacterium
GACCGGTGTCTTAGTCCACTTGACCATGGGGCCGTGTGTTGCGTTACGTAACCTATTTTACCTAAATCCTCATACACTGTCAACCTGAAAGACCGCGCCTCTGTCGCGCCGGCACGGAGCACTGCGCTCCGGGGGGCAACGGTAGTAAAGACGTTTTCATGCTTCTGATGGTGACACCGTATGTGTCATGAAAGTCTATATTATAATTTCTTTAGAATTTATTATTTCTTGAGGGCTGTTGCAAAGCGCTCTAAAATACTTCCCGGCACACTATCGTCTGCTCGCGGCGGGTACCGACACCCACCATCAGGATCGGTACACCGCTTAGCTCCTCGATACGTTCAAGGTACCGGCGGGCCTGCGCAGGCAAGTCCTCGAGCCGCCGCGCTTTGCCCAGGTCTTCGTCCCATCCGGGAAGATCCTCGTACACCGGTTCACAGGCGCTCAAGGTATGGAGGCTCGCCGGAAACCCTTCCAGTTCTTCCCCCCGCCGGCGATAACCCCGGCAGATTTTCAGCTGCGGTATTCCCGTGAGAACGTCCAGTTTTGTTACACAAAGGTAATCAAGCCCGTTGACACGCGCCGCATAACGCGCGATGGCCGCGTCAAACCAGCCGCACCGCCTTGGCCGCCCGGTAGTGGTCCCGAACTCCCGGCCCTTGGCCCGGATCTCTTCACCAAGTTCGTCGTGGAGTTCGGTCGGAAACGGCCCCTCGCCTACCCGCGTAGTGTAAGCCTTGGCGATGCCGATTACCGTATCGATCGCGCGCGGGCCGATTCCCGCGCCAAGACACGCCCCGCCGGCGGTCGGGGTGGAAGACGTGACGAACGGGTACGTGCCGTGATCGATATCGAGGAGTGTTCCCTGCGCTCCTTCAAACAAAACGTTCTTACCCGCGGCAATAGCCCGGTGGAGCATCAAAGCGGTATCCGCTACGTACTTGCCTAAAATGTCGGCATATTTCTCGTAGGCGCTTAGAATATCCCCAAAGGACACCGTTTCGGCGGCGTATACCTTTTTGAAATACGCGTTTTTTGCTTCAACACTGTCGCGCAGCAACCCGCGGAAAACTTCCCGGTCAACAAGGTCGACCATACGTATGCCGCTGCGAGCGGCCTTATCACTGTAAGCAGGCCCGATGCCGCGGCGCGTCGTGCCGATTTGGCCCTTGCCCTTCCGTTCCTCCTCAACGGCGTCCCAGAGCCGGTGGTAGGGAAGGATCAGGTGGGCCCGCTCGCTGATAAACAGCCGGGCCATTTGCACGCCCCGCTGCTCAAGTCCCCTGATTTCGCCCACCAGAACGGCGGGGTCGATTACCACGCCGTTGCCGATGATACACGTCTTGTCTTTATACAGAATCCCCGAGGGAATGACATGCAGCTTAAACTCATCGTCTCCGACAACCACGGTATGGCCGGCATTGTTGCCCCCCTGGTACCGGACGATGAAGTCTGCCTTGGCGGCCAGAAAATCAGTCGCTTTCCCCTTGCCTTCGTCACCCCACTGGACGCCGACCAGTACTACCGTAGCCAATTATTGTTTCCCCCCAAGTCGTTTTAAGATTTCGCGCGCTACAACCACACCTGAAGCGGAAGCCTGAACGAGACCCCTGGTAACGCCTGCGCCGTCACCCGCGGCGAACAGGTTCTGGACCTGACTTTCCAAAACGGGGTTCAGTTTGAGCCGCGAAGAGTAAAACTTCACCTCTGCGCCGTAAAGCAACGTATCCCGTGAATACACCCCCGGCGCCACCTTGTCTAAAGCCTGCAGCATTTCGACGATACCCACCAGATGCCGGTATGGAAAAACAAGGCTCAGGTCCCCGGGTGTAGCCTCGGCAAGGGTCGGTTTCAACAACCCCCGCGCCAGGCGTTCGGTGTTCGTGCGGTGACCGGCGATCAAGTCCCCCAGGCGTTGGACGATCACCCCGTTGCTCAACAGGTTCGCCAGGCTGGCGATGTGCCGTCCATAAGCTATCGGCTCTTTAAACGGCTCGGTGAATGTCTTGCTCACCAGTAGGGCAAAGTTTGTATTATCTGTTTTCCGGTAAGCGTGTGCGTGCCCGTTCACCGTGACGACGCCGTCACTGTTTTCCATTACCACCTCGCCGCCTGGGTTCATACAAAAAGTCCTGACCTTATCTTCGAAGGTTCTTGAATAATAAATGCATTTGAATTCATAAAAGTTCCCTGTTATCGATTCCAGCACCGCAGCCGGAACCTCTACGCGGACACCGATATCCACCGGGTTGCCCGCCATTTCCAACCGCAGGCGCTTGGCTTCCTTGCGCAACCAGTCGGCGCCCTCCCGCCCCGGCGCGACGACCAGAAAACGCCCTTTGAAAACCTCCCCCGAAACCGTCCTGACACCGCGTACCCGGCCCTTAGCGGACAGGATTGAAGCGACCGGACTCTGCACTCGGATCTCAACCCGCGGCGCGAGAAAGTCTTTCATTTGGGCCAGGACTTCGGCACAACGGCCCGTTCCCAGATGCCTGATCGGTACCGGTACAACGCGCAAACCCGCCAAAACAGCCTGCCGCTGCAGCGCCTCGAACTCCTCTTCACGCCCGGCGCCGTAAACCTGCTCCGGCGCCCCGAACTCCCGGTAGATCCCGTCAACGTAGCTGACTAATTCTATAAGATGCTCCTGGGTGACGTAGTCGCCGAGCGTGCCGCCCACTTCCGGTGAAAGAGTGAGTTTCCCGTCGCTGAACGCACCCGCCCCGCCCCATCCGCACATGGTCGCACAGGGTGCGCAATGCCGGCAAAGACCGCCGCTGTCTTTGGACACACAAAGGCGGTCTTTGATATCCCGCCCTTTGTCGAGAATGACTACCTTAAGCTCAGGATTCCGGCGCACGATTTCCATGGCGGTGAAAATTCCCGCCGGGCCGGCGCCGACAATAATTACATCATACATTTCGGCTTTTTAAGCTTTCCCCTTTACCGTCGGCTAAACGCTGATAAGCCCAAAAGAGTATAATAGAAAACCCGGGATATGTCAACCGCAACCAGTCCCCTCGCGCAACCACGGGTTAACTCCTGACGGTTTAAAACTCCCAGGCCAGATTTACAAAACAAGCGTATTCTTTTAAAAAGGCAAGTTCCACGGTACCCACCGGCCCGTTACGTTGTTTGGCAACGATAATCTCAGCGATGCCCTTTTTTTCGCTGTCCTTAAGGTAATACTCCTCGCGGTAAATGAACATTATCACGTCGGCGTCCTGCTCGAGCGACCCGCTCTCCCTTAAGTCGGACATCACCGGTCTTTTTTCCTGGCGCTGTTCCACCGCCCGGCTCAACTGCGAGAGCGCCAACACCGGAAGGTCAAGTTCTTTGGCCAACCCTTTAAGGGACCGCGAAATTTCCGCAATTTCCTGCTGTCGGTTCTCGGTCCTGCGGGTCGACTGCATCAACTGCAGGTAATCGACGACAATCAGGCCCAACCCGCGTTCGCCTTTGAGGCGCTTTGCCTTCGCGCGTATTTCCCGGACACTCGGCGCAGGAGTGTCATTAATATAAATCGGCGCCGCAGAAACCCGGCCGGCCGCGTCGATTAGTTTTTGCCAATCTTCGTCTTCCAAGCGCGCCGTCCGCAGCCGTTTCTGATCGATCTTCGCCTCCGCTGCGAGCAAGCGCTGCACAAGCTGCTCCTTGGACATCTCTAGACTGAAAAACCCTACCGGTACCCCGTTTTTTGCGACGTTCAACGCGACCGTCAGCGCCAGGGCTGTTTTGCCCATACCCGGGCGGGCGGCCAGGATGACCAGGTCCTGCGGCCACAGACCGCTGAGCAGCCGATCGAGTTCTTTGAAGTCGGTCGGCAGCCCCAGCATTTCGCCCTGTGCCTTATAGACTTCTTCAATGTGCTGAAGGGCCACGGCCAATATGTTTTTGACCGGGGTGAAAGAGGACGCGCCGCGGTCCTGAGCAAGGCCCAGCACAAGACGTTCCGCTTCGTTTAAAAGATGGGTGGGGTCGGTCTCCGCCTCGTAGCCAAGGTCGCGGATCCTGGTCGCCACCTTGATGAGCGTGCGCAACAGCGCTTTTTCCGCCACCAGACGGGCATAATGCTCCGCGTGGGCGGTCGTGGGGACCCCGTCCAGAAGGGAGGCAATATAAGTCGCGCCGCCGGCCCGCTCCAAATATCCCTCTTTTCGTAGGCCGGCTACCAGTGTAATGACGTCGATGGGTGTACCGGCGTCGTCGAGGGACAGGATTGTTTCGTAAATCAAGCGGTGCGCTTCCTGGTAAAAGTCTTCGGACCGTACCAGGTCGGCCACCCGGTGGACCACATCCGGGTCCAAAAGAACCGCTCCCAGGACAGCCTGTTCGGCGTCAATGTTCTGCGGCGGGTAACGTTCGGTCACGTCTTTTGCAAGGTTCATCCGCTCACCTCAGTCCGAAACCACTTCTACGTTAAATGCTGCCGTCAGTCCCGGTCCGACCCTTGCCGTCACCGTGTAAGAACCTGTCTCTTTGAGCGGCGTTTCGAGCAGAATCTGTTTTTTGTCCAGTTTAATGCCAAGCTCGTTCGCCAACGCAGCGGCAATGTCCTTCGCCGTAACCGCGCCGAAAAGCCGTCCACCGCCGCCCGCTCTGGCCCGTACGCACACTGCGGCGCCCTGAAGCTTGGCCGCCGTTTGCTCGGCGCGGGTGGCGGCCGCCGCGGCTTTTTTTTCGCGTTGGCGGCGAATACGGAACAGTTCCTCCAGTTTTTTTTCCGAGGCCGGCTCGGCCAGCCGCCTGGGTATCAGAAAGTTCCGGGCGTAGCCTTCCGCCACATTAACCACTTCGCCCGCTTTCCCCAGAGGAGGTACGTCCTTTAAGAGCACTACCTTCATAAACCTCTCCTGCAGAATCCCTTATGCAATGAGCTGCTTTAGTTTTTCGTCGCAAGGCCGTTTTTTTCCTGCCTCACGAAAAAATATGACCCGGCGTTGTCGTAAGCCGGGTCCTTTTTGATTCTCGCCTTAGTTTAACGGTGGCTTAGTCCGTTACGAAGGGTAACAGGGCCATTATCCGCGCCCTTTTGATGGCCGTGGTCAGCGTCCGCTGGTGGCGTGCGCAGTTCCCCGAAATTCTCCGTGGTAATACCTTGCCCCGCTCGGTAACGTATTTCTTCAGGCGGGATATGTCCTTATAGTCCGCCTCGGGCAATTTCTCAACGCAGAAACTGCAAATTCTCTTCTTGCGCCGGCCTCGGCTGCGTTCCCTTTTCATGCCGCAACCCCCTTCTTAAACAAGTTCGACGTGCATGCTAATACTGATAGACCTTTCGGGTCGGTTCACGGTTCACGGTTCAC
>JAGUUY010000121.1 GCA_020063185.1 Bacillota bacterium
TGAACCGTGAACCTAGAACCGTGAACAGACCTGAAAGCCATACCTGGAAGCTTGAACGTCGAACGGACCTGAATTTCATGCAGTATCAGCATTAACGTCGAACGTAAATAACGGCGGCAATGAGAACAAACACCACCGCCATCCAGAGTGCGTCTACGGTTTTTATACCAAAACGGTCGGCCGCTTTAGGCTCGCCATGGTAGCCGCGGGTCACCATCGCTTCGTAGACCGCTTCGTGCAATGTGTAAGACTTCGAAATTATTGTGCCGAAGATCGCGCCGAAGAAAGATTTTTTATCCTGCCGGTTAAACGGACCGACCATGCGCAGCTTGCGGGCCTCAAGCGTTTCGATCGCCACCCTGACAAGGAGGAAAATATACCTCATGGTCATCTCGAGAACGGAAATTATCAGTCGCGGGACACGGAAGGCCCGCAAAGCCCTGAGGAGATCCGCCCAAGGTGTGGTGAGAGTCAGGAGAAGGGCCAGAGACGTGGCGGTGGCCGTGCGTAAAACGATGGCGGCGGCATGCTGAACTCCGGGCAAGCTGACGGTTACCGGGCCGTGATACCGGTAAAACCCGAGGTCGACGCCGTTTTGCGCGAGCACCAACAGCGGTTCTCCCGGCGTAACGACGTTTAAGGTGAGGGGCAAAACCACAATACCGGCGAAGAGAAGGGTAAGACCCCATACGCGGGTGACGAAGGAAAACATCGGCAAACGCGAGGCCAGGGCAAAAGCAACGACCAACATGTAAGAGGCGGCGAGCGCCGCGAGGTGTTTTTCGGTGGTGACAAGAACGATCAACAAAACGGCGCTTACCACTTTGACACGCGGGTCCAGGGCCTGCCAGAGGCCGCGCCGCCGGGAAGTCGATTCCGCTGTTAAGGTTTCGGACAGGAACCTGTCAAGGCTTTTCAGCGCTTTTTCCAGCGTCCCGCCGGCATGCTGTGGCGGCAGGGTCCGTTCGCCGGTGGAAGATTCCTGTTCACTGAGCCAATGTGGCAACCGCATACTGAAACTCCCTTCTTAAAGAAAAGTTCGGAGTACGGGCCGGTTATTCCTGCACTATGCCGCAACGGCAAGAAGCAAAGGAGAGGACGAAAATGCACATTCCGGACGGGTTTCTCGACCCCAAAACATGGGTGGCTTGCGGCGTTGTCACTACCGGATTACTGGGCCTGTCGTTAAGGCAGACCAGGGAAAAGCTGGCGGAAAAACAGGTGCCGTTTATGGGCGTGATGGCCGCTTTCCTGTTTGCGGCCCAAATGATTAACTTCCCGGTGATCGGCGGGACTTCCGGGCATCTGGTCGGGGGTGTTCTGGCCGCCGTGCTTTTTGGTCCCTTTACCGCCAGCATCATCATGACCGTAATCTTGCTTATCCAGTGTTTTATTTTTGGGGATGGGGGCGTTACGGCGCTGGGGGCGAATATTCTTAACATGGGAATAATAGCGCCTTTCGTTGGTTACGGGGTATACAGGGCTCTGCGCGGGATAGGGGCCGTGGCGGCTTCGTTCCTCGCGGCCTGGGTTTCCATTCTTGCCGCCGCCGCGGCCTGTGCGTTCGAAATTGCGTGGTCCGGAACCAGTCCCCTCGGATTGGTGCTGCCCGCCATGCTTTTCTGGCACCTGTTTATCGGGGCGGGAGAGGGCATCATAACCGCGGCGATTGTCGGCTACCTGCAAAAGGCTCAGTCAGGCCTGCTGACTGAAATGGCCAGGATTTGAGGTGGGGATGGTGCGCAGGAAAATATGGATCGGGCTTGTTCTGGCGCTTCTTGTGGGGGGAGTGCTTTCCATCTTTGCCTCAACCAACCCCGACGGCTTGGAACGAGTGGCCGAGACCCAGGGGTTTATCGAAGCCGGTGAGGGCGGGGAAGTAATTCAAGCTCCCATACCCGATTATGCCGTGCCCGTCAAAAACGAGAAGCTGGCTACGGCGGCTGCGGGGATTATCGGTACGATACTTACTTTTGTGGCCGCTGTGGGCGCCGGCCGGCTTTTAAGACGCCGGAACGGCATGCCGCAACAGGCGGGAGTCGAGAAGCGAGGGCCCGTCAACTGATCAGGCTAGGAGAGTGTTGCAAAACAGGTTGACCGATAGAAAAATGGTCTAACGGCTTTCGGTGGTCAATCTTAGAAAGGGTCCCGGAGGCCGATAGCGGATGTCGGATGCAGGATGTCAGAGGCAAGAATCTTTGTAGAAATCCATGCTGATCCTGAATTGTCTGACGTCCGACTTCTGAAACAGTCAGGCGCAGTTTTATAGAGCGGCCTCCTAAGTGCCGGCCGGTTGGGTCAGGAGGTCTTTAGCCCGGGACGGGTCGGCGAAAACGGTGTTTTCGCCGGTGTAGGTAACGAATCCGGGGCGCGCCCCCTTCGGGCGCCGGACGTTTGCGCGCGGGGTATAATCTACCGGCACGGAGCTGCTGTGCCGGCCCTGACTGAAGTAAGCGGCCAGGGAGGCCGCCTCGGAAATCGCGGCGGCGGAAGGTTTCCGTCCTCCGGTTTTCAGGATGACGTGGGCGCCGGCTACGCCTCGGGCATGAAACCAGATATCCTCCGCAACAGCCAGGCGAAAGGTCACATAGTCGTTCTGGCGGTTATTCTTGCCTATCAACAATACATGATTGTCTGAAGAAATAACTTTAAGGGGTTCGGGAGGCTCTGTTTTTTGTTTGCGCGCCTCCGGCGCCGGGCTTAAATAACCCTGCTCTTCAAGTTCGGCGGCAATTTCCGTCAGTTCTTCAAGGTTGTCGGCCTGGTCGGCGGCGGTGGACACGCCGGACAGGTACTGCAATTCTTCCTCAATGTGTTCCCGCTCTTTCAGCGCGTGTGCGAGGCCCGACCGCGCCCTGGCGTATTTTTTAAAGTAGCGCTGAGCGTTCTGCGCCGGTGTTAGGGTTTCGTCAAGGGGAATAATGATTTCGGGCGCCCCCGGCAAAAGGAAATTTTCCAGGCTGACTTCTTTCCCGCGGCTCTGCAGCCGGTACAGGTTCGCGGTGAGCAGTTCGCCGTAAAGCCGGTAGCGGTCGGTGTCAGGGTCAGCCAGCGCGGCCTGGACGTTTTCCTGTTTCTTGTTCAGGCGGTCGATGTCGCGGCCGATGCGCTGTATAATACGGCGCTTCTGGGCGGCGAAGGCGGCCGCCCGCGCCCTGCCCTGGTAGAAGCGGTCCAGTACCAGGTTCATCCCGGCGGGAGGGGGCCCCTCGGCTTCAAAGTCAGGGTCGAACGCCGCGTAGTCTACAGGCGTTCCGTTCCGGCGGATTACGGTCGGCGCCGCCTCGCCGTTTATTACGGCAGACACAATTTCCTTGAGCGCGGTGAAAAGACGGCGGTACTCGTACAGGCCGCAGCTTTCAAGCGCCGTGTCCGGCTCTAACCCCGCACGGCGGACTAAAGCGCGGGCGGAGAAAAGACTGAAACCTTCGTAGAGGCGCTGAATTCCGGAAGCCGCCTCCATATCCGGGCCCAGCGCGCTAAGCGCGGCAATGAATCCTTCTTCGGTTGCCGCACCGGGGTCTGCTTTGTGGGAAGGCGGCGCCGGAGTGTAAGGCTGTCCCGGAAGCACTTCCCGGTATCGGCTGACGGTGTGCGAATACCGTTTGACGGCGTCGATTATCTTGTTTTCCAAGGGATCCAAGAGGATAATATTACTGTGCTTGCCCATAATCTCGGCAATTACGACCGAGGTCTCGGGACGGCCCAGTTCGTCGGTACCCAGCGTTACCAAACGGAGTACCCGCTCCAGACCCGGTTGGCTGATCTCTGTGAAACGGCTGCCTTCCAGCCGGCGGCGGAGGGCGGAGCAAAAGAAAGGGATTTTTGCGGGGTTGCGGCGGTCGGCTTCGGTAAGGTGTACCCGGGCGGCGTCGGCGGCCGCCGACAAAAGGAGCCGGTACCTGGCGTGGTTATTGCGGACCGCGATGATTATTTCCAGGGCGGCGGGTTGGTAGACCCGTTCGATTCGCCCGCCCAAGAGGACGGCCTCAAGTTCACGGGTCACGCTGTAAAGCACCAGGCCGTCGAAAGGCACGTTTGAAGAATCCCCCTTCGGAATCCAGTAGCCAGAAGTCAGAATCCAGAATTCAGAATACAGAATGTAGAATTTAATATTCCGTGTTTATCCGTGTCCATCCGTAGTGCTGTTCCTGCTTCCCGTTCCCGGACTGAGGACTGACGACTGAGAACTGAGGACTTAACTCGTGACTGAAAGCTGATAGCTGATAGCTTAATATACCAGGAAGGGAAGACGACCGTCAATGAATGGAAACGAGGGGCCGCTGGTGCGGCTCAGGCCGGGCCGGGTCTTGAAAATAACCAGTTCCCGGCCGGGAGTGGTTGAAGCGGTGGTCCTGGTGGATGGACGTGAAGAAAAAGCGGTTGCTTACGCGGCTTTCACCGGCGACCTGAAACTCGGGGACGAGGTATGGTTGAACACTACGGCGGCGGCGAGGGGACTTGGAAGCGGCGGGTACCATTTTGTGGTCGCGCACCTCAACCCGCAGGCAAGCCTTGATGCCCCCGGCGAGGGACACATTATGAAACTGCGCTACACGCCGGGGCAGCTCAAGGTAATGGCGGTCGAGGAGCCGGAAAGTCCTTTTCACGAGCTTCTCCGGGAAGCGGACAACCTCGGCGGCACTCCCGTGGTGGCGCTCGAACTGCACAGCCAGCTCGCGCCCGTGGCGGCGGCTGTGTGGTCACGGGGAGGGGGTAAACTCCGGTTGGTTTACATAATGACCGACGGCGGCGCCCTGCCGCTGCCTTTTTCACGTTCGGTAGCCGTCCTTAAGGAAAAAGGTTTGCTGGCCGCCACGGTTACCGTGGGGCACGCTTTCGGCGGTGACTTCGAGGCGGTCAACGTCCACAGCGGGCTGCTCGCCGCCAGGCACGCGGGGAAGGCCGACGTGATCGTTGTCGGGATGGGACCCGGGGTGGTGGGTACCCAAACGCGCTTCGGGACCACGGCCATCGCGCA
>JAGUUY010000046.1 GCA_020063185.1 Bacillota bacterium
GCTTGCCTGGGCGGTGGCAGTGCCGCTCGGGGCGCAACTCGGGACGCTGCCTCTCATAGCCATTCACTATAACCTGGTTTCGGCGGTAGCGTTATTGGCGAACATTGTTGTGGTACCTTTGGTCGGGGTTGTGCTCCTTTTGGGGATATTGGGGACTGCCCTGGGTTCTATTTTTTTACCCGTGGGAAGCATTCTCGCGGCGCCTACGGCCCTTTTCCTGGACATGTTGGTCTGGCTTGTACGGTTCTTTCAGGGTCTGCCCGGTTCCGTTTTTTACGTCCCTGAGTTCCCGTGGGTCATAGCGGTGCTGTGGTACGGTCTTCTTTACATGGCGGTCGTGAAGGTAACCGGAAGACAACTGCGGCCCGCAGCCTCTTCACTGCGTCCGGGGATCATGACCGGGTCGCTCCGGCTGTTGGTTTTCCTTCTGGTGATTCTTTCCTGGCTCGGCCTGATGCGTTGGCTTGGAAGCGGTGAGTCCGCCCTTAGGGTGGACGTTATCGACGTCGGGCAGGGCGACAGCATTCTGGTTCGGACTCCCGGCGGCGGAACGCTCCTGGTAGACGCGGGGGGCCTGCCCGGCGAGCTTTCAGGTGAGCGCACAGAGGGGTCGGGGATGAGGGTGGTCCAATACCTGCGGCGCGAGGGGATACGGCGGCTTGACGTGTTGATATTGACGCACCCGCACGAGGATCACTGCGGCGGGGCCAGGAGGGTTATTGAAAAAATACCGGTGAAGCTGGTGGTAACGCCGCCTGTTCAGGAAGGAACAGATGTTGAGTATGACCGTTTGATGCACTTTATACGCGGACGGAAAATTCCCGTTGTGACGGCGGGCGCAGGTGATCACGTACGCCTCGACCCGGTGGTGGATATTGCGGTATTAAGCCCTTTTAAACCTGTCAGCGACGAACCGGGGGATTTCAACGACGAATCTATAGTGTTGCTGCTGAGTTACAGCGGAAAAAGTATTTTGCTTACCGGCGATATTGAACAGGAAGGGCAGCGGCGGCTGCTTCAGTACGGGGTAACGCTCCAGAGCGACGTTCTGAAAGTACCACACCATGGTTCTGCAAATTTTCTGCCGGCTTTCATCAAAAGGGTTCAGCCCAGGATAGCGGTGATTTCCGTCGGGTCGGGCAACCGATTCGGGCAGCCCTCCGCGGCCGCGCTGCGGGAACTAGAACGCCTGGGGACGCGGATTTACCGTACGGACAGGGACGGTGCGATTATGCTACGGATCCGTGGCGAAGGAATCGAGGTTAAAACCGGACGTAAAGCGCAGCGACCCGCGGCGTAAGAGGTTCAAGGTTAAGGTCAGACGGATAGCCCTTTTAGGGTCAGTTCACAGTTCACGGTTAGTGCTTATACGGCATGAATTGCGGGTCCGTCGACGTGCAAGCTTAGGGGTATGGATTTCGGGTCCGTTCAACGTTCGACGTTCAACGTTACTAAAGCTGAAAGCTGACGGCTGATAGCTGACAGCTATCAAGGCTTTTGACTCGCGACTCGTGACTCGCGACTTTAGACTACTGAAATCGCTGACTTCCAGATACCGTTGGAGGAAAGACTGAAACGTTCGGCGAAGTTTTAAAACAGTGGAGGGAGAAGCGTATGGTTGTGGCGGAAATCTCCGTGGTCCCGCTCGGAACAGGCTCGCCGAGCGTAAGCCGGTACGTTGCGGAATGCGTGAAGCTCCTGCAAGAAAGCGGGCTTAAATACGAAGTGACCGCAATGGGCACGATTCTCGAGGGGAGCCTGGAAAACATCCTAAACGCCGCGCGGCGGATGCACGAAGCGCCTTTCAACACCGGTGCGCAGCGGGTAGTAACGACCATTAAAATCGACGACCGCCGGGATAGGGAAATTTCAATCCGCAGCAAAGTTGATGCTGTGGCGCGTCGCCTGACGGAAGAGTGAAATGGAGTATTTCAAAAACTTACTTGGCGAGTTGGAAAAGGACCGCATTCTGCCGCTTTATCTTTTTTACGGCCCTGAAGTATATCTTCAGCGCGAGGCGGTCAAGCATTTCCGGGCCAAGCTGGTGGGTGAGGGAAACTCGCTTAATTTCTTGCTCCTGGACGGCGAAGAGATTTCGGCCGGCGAGGTGGTTCAGACCGCAAATACCCTTCCACTTTTCACCAGCTTCCGGCTCGTGGTAATTAAAAATGCGCCGTATTTCGGCTCCGGCCGGGGTAAGGAAGAGCCGGCGCTGCTGGCATATCTGCGGGAACCGGCCGATGCGACGTGCCTCATTTTTTGTACTGCCGGGAACGTAGATAAAAGACGGCAGGCGTATAAGTTGGTTGAGGGACGGGGCCGGGTAGTGGAGTTCACCCACCTCAACCCCCAGGACCTTAAAAGATGGTTTCAAAAAAAGGCGCGCCAGGTGGGAAAAAGCCTTGCGCCCCCGGCCGAAGACGCGTTGCTGGCGGCAGGACGGGATATCAGCCTGCTTTACAACGAAATAGAAAAAGTGCTCGCGTACGCGGGGGATAAATCGGTCATAACCGCGGCGGACGTGGCTGCGGTATCCGCTCCCGCGGCTGAAGAAACCGTTTTCGCGGTCATGGACGCATTTGGGGAACGCCGTATTGTTGATGTGGTGTCGAAACTACGGGCATTGCTTGAAAAGGAGCCGCCCGGGAGGGTTCTTTCCCTTCTGGCACGCCAATTGAAACTTATCCTTATAGCGCAGGATGTCTTGGTATCGGGAAAAGGTGATAAGGCACTGGCGGCGGCCCTGGAAGTACCGGTCTTCGTAGCTAAAAAAGTGGCGCTGCAGGCCCGGCGATTTCCCAGGCGGGAGGCGGAGGCGCTCTTGTGGGGCTTGCTGGAGTTGGATCTGGCGGTTAAAAGCGGCAACGAAGAATTCCTTGCCGGTTTGGAAAAAAGGCTCATTATGTCAGGTTTAAGGGGCGCTGCAAACTACAAAGCCACCCGGGATTAAAATAATCGCCATCGGTGGCAATCGCTTTACGGAAAAGACGGTATTTTCAAAGTCCCGGCGTTTGTCGTGGGAACGCCGGGATGATCTGATCTATTCTATCCTGTACGACGGTTTTTATTGAAATTTCCCATCAGGCGGGACTTCTTTCGTGCCGCAGTATTCTTATGAATAATTCCTTTGGCTGTGGCTTTATCCAACGCCTGCAG
>JAGUUY010000059.1 GCA_020063185.1 Bacillota bacterium
CCCCTGCCGGCGCGTCCTCCGGTGCTGTGTCCGGGCTGCCCCCATCGCGGGCTGTTCTACGTGCTCAAGAAGTTAAAACTGCGAGTAATGGGAGACATCGGCTGTTACACGCTCGGCGGCTTACCGCCCCTTTCCGCCATGGACACCTGCATCTGCATGGGCGCGGGCGTCGGCATGGCGCACGGCATGGCCAAGGCCGACCCGGAGAGCGCCCAAAAAACCGTGGCGGTAATCGGTGACTCCACGTTTGTACACTCCGGTATCACAGGACTGATAGACATCGTATACAACCGGGGGGTAAGCGCCGTAATCATCGCCGATAACCGTACCACGGCGATGACCGGCCACCAGGACCACCCGGGGACCGGCCTTACCCTGCGGCGGCAACCGACAAGGGCCCTCGATTTCGCCAGGCTCGCACGCGCCGTGGGTGTACGGCACGTCTGGACGGTAGACCCCTACAACCTCGCCGCCGCCAGGAAAACGATCGCCAAAGCCGTAAGGACCCCTGAACCGGTAGTAGTTATCGCCGGCCGCCCCTGCGTGCTCCTGAGCCCTACGGCGCCTGACCCGGTTGTGATCGACCCCGAGATTTGCCGGGCCTGCAAGCGGTGTCTGGAACTCGGCTGCCCGGCGCTGTCGTACCGTGACCGGCCGCGGGTTAACCCGCAGCTATGCCTCGGTTGCGGACTTTGCGGCCAGGTGTGCCGGAGAGGGGCAATCAGCAAGGAGGCGGCCGAATGAGCGCGGTTACCAACGTGCTGATCGCAGGCGTCGGGGGCCAGGGTATCATCCTTGCCGGCAAGCTCATCGCCGGGGCGGCTATCGCTGCGGGGCTCGGCGTAAAGACCTCCGAGATCCACGGTATGGCGCAGCGCGGCGGGAGCGTCACGACCCACGTCCGTTTCGGCGCCAAGGTCCTTGCCCCGGTGATAGATTTAAAGAGCGCTGATTTCCTGCTGGCGTTTGAAAAACTTGAAGGGCTTAGATACCTGGATTTTCTCAAGCCGGGCGGAATGGTGGTCCTGAATAATCAAGCGATAGACCCGATGCCGGTAGCTGTCGGCGCGGAAAATTACCCCGAGAATGCGGAGCGCATTATTGCGGCACGCTTCCCGCTCGTATTTGTGGACGCGGTTTCGGAAGCCGAAAAACTCAGCAATCTCCGGGTGGCAAACGTGATAATGATCGGCGCGCTTGCGCGCTTACTCCCCCTGCCCGAAGCTGTCTGGCCGGAAGCGATCGACGCCGCTGTTCCCTCTCGCTTCCGCGAGCTGAACCATAGGGCCTTCACCCGGGGCTTCGAGTTAGCCCAAACTTCCTTCACAGGTTGAATCCTCATGGAGGAAAACCGTGTAAAGGCATTTAAATTATGTAACAACGATTTCCCGTTATTTATTTCCCGGTATTTATTGATCCTTTCATTCTGTATTCTATATTCTGAATTCTGACTTCTGATTCTATATTCTGTTTCCCGACTTCTGTTTAGGAGGGTCTAGCTATGTGGAACCCCGCGATCGAAACCATGTCCCGTGAAAATCTCCGCGAACTCCAGCTTAAACGGCTGCAAGAAACCGTCGCCCTTGCCTACGACAAGGTGCCGCACTACAGGGAGAAGTTTGATCAGGCAGGGCTGAAACCGCAAGACGTCAAATCCCTCGACGACCTTGCGCGGCTGCCGTTTACGGTCAAGACCGACCTGCGCGACCACTATCCGTTCGGACTTTTCGCCGCGCCGCTGAAAGACATCGTGCGGGTGCACGCTTCCTCCGGCACCACGGGCAAGCCGATCGTGGTCGGGTACACCCGCGGGGACATCGCCACCTGGGCCGAGGTAATGGCGCGCACCATCGGCATGGTAAACACGACTTCCGAGGACGTCGTGCAGGTGGCCTACGGTTACGGCCTGTTCACCGGCGGCCTCGGCCTCCACTACGGCGCCGAAAATATAGGGGCGACGGTGGTGCCGATCTCCGGCGGCAACACCAAGCGCCAGATTATGCTCATGCAGGATTTCGGCAGTACGGTGCTGTGCTGCACACCCTCTTACGCCCTTTTTATCACGGAGGTCTTTTTGGAGAGCGGTATCCCGCGCGAAAGCCTCAAGCTGCGTGCCGGCCTTTTCGGCGCGGAACCGTGGTCGGACGCCATGCGCCGGGATATCGAAGAGAAGCTTAAGATAGACGCCGTCGACATATACGGCCTGACCGAGGTCATCGGGCCGGGAGTGGCCAGCGAATGCCTGTGCAAGGAAGGACTGCACATCTGCGAAGACCACTTCATTCCGGAAATCATCGACCCGGAGACCGGCGCGGTGTTGCCGCCCGGCAAGCCCGGCGAACTGGTCTTCACGACCATTACTAAAAAGGGGTTCCCCGTTCTCCGCTACCGGACCCGCGACATCACACTGCTCATGGATGAGCCCTGCGCCTGCGGCCGCACCCACATCCGGATGGCGCGGGTGATGGGCCGTTCCGACGACATGTTGATTATTCGGGGCGTGAATGTATTCCCGTCGCAGATCGAGAGCGTGCTGCTGTCCATCAGCCACACCGAGCCCCACTACCTGATCGTGGTGGACCGGGAAAAAGCGCTGGACACCCTGGAGGTCTGGATTGAAGTCTCCGAAGAGCTTTTCCGGGATGAAGTCAGGGGGCTTGAACAGCTGGAACGCCGCATCCACGACGAGATTGAAAGTGTGCTCGGCATTTCGGTCAAAGTCAAACTGGTCGAGCCCAAGACAATCCAGCGCAGCGAAGGTAAGGCGAAACGTGTTATCGATAAACGTGATCTGGTTAAACAATAGGCGTTTGCCATGTGGCCAGTGGCCGCACCAAATTAAAATATACGGCAGCGGCCATTTTTTCAACTTCGAACCGTGAACCTCGAACGGACCCCAAAGGTCTATCATTTTCAGCCTAACTTCGAACTATTTTCAAGGAGGAGGGATAAAATGGCCGTCAAGCAAATCTCGGTTTTCCTCGAGAACAAAAGCGGCCGACTGGCCGCCGTGACCAAACTATTGGCTGAAAAACAAGTCAACATCAGGGCGCTGTCGATTGCCGACACCTCGGACTTCGGCATCCTGCGCCTGATCGTCGACGACCCTGACAAGGCCCACAAAGCCTTGAAAGAAGGCGGCTTCACCGTATCCGCCACCGACGTCCTGGCCGTGGCGGTACCCGACACGCCGGGAGGGCTTGCCCCCGCGCTTGCGGTGCTTGAAGAAGCCGGCGTGAACATCGAGTACCTTTACGCCTTTGTGGCGCAGCGCGCCGATATGGCGATGGTCCTGTTCAAGGTCAACGACACCGAACGCGCCGCGGCAGCGTTAATCAAGGCCGGGTTTGGCGTTCCGGGACCCGCGGAAGTATATTCCATTTGATAAACATAAAAAAACCCGGGAGAGGAACCTCTACCCGGGTCTTGTGATTTCCTTTTTCCTGCATATGGAACAACCGCTGCATTCCTTAAAACAAAAGACCGTGCGGAGAATCGTCAAGGCCGGTCCCGAGGGAGTGTAGCCGTGTATTGTTATTTTGCGCGCCCCCATGGCGAGCAAGGTGCCGATCAGGATGTCCTCGTTCCCCAGGTCGTCGGCGGGAATCTTTTCCGCCAGGCCGCGCCGGAGTTTCGCCCCGCGCTTGTCACAAAGAACAAAGCTTCCCCCGGCTTCCGCAAGGCAGTGAACCTGTTTCACCCCTGGTCCCCGGTTCTGGCGGTAACGCCTGAAGAACGTGACCAAGCGCGACCACTCTTGCTCCAGCGAAGCCTGGTCCGCCAAACGCCAGATCAACTGCGTGACGAAATAATCGAGGTTTTTCAAACGAAAGCGCAGAAATCCCTTGAGGTCAACCCAGTCCTCCACCGCCAGGTGTTCGTTTAACCTTATTATGATCTCCGACTTCAGCGGCAGCAGAAGATCGCGCGCCTTGTGCAACTGATTCTTTACCGATCGCTGCACCTTGGCGTCCCACAGGCCCTTCCGGTTGAAAAAATCTTCGGCCCGGATGTCCAGTGCGCGCATGGTCAAAAAAGAGCCCACGACACGCGTCAGGCGCAGGCGCACATAGCGGCTTTCGTTTTCGCTGACGGTCGCCACCTTGACATGGAATATCCCGCCGCCGCTGGTAACGATCCTGCACTGGAAGCGCTCGCGCCGGAGCAGCCTTACCTCCTGACGCAGAGCGGTCACGAAATCCCGGCTGGCGATACTGCCCACGTGAAACGTCAGTTCCAAACGCGTACCTCCGTAAGACTAAGCCTACGGCGTAACTTATGCTTAAACGCTGCAGATTATGTATGTCCGCCGGGTTCCGCCCGCCGCCGGAAGCGCCGAAACTACCCCTGGTCACAGTGTTTTTTATACGCGGCCATAAACAGGGCCAGGTGGTGCTCCTCGTCAAGTATGATGCGTTCCAGCAGGGCCACGATGTGCGGGTCCCGGATCATCGCCTGGTGGGCCCGGTATTGCCTTATTGCCCCCTCTTCAGCTTCAATGTCCGCGGCCAGCCTGTCGCAAACCCCGACCCCGTAATACGGAAAGGAAGCGTCCCAATAGATGTAACGGTTTTTGCGAAAATACCAGAACCGGGGGTCCGCTCCCAGAAGAATGATCGTCTCCGCCAGCAACTCCAGGTGCTCCATTTCCACGATGGCAATACATTCTTCAAGTTCAGCGAGTTCGGGATATTGCTCGTGAAAAACAAAATCATGGTAAATGTACTGGTGTACGGCGGTTAATTCGCTAAGCGGCCCGGCGTAGTCGTCGAGAAGCAAGTCGGCGTAAAAACGGTTGGGCGCGGTGACCCGCGGCTCCGGGTAGGGAATGTCCAATTCACAAAACCGCCTGGGCCTCTCTACTTGCCGGGGCTTAGAGTTTGTTGCCGGCTGAAGAACAAACCGTAGTTTATTCGAATTTCCTGACATTACGTTACCCTCCGCTGCGGATTTTCTTGCATCATATGTGGCAATTTTTGCAGCGGTGAATCGAACCCCGGAGGGTAATGGGAAATCCGTCGTGAAAAAAAAAAGGCCTCCGATGCTCGGAAGCCTTCATTCTCCATGGTGGGCGGGATAGGAGTTGAACCTACCACCTTCTGCGTGTCAAGCAGACGTTCTCCCGCTGAACTACCCGCCCGTTGCTCGATAAGCAAGTTCAATTATCGCCGAAACGGGCTGGTTTGTCAAGTAACCCCCCGGCATCGAAAGCAAAACACCTTATCTTAAGGCCGCTGCCGTTTGTCCCCGAGGCGCACTCTGCGGAACTGTATTCCGGAGCAGGGAACTGAGTTTTTAAAAATATTTCGGCAGCAAGGCCCAGTACCAGGGCCGCTCTTTTACTTCCCGGCCAGCGATCAGGTTGGTACGGCCCAATTCCTGACCCCGCCAGGTGAAGACCACTTCGCCCAGGGCCTCCCCCATCTTTACGGGCGCGGGCGGCGGCGGGTATATGTTCACTTCCTTGACGAGCGTGTTTTTCTCGTCCCGCGGCAACGGCACGACAAGCTCTTGTTCCGCCTCCAGCGGCACGTCCGGCAGCCGTCCCTCCTTGACCCTGAGCCGGGTGAAATACTCGCCGCAGTTGCAGGCAAGGTGCTCCTCTATTTCCTTCATTCCCCAATTAAGCAGTTGAGTTGTTTCCCAGTATCTGCCGCCGCTGCGCAGCACCACCGTAATCATATTCCGGCCGTCGCGGGATATGGAGGCGATCAGGCACCTGCCGGCCGCATTCGTGGTTCCTGTTTTTACGCCGGTGATCCCGGGAAACCCGTCGTGCAACAACTGGTTTGTGTTTTCGATCATTTCTTTCCTTTCCGGTTTCAGCCAGTACACCGTTGTACGCTTTGTCCTCACCAACCGGGCGAATTCCGGGTTTTCCAAGGCGTAACCGGCCAGAACGGCCATGTCCCTGGCGGTGCTGTAATGGCTTGGGTGAGTATACCCGTTGGTATTGGCGAAACGGGTCCTGGTCATCCCGAGTAAAAACGCCTTCGCGTTCATCCAGCGGACGAAGGTGTCGTGGTCGCCGGCTACCGCTTCCGCTATGGCCACGGTCGAGTCGTTCGCGGAGCGCACCAGAGCCGCTTTCAGAAGTTCGCCCAGCTTGATCAATTCACCGGACCGCAGGTCGATGACGGACCCGACCGAAACCCCCGCAGCCCTGGCGCTGATCTCAACATCCTCCTCCGGGCCGGCCATTTCCATGGCCAGGATACCGGTCATGACCTTGGTGAGGCTGGCGATGTC
>JAGUUY010000003.1 GCA_020063185.1 Bacillota bacterium
AAGTTCAAGGTTAACAGCCGTCAGCAGTCAGCCAACAGCCGTCAGCAGTAAGCCATCAGTGTTGAAGACCGTTGGACTGCTTTAACCTGATAGCTGATAGCTAAAAGCTGATAGCTCTGAGTTCAAGGTTAATAGCCGTCAGCAGTCAGCAGTCAGCCATCAGTTTTGAAGACCGTTGGACTCCTTAAATCTGAAAGCTGATAGCTGAAAGCTGATTAGACGGGGGTGAACATTATGTCCTTCTGGAGAGGCATGGTAACTGGAAGCATTCTCGGCATCATCGCCGCGACCGTATTCTTACCCGAGCCCGAGCCTGGTAGGAGAGTCAGGGTCCGCGACCGGGTTAACCGGATTGACCGGGCGCAGCGAATGGTACGCGGCGTGGCCAAACTGGCGGATCTTATGAAGTAGTAGGGGAGGGCCGGACACACTGCTGCGGTGAAAATAAATTTGGCGGGCGCTCATGCCTGCCTTTTATTTGTTATAAATGTGTTTTTTACAAACTATCTATATAAGGCCGTATCTTGAATGGGGAAGGATTTAACCAGTTAATGACGAATGAGCTACAAATGGAGGGGTGAAAAATGAAGAAAATTGAAGTCCCGCCGCAAGAGGCATACCGGCTGTTAACCCCCGGTTGGGTTGTCCTGGTAGGCAGCCGGAAAGACGAAAAATACAATGTAATGACAGCTTCGTGGCAGATGCCGGTCAGTATAAGACCTCCTCTCATCGCGGTGTCTATTCAGAAGCGTCACTTAACAACCGAGTTCATCCAAGCAACCGGAGCTTTTACCGTAAATGTGCCCGGGTATGATATTCTTGCCACCGCCCATTATTGCGGTTCCATATCCGGGCGTAATACAGATAAGTTTGCGGCCACCGGCTTGACCCCCGTTCACGGAAAGAAAGTCCCGGCGCCGCTTGTAGCGGAATGCCTGGCTGGGATCGAGTGTACGGTCTGGCAAACTTACGATGGGGGAGACCACTTCATTTTTGTGGGTGAAATCATGGCCGCGGCTGCCGCTCCAGGCCATTTCGAAAAACACTGGCGCCTGGACCGCGGTAAAGAAAACTATCCCTTCAGCCACATCGGCGGGTCGGTTTACATAATACCCGGAGTAATGATCAGCATCTCCAAACAGGGCAAAGAACTGGTGCCGCTGGAAAAACCCCTGGCGACATAGCGGTTGCGAATGACAAACGCCATCGAAGCTTTTGAGCTTACCAGGAATTTTAAGGACCTTGTCGCCGTAAACGGGGTGAATTTCACAGTCGGCGCCGGGGAAATTTTCGGGTTCCTAGGTCCGAACGGGGCAGGGAAGACAACGACCATAAAAATTCTCGCCACGCTCCTCAGGCCCACCTCCGGCCGCGCTACCGTCAGCGGTTACGATGTCGTCCGGCAGGCGTCAAATGTGCGCCGCGCTATCGGCATGGTTTTTCAGGACCAGAGTCTTGACGACCGCCTTACCGCCGAAGAGAACATGTTGTTCCACTGCGTTCTTTACGGGGTGCCCCGAAAAGACGCGCTGACCCGCATGGAGGAGTTGCTTGACCTGGTAGGTCTCAGTATCCGGCGGAAAGACCTCGTTAAAACTTTCTCCGGCGGCATGAAACGAAGGCTTGAGCTTTGCCGTGGTTTGCTGCACAGACCGGCGGTCCTTTTCCTGGACGAACCTACTTTGGGCCTGGACCCACAAACGAGGAGCCACATCTGGGAATATATCCGCACCCTTCACCGTGAACTCGGTACGACAGTATTCCTGACTACGCACTATATGGAGGAAGCCGAAGTATGCGACCGGATCGGCATTATCGATCACGGCAAAATCATCGCGCTTGACTCTCCTTCGGGCCTAAAGCGTGTGGTAGGCGGAGACGTGGTAATAGTAAAAACGTCGGATAAAGAGGCCTTACTGGCCGCCGCGCGGGAGCGATTCAACCTGTCAGGACAATTGGACGACGAAATGGTATACTTCGAAACTGAGAGAGGGGAAAGCTTCATTCCCGAACTAGTAAAAGCGATACCAGACATTCTTGAAGTTCGACTGCGCCAGCCGACGCTGGAGGATGTTTTCCTGAAACTCACCGGCCGCGCCATACGCGACACCGGAAGCGGCAAACTTGACGCCATGCGCATCCGGCGCACCGTGCACCAGCGGAGGAGGCAATAATGCAGGCGTTTTTCGCAACAGTTTACATAATATGGCTGCGTGATGTTAAACGCTTTACACGGGAAGGCACCCGCGTTCTTGCCATGCTGGGCCAGCCGCTTCTTTACCTTTTAATCATGGGACAGGGGCTTCGGTCGGCGTTTAAGATGAACATCCCCGGCTTCGATTACTTGAGTTTCGTATATCCCGGGGTGATCGGGATGTCTGTGCTGTTCACAGCCATATTTTCTTCTGTGTCCATTATCTGGGACAAACAGTTCGGTTTTCTCAAAGAGGTGCTTGTGGCGCCCGTGCCCAGGGCCGCCATCGCGATGGGAAAAGCTTTAGGGGGCAGCACCACCGCCTGTCTACAGGGAGGCATCCTGCTGATCCTGGCGCCCCTGGCCGGGGTATCACTTGGATTGGGTCAAATTATCGTTCTTGCGGGCTTAATGTTTATCATCGCTTTTTCCGTGGCCTCCATCGGCACTCTCGTTGCCGCCCGGATGGAAACTATGGAAGGATTTCACCTGATCATGAACTTTCTCACCCTGCCGATGTTTCTTCTCAGCGGGGCTTTTTTCCCGCTCAACACGGCGCCCGCCTGGATGCAGCCGCTGATGCGTCTTGACCCCTTGTTTTACGGGGTCGACGCCCTCCGCAACGTCATCTACGCGGACTCACCGGCGCTGTCGTATGTGGTGGCTCAGACTGTCACCGTGGACGTTTTAGTTTTGCTCGCTTTTTCGTTAGTAATGATCGGTTTGGGAATGATGTCTTTCAGCCGTACGGAATAGGTGGGAATCGCGCAGCAGGGGGGAGTCTCTAAGTTTAAACGACTATTCTTCTAATAGATGTTCTTTTCGATAAACCTCTTCTACTGTTCCCAAGAAGACAGCTACAAGCTCAGGGTCGTAATAACTACCGCCATATTTTTTCAGCTCTTCACATGCTCTTGCAAAACTCAAGGCCTCTCTATACGGTCGGTCCGAGGTCATGGCGTCGAAGCTGTCCGCAATACGCAGAATGCGGGCCACAAGCGGGATATCGCGGCCTTTTAACCCGTCCGGGTATCCCGATCCGTCGTAGTTTTCGTGGTGCGAGCGGATAATCGGCACTATTTCCTTGAAGGCCGCGAGCGGCAGAATCATTTCACTCCCCCGCACCGTATGGCTTTTCATCATTTTCCACTCGTCCTCGTCCAGTGAGGTCTCCTTCCTAAGTACCGCCGTTTCAATCTCTATTTTACCGATGTCGTGCAAATATGCGCCGTACCGCAGCGTGTCTTTTTCATCCTCGGTCAGGCCCAGCTTCTCCGCGAGCGCAAGAGCATAAGACATTACTCTTTCCGAATGACCGAAGGTGTACTTATCTTTCGTATTGATGAGCGTCACCAGGCTTTGCAGGGTAGGAAAGGCGTCCTTTATCTTCAACGAGCTGATTTCGCTCAGGACCGATTGATACAGGTACGGTTTGCCCCTGCTGTACTTATTCCTGAAGAGGTCGTTCTCCGCGGCGCGTATGAGCGGCAGCGCGGCAATGCCGTCTTCCGGAAATCCGGCGGCGCCCGCGGACATCATAAAGGGCTGCAGACAGCTTTTGGGACCCACGGACCGGGGGATAACCAGCGACTGGATCATCTTTTCGATGCCCGCCGCAATTTCCGATGCCATGCTTTTATTAAGCCCGGGAAAGACAAGCATGAATTCGTCGCTGCCGTAGCGGGCGGCGTAATAAGGCTCCCGCAACTCCTGTTGCAGGAGTGCGCCGATGGCGGTCAGAAGCGCGTCGCCCTGCTGGTACCCGCAAACGGCGTTATAGTACCTGAACTGCTCGATGTCCAGCAGCACAACGGAGACGGTTGTGTTTTTTTGGAAGGCATTTTCAATCGTGGCGGCGAGTTTTTCCTGGAGGTAACGGTGGTTGTACAATCCAGTCAATTGATCGTAGTCCGCAAGTTTAACCAATTCCTGCTGCGTCTTTTTCTCTACTTCTATAAGGCCGCCGACCAGCCAGGCGGAAAGTACGGCAACGCTCCCGATGATCAAATTAGCCTGAAAAACGGTATCGGTCAATCCTTTAGTGAATTCATAATCAAAGACGAATAAAAGGGCGCTGGAGAGTATAGCCGTGACGATTCCTATGTATTTCCCGAACGCGGTCGAGGCGATGATAACCGGTATCAAAATCAGAACCTTGGCGCTATAGAAATTTTTGCTGTACCAAAGAAAGGCAAAGGTAAGGGAAAAGACGATGATAAGAAAAAGCATTTCGTCTATCCTTG
>JAGUUY010000105.1 GCA_020063185.1 Bacillota bacterium
CCCGCAACGGCTTGCCTTCACTTGCGCAGGCCCGGGAACGGTATGAACTGGCGCACAAACGTTCTTTTCCTCACGGTCAATAGTCCAAGCCTTCCTCCCCATTTACTTGACATTCAAGAAAAAAGTGGGTTATGGTGTAACAAAGTCCAAACTAATCGATCTTTTTTTCAGCCAGTTTAAGAAGGGCAGGTGACTTATGGCGGGACTGGTGAGCGGCAAAAAAGGGCTAATCCTGGGTATGGCCAATAAGCGTTCGATCGCCTGGGGTATAGCGCAGGCGCTCAAGCGGGAAGGGGCCTCGCTCTGGTTCAATTACCAGAGCGGGCGCGTCAAGGACTACGTTGTAGAACTTACGGCGAGTCTCGGGGGCGACATCCCCCTTCACGAGTGCGACGTCACGAACCCCGATCAGGTTGACACGCTTTTCAACGCCATTCAGAATCGCTGGGGAAGCCTCGACTTTCTGGTCCATTCGCTGGCCTTTGCCCCACGAGAAGCCCTGGACGGCTATTTTTACACCACCTCGCTGGCACAGTGGAACACCGCCATGGAAATAAGCGCTTACTCCCTGGTACTTTGCGCGCGAAAGGCCCGGCCCCTTCTTGAGAAAGCCGGCGGCGGGAGTATCATAACCATGACTTACCTGGGTTCCACGCGGACGGTTCCGAGTTATAACGTGATGGGGGTTGCCAAAGCGGCGCTGGAGGCGTCGGTCCGCTACCTCGCGTCAGACCTTGGCCCTTCCGGTATCAGGGTCAACGCCATATCCGCGGGGCCGATAAAAACTCTGGCCGCCAAGGGCGTCTCCGGTTTTTCTTCGATATTAAAAGTGATGGAGGAAAAAGCTCCCCTCCGGCGTAACGTAACCCAGGATGATATCGGGAACGTCGGGCTGTTTCTAGTCTCCCGCCTGTCAGAGGCGGTGACCGGACAGGTAATATTCGTCGATTGCGGGTATAGTATTCGGGGGGTTTTTTAAATTGACAAGCTTCGCTGTTTCCTGGTAAAATTAGAGTTGTCCAAAAACGTACTCGACCCAGGCGGTCTGAAGGAATCAGCCCGCTTGGGTTTTTAAGTTTTTCAAAGCAGGGTGAGGTTGTCCATGGTGGGGATCATAGTCGGAAGCGACACTGATTTGCCGAACATCCGGGGGACCGTCGAAGCGCTTCAGTTGTTCGGTATTCCCTACGAGTTGGAAATTGCTTCGGCGCACCGGTTGCCTGACCGGGTGGTGGAATATGCCCGGACGGCGGTGGCCCGTGGGCTTAAGGTTATTGTCGCCGGGGCCGGCGCCGCTGCCCACCTTCCCGGGGTGCTTGCCGCGCATACGCCTCTTCCCGTCATCGGAGTCCCGATGGGAGGGGGCGCGCTCGGGGGGTTGGACGCCTTGCTCTCCATGGTTCAAATGCCCAAAGGAGTGCCCGTTGCCACGGTGGCGCTGAACGGCGGCTTTAACGGCGGGATCCTCGCGGCGCAGATAATCGGCGCCGGCGAGCCGGCGGTCCTGGAAAAAGTCGGGGCCTACAAGGAAGCGCTCGGCCGGGACGTGGCCGCTAAATCGCAACGGCTGCAAACCCTCGGCATAAAAGGGTACCTCGGCGCCGACAAGTAAACCGAAGTTAAAGCAGCGACAGACTGATTTGTCGCGGCTAGTCCTTTTTTCCGGTTGCTAAATCTTTCATTCTGAATTCTGTATTCTGACTTCTATATTCTGTATGCCAAATCCTTATCGGGGAGAGCCGCTGTGATTACGCGATACACCTTGCCGGAGATGGGGCGCATCTGGTCGGAGGAAAACCGCTTTCGCAAGTGGCTTGAGGTGGAACTCGCCGCCTGCGAAGCCTGGGCGGAACTGGGCGCTATCCCGCCGGACGCACTGGGGCAAATAAAAGCCAGGGCCGACTTCAACGTCGAGCGCATCCGAGAAATCGAGCAGGTAACCCGCCACGACGTAATCGCCTTTTTGACCTGCGTCGGCGCTTATGTAGGCGATGCGGCGCGGTATATTCACCTCGGCATGACTTCTTCCGACGTGGTCGATACGGCCCTCAGTCTGTTAATGCGCGAAGCCGGGCAAAACCTTCTGGCGCGGCTGCAGCAGTTGAAAACTGTACTCCTCGACCGGGCCCGTGAACACCGGAAAACAATTATGATCGGCCGGACCCACGGCATTCATGCCGAGCCCACCACTTTCGGCCTGAAAATGTTATTATGGACGGCTGAGACCGAGCGCAATTGCGACCGCATCCAACAGGCCGTAAAGCGTATCAGCGTGGGTAAGATTTCCGGCGCCGTCGGCACCTACGCCAACCTCGATCCCAGAGTGGAAGAGCTGGCCTGCCGGAGGCTGGGCCTTGAGCCCGCGCGCGTTTCAACACAGGTTCTCCAGCGGGACAGACATGCGGAATACATGAGCACCCTTGCCGTTATCGGCGGTTCTCTCGAAAAGTTTGCGGTGGAGATCAGGGGCCTGCAGCGGACGGAAGTGAGAGAGGTCGAGGAACCGTTCCGGGCCGGACAAAAAGGTTCATCCGCGATGCCGCACAAGCGGAACCCCATTATCGCGGAAAGGGTCGGCGGGCTGGCCAGGGTGCTGAGAGGCAACGCCGCGGCGTCATTGGAAAACATGGCGCTCTGGCACGAGCGGGACATTTCCCACTCCTCGGTCGAGCGGGTGATAATTCCCGATAGCACGATACTGCTTGACTACATGCTTTTCAAGCTGACCGAACTGCTTGAGGGGCTCCTGGTGTATCCCGAGAACATGTTGCGCAACCTTGAGCGGACCGGTGGGCTGGTGTTTTCCCAGCGTGTGCTGCTTGCGTTGGTGGACAAGGGCCTGAGCCGGGAAGACGCCTACAGGCTGGTGCAGCAAAACGCTATGGAGTGCTGGCAGACCGGGATACCCTTTAAGGCCCTTTTGGCCGGCGATGCAGAGATCGGTAAAAGTCTTACCGCCGCTGAACTTGAAACCGTTTTTAATTATGACTGGTTCCTCCAGCACGTGGATGAAATTTACCGGCGGTTCGGACTATAAAGACGGGATAAGCTGTTACTTGCGGAGGTGTGAGCATGAAACGCGGCGAAATGCTTTACGAGGGGAAAGCGAAACGCGTGTTCCGGACGGATTCACCCGGGCGGTTCATCGTCGAGTTTAAGGACGACGCCACCGCCTTTGACGGTAAGAAGCGGGGCAGCATTGAAGAAAAAGGTATTCTCAACAACCGCATCTCCGCGTACTTTTTTGCTCTGCTGGCACGCGCGGGGATTCCAAGCCATTTTATTGAACTCATCAGCGAGCGGGAAATGTTCGTCGAGGGTGTTGAAATCATCCCGGTGGAGGTAGTGGCGCGGAATATCGTTGCGGGGAGCCTCGCCAAAAGAACCGGCCTGCCTGAAGGAACCCCCCTGAACCAGCCGGTGGTGGAGTATTACTACAAGCGAGACGATCTCGGTGATCCGATGATCAACTGTTCGCACGTAGTCGCCCTGGGGTTGGCGTCGGCGGACGAGTTGCACCGGATGCGTGAGACAGCGCTGCGTATTAACGGAATTCTCAAGGAGCACCTGGAGGCGAAGGGAATAGTTCTGGTGGACTTCAAGGTCGAGTTCGGCAGGAAGGACGGGCAGGTTTTACTGGCCGACGAAATCTCGCCCGACACCTGCCGTTTTTGGGACAAGCAAACGGGCGAGAAACTGGACAAGGACCGCTTCAGGCGGGACCTCGGCGGCGTCGCGGAAGCATACGCGGCAATATGGCAGCGGCTTGACGGGGGTGGATAGAATGCGCCTTGACAAACCTCGTGAGGAGTGCGGGGTATTCGGTATTTACGCTCCGGGACAGGACGTGGCGCGTTTAACTTATTACGGTCTTTATGCCTTGCAGCACCGTGGACAGGAAAGCGCCGGCATTGCCGTGGCGGACGGCCGCAACATAATGCTCCACAAGGAAATGGGGCTGGTGGCCGAGGTTTTTTCCGAAGAACGGCTGTCCAGACTTAAGGGGCGCCTTGCCATCGGGCACGTGCGCTATTCCACCACAGGGGCCAGCCACCCGGTGAACGCTCAACCACTTGTGTTCTACTGCGGTAACGGAATGCTGGGACTCGCGCATAACGGCAATCTTTCGAACGGCCTGACCCTCAGGAGGGAACTGCTGGGGACGGGTGCGGTTTTACAATCCACCACCGACAGTGAAGTCCTGGTCAACCTGATCGCCCGTCTGAACGGCCATAACAACTTGCCGGCGGCAATACAGGAGTGCATGGGGAAAGTTGAAGGCGCGTACACAATCGCCTTGCTCACCGGGGATAGAATGTACGCCGCAAGAGATCCGTTCGGTTTCCGCCCGTTCTGCCTCGGCAAGTTGGGCGCGGGCTGGGTGGTGGCTTCGGAAACCTGTGCGCTGGACGCGGTTGGCGCGACCTTTATCAGGGACATATTGCCCGGGGAGATCCTCGAGATTTCTCAGGACGGCCCCAAGACCCACGCGGTGGAAAAAGCGTCGCGGCGGGCGCACTGCGTTTTCGAGTACATTTACTTCGCCAGGCCGGACAGCAACGTCGACGGCTTCAACGTCGGCCGGGTCCGCCGGGAGATGGGGCGACAGCTTGCCCGCGAATTCCAACCGCGGGCGGATATCGTGGTGCCGGTACCCGACTCCGGGATAACAGCCGCGCGGGGTTTTGCCGAGGCGTCGGGGTTGTTGTTTGAGGAAGGACTGATGAAAAACCGCTACGTCGGCCGCACCTTTATTCAGCCTACACAGCAGGTCAGAGACCTGGGCGTCCGCCTCAAACTGAATCCGGTAAAGGAAGCGATAGCCGGAAAGAGAATTATAGTTATTGACGATTCCATCGTGAGAGGAACTACGAGTTGCAGGATCGTAAAAATGCTGCGGGATGCGGGCGCGGCTGAGGTTTACTTCTGTCTGAGTTCACCGCCCATCATACGTTCATGCTATTACGGTATTGATACTACAGACGACGAGCTGATAGCCGCCCATAAAACCGTCAAAGAAATCTGCCGCTTTATCGGCGCTGACGGGCTCCATTACCTGAGTTTGAAGGGCCTTCTTCGGGTTTTCGGCGAAAAAGCGCAGGACCTTTGTGTTGCGTGCTTTTCCGGCGAGTACCCGGTAAACATAAAAGACCGGGACCAGGACAAGTTTTCGTTTCACCGCCCGGTGCTCGGGGTGGTAGGATGAAGTGCCGGAAATACCATAGCGGAAGTCCGGGACTATCTGGACGGGCATGAGAAAGAAATCAAGCTCCGGCGGCACAGGTGGCAACCGACGCCAGCCTGCGGGAAGGCGGCCCGCGGCGGAACGGGGCCGACTCGCCGGCCGGTCCCGCCGGGGACTTACTTACGCGGAGGCCGGCGTCAACATTGATGCCGCCGACAGAGCGGTTGAGCTGATCAGGGATATCGGCCGCCGCGCCTCCCGCCCGGAAGTGCTTACGGGTATCGGCGGTTTCGGGGGCCTTTGCGCCATTCCGGACAAGTTCCGGGAGCCGGTGCTCGTCGCAGGTACCGACGGGGTCGGGACGAAACTGCGGGTTGCCTTTCTGTACGGAAAACACGATACAATAGGCATCGACGCCGTAGCCATGTGCGCGAACGATATCCTGGTCTCCGGCGCCGAACCGCTTTTTTTTCTTGACTACCTTGCAATGGGCAAGCTTGAACCCGAACTGGTGGCCGCCATAGTTACCGGTGTAGCCCGCGGGTGCGAACTGGCGGGCTGTGCGCTTATCGGCGGCGAGACAGCCGAGATGCCCGGTTTTTATCAACCCGGCGAGTACGAGATCGCCGGTTTCGCCGTCGGTGTTGTAGAGCGGGGCAGGATTGTGGACGGGACACGTATCGCTTCGGGAGATCTGATAATCGGCCTGCCTTCTTCCGGGCTCCACGCCAACGGTTTCAGTTTGGCCCGGAAGGTCTTTTTCGAAGTCTTGGGGTACACCGTAGAGACCTTCGATCCGGTCCTGGGCCGGTCTCTAGGTGAAGAACTTCTCGAGCCGACGCGTATTTACGTCCCCACAGTACTCCCGCTGCTCCGGCGGTTTGATGTCCGCGGTATGGCCCACATCACCGGCGGCGGACTTACGGACAACGTGCCGCGGGTGCTCCCCAAGGGCCTCGGCGCGGTCTTAAAGGCCGGCAGTTGGCCTGTAAGGCCGGTTTTCAAGCTTATAAAGGAGCATGGCGAGATAGCAGGGGCGGAAATGTACCGGACCTTCAACATGGGTATCGGGTACGTGCTGATCACCCCGCCGGAAGAGGCGGAAAAGCTGCTGAGCGCGCTGTCCGGCCGGGGCGAGCAGGGTTACGTCATCGGTCGGGTTCAAAGCGGCGTGAAAGGGGTAGTCTACCGTTGATTGAGTCACGAGTCACGAGTCGAAATCAGCAGTCACGAGTCACGAGTCGCGGGTCGAAAGTCCTCAGTTCAAGCTAATACGGCGCGAATTACGGGACAGTTCGAAGTTCACAGTTCAGCTAATGCTGAATGAAGTATTGGTCGGTTCGAAGATAGGGAATCCAAACCGTGAACTGTAAACTGTGAACCGACCCCACCCAGCACTCAGTACAGTGCTTGAGGTTTGATAGTTACCACTTCATTTAGGTTGATAATGGGTTGTTCCTTCGAAGTTCTAAAGCTACGCTGAGTGCTGGGCTATCCGTCTGAGCTTAACTTCGAACCTTGAACGGACCCGAAAGTTCTATCAGTATCAGCCCAACGTTGAACCTTGAACCTTGAACCTTGAACGTTGAACGAACAAAGGAGGCGGGAGTCTTGAAGAAGAGGGCGCTGATCAGCGTTTCCGACAAAGCGGGCGTGACCGATTTCGCCCGCGGCCTTGCGGAGCTTGGGTGGGAGATTGTTTCTACCGGCGGTACGTTTAAAACGATAAAAAATGCCGGCGTTGAAGCCACGTATGTATCGGAAGTTACCGGCTTCCCGGAGATTTTAGGCGGGCGGGTGAAAACATTACACCCTAAAGTTCACGGCGGCATTCTTGCTCTGCGAACGGAAGAGCACCTGCGTCAGCTCGGTGAACAGGGCATTGCGCCCATCGACCTGGTGGCGGTCAACCTTTACCCCTTCCGCCAAACGGTCAGCCGGGAAGGGGTCACGCTGGCGGACGCGGTGGAGAACATCGACATCGGCGGACCCGCGATGATCCGGGCGGCGGCGAAGAACCACGCGTACGTTCTGGTCGTGGTGAACCCGGGCCGTTACGCCGAAGTGCTGGGCGCGCTCCAAGCCGGCGGCGTTGATGCCGGGCTGCGGTTGGCGCTGGCGCAAGAGGCCTTTGCCCATACGGCGCACTACGACGCGGCGATTACCGCGTACCTCGGCGGCCTTACCGCGGGGACGCGGTTCCCGCAGGAGTCGACGCTGGCTTTTGATC
>JAGUUY010000018.1 GCA_020063185.1 Bacillota bacterium
GCGCCCGCTCCGCCGCCGGAGCCGCCGGTGGTGGCGACCATTCAAACGTCGGTGGTGAAAATAAACGGTGTTTCCAGGGCGATAGACCTGCGGGTGGAGAACGGCGTCAGCTACCTGAAAATACGCGACTTTGAACAGTTCTTCAAGGTTACGATTACCTGGGACCCGTCGACAAAGGTTGCCGGCATCAGCGCCGGCGGGGAAACATTTAACGTCAACGCCAAAGATAACACGGTCAGCCTCGGCGGCGAGACCAAGAAACTCAATAAACCGCTGCGGCTGGCGGACGGGCGGCTGTGGTTCCCCGTTAGGGATTGTGCGGCCATCGCTGGCGGTACGGTCAGCTTCGATCCCCTTTGGGGGATAACCATAGATATTCCCGTTCTTTCGGTTAAAAAGGCTTAACCGTTATGGGCAGATGGGGAGCGGTATTGTGTCTAAAGGTGTACTTGAGTGGGTTGACTGGATCAAAAAAGCGGCAAGTCTCGCCGCGGACGTCGAGGTACAGCCGGAAAGGTGTCCTGCAGTCCGCTCCCCGTTTTTTTCTTGTTCCAGGTGTCTGGATGTTTGTTCCGGCAAAGCGTTGCGGCTGGAGGGGCAACAGCTGACAATTAACGAATCGGACTGTAACGGGTGCGGTCTTTGTGAGGCGGCATGCCCCAACGGTGTATACACAACCGTCATTCGTTCAGAAGCCTGGATCCTATCGGAATGCGTCCGACAGACCGGTAAATACGGCAGGGCGACGGTCCGCTGTACCGGCGCGGGTGATCAAACGGGGACGCAGGGAACGGTGAAGGTAAGCTGCCTTGGCCGGCTGGCGTGGGAGATTGTGGCCGGCCTTGCCATCGGCGGCGTGAGAGTGGAGTACCTTTGCGGGGATTGTCAGGGTTGCGTTATGAAAGAAGGAGGGGCGCTCTGGATAAATAACCGGGCAATTGCAAAGTCCGTCTTGCAGGCGTTCGGTAGGGCTACAGACGCGGGCCCAGCCATACCCGAGATGCGCTGCTCATTTTCTCCATACGTTGAGGGCTATGGTGCAGAGGGGTCCAAGATAAGCCGCCGCGGCCTTTTGTCGGGGGCTTTTAAATTGACTTTGTCCTCGGTTTCCGGCGGTGAAGAAAGTAAGCCCGATGCATCCCGGGGCCCTACCAGGCGCCGGAGATGGTTTCTCCGCGTTTTGAAAGACTGCCTTGCCGCTTCAGGCGAAGTGTTCAACCCCGGAAGTTACTTCCCATGGCCGACATTGGTTGAAAGCGCTCCGTGTTTTTTTTGCGGCGCGTGCGCCACGTTGTGCCCGGTGGGAGCCCTGGAGTTTGACGGGAAAACCTTGCGATATTTACCCTCGTTCTGTACTCAATGCGGGCTTTGCCGTACGGTTTGCCCTTATAAGAGCCTGGAGCTCGCCCAACGCACACCGGTGTCGGATTTTTTGCTTAGTAAAACGCTGGCTACGGCCGACCGGCACACTTGTAAATGGTGCGGCGTACAGTTTAGTGCGTCCGGTAATCCGGCGCAATGCGGCGGCTGTACTATTCTAGAGGCTAAGGGCCTGAATCGATAAGCGGAAAAGAGCGAGCGCACAATTGCCTGTCCGACCTCAGGACAGCGCTGTACTCTAATATCCCTTTACCTCACAGTCCTTCAAAGAAAGCAACCAAATCCTGTAACCGGCCACGGTAGTCGGGGCGGCAAGGGTAGAGGCCGCGGCGGATCAGATGGTCCTCGACCAGGTAAGTGGCCATTCCGACTTCGCCCGCGACCATGTCTTCCTCGACGTCGTTTCCCACCATCAGGCAATTCTCCGGTACGGTGTTCAGGCAGGCGGCGATCTCTTCGTAGTACAGAGGGTTGGGCTTGCAGAAGTGCATGATTTCGTAAGTGGTAACCAGGCGGAACGGGACTCCTGCTACCCCCGCCCAGCGTAAACGCTCCCGGATGGCGATTTCCGGAAAAACAGGGTTGGTGGCGATGACCAATTGAGCGCCGTACTTCCGGGCCGTATTCAGCACATGGCGGGCGGTAGGTGTCGGCCGGGTCAAAACGGCCAGGGCCGGAAAGTCCTCACGGTAAAACCGCTCAAAGACAGGCCCCGCCGCGCTTTCGATTAGGCCGGAACGGGGAAAAAACTCGCGGTTGAAAACTTCCCGGTTGGTAAGCGCAGGATCGGTATTCTCGATCATGGCGCGCGTTGCGGCCAACAAGTGCCCGATGAACTCCCGTGGGGGGATATGGGCCGCCACACGCGAGGCGACCGCTTCCAGATAGCCTTTCAGGAATGTTTGTTTGTTCATCGGGAGCAGTGTACCGTCCAGGTCAAAAAGGACGTACCGGAAATCCAAGGTAACACTCCCTTTGATCCGGGTATAGTTTTAAACCCGGCTGCGGCGCCGCACGAACCACTTTTCTATTTCTACCGCCCAGAATATGATACTCGCAAGAGTAATACAAATTAACATTTCGTTGAAATTCAAGGGCACGGTCCTGAAGGCGTCCTGGAGCCAGGGTACGTATATCACGGCCAGTTGCAGCGCCGCGGCCAGCGCAACGGCTCCGAGTACCGATTTGTTAGAAAGCAGGCCGGCTTTGAACAATGAGGTTCTGCCGCTCCGAATGGCCAGTACGTGTGCCAGTTGCGAAAAAGCAAGCGTGGTGAACAGCATCGTTTGCCAGGCGGGATTGTTTGCCTGCCACGCAAGGTACCCGACGCCGAGGCCCAGGGCCGCCATCAAGGACCCTACCCATAGGATGTGTACGCCTATCCCGCCGGCGAATACGCTTAGCTTTGGGTTGGGAGGCGGGCGGCGCATAACCCTTCGTTCGGCGGGCTCAACCGTCAAGGCCAGCGCCGGCGGCCCGTCCGTAATTAGGTTTATCCAGAGAATTTGCAGCGGGGTGAGGGGGATGGGCATCGCGGTAAGCATCCCTATAAGCAGCACTAAAATTTCGCCCAGGTTCGTCGTCATGAGGTACTTCAAAAACTTGCGTATGTTATCGTAAATGATTCTGCCTTCTTCGACGGCGGCCACTATGGTGGCGAAATCGTCGTTGAGGAGTACCATGTCGGCGGCCTCTTTACTTACATCGGTACCCGTCAACCCCATCGCCACCCCGATATCCGCTTTTCTAAGGGCCGGCGCGTCGTTGACCCCGTCGCCGGTCATGGCGACGATGTGACCTTTGCGCTGGAGCGCCCGGACTATGCCGAGCTTGTGCTCCGGCGCCACGCGGGCGTAGATTTTAACGTCCTCTACCAAATCCTCCAGTTCCGCGGGCGTGAGTTTTGAAAGTTGCGGCCCGGTTACCACACGGTCGCCGGCAATATCCAGTTGTCTGGCAACGGCCAACGCCGTCAGGGGGTGGTCACCGGTGATCATGACCGGGTCAACGCCCGCCCGGCGGCAGGTTTCCACCGCTTCACGCGCTTCTTCCCGGGGTGGGTCCATCATGCCGACCAGCCCGAGAAGAATAAGATTTTTTTCTATCTCCGTCTCGGAATTGGTTTGGGAAAGATGCTCCATGGGCCTGAAAGCGATTCCCAGGACACGAAGGCCGGAAGCCGACATGGATTCTGTTGCCCGGTTTATGATTTCGCGCCATGCGCCGTCGAGTGCCTTAGGAGGGTCACCGGTCCATATTCGATCACAGGCGTCCAGGACTGAGTCGACCGCTCCTTTGCTGAAACACAAAAAGGACGGCAGACCGGGAAAAAATACCGGGAGGACGGTTGACAAAGCACCTGTAACGATGTCTTCAACCGGCTCGTGGACTGTCGTCATCCGCTTTCGTTCGGAGGTGAAGGGGACTTCGGCCACCCGCGGCAGGCTGTGCTGAAGTTCCGGTTTCTTCAGGCCGTGACGGGCCGCGGCCACCACCAGGGCCCCCTCCGTGGGATCGCCCACGTATCCTGGTTCCAGGCCGCCCGGAGCCGGGGAAAGTGCCGCGTCGTTGCACATCGCGGCGGCCGCCAGCAACATGAGCAGGTGAGGGGAGGCCGGCCCGGACGTTGGCATCCCGGTGAAGTCAACGGTTTTCATGCTGTCTTCGGTGTCTTCCGACGGTAGAACGACGGCGGTAACGGTCATTTTATTTGCGGTCAGCGTCCCGGTTTTATCTGCGCATATCTTGGTTACCAACCCCAGGGTCTCCACCGCGGGAAGCTTCCGGATCAACGCCCGGCGCTTCAGCATCCGCTGCGCCCCAAGCGCCAGGGCAATGGTTACGGCGGCGGGCAGCCCTTCCGGTACGGCTGCAACGGCCAGGCTTACACCGGTCAGGAACATGGTCTCCAGGTCTTCCCCGCGCAGGAGCCCGAGAGTCAGCACCACCCCGACGATAAACAGCGCGATGATCCCCAGAGAACGCCCGAGCGCCGCCATCCTGCGCTGCAATGGGGTCGGTTCCGCGGCGACGGTCTGGAGCATCTCGGCGATACGTCCGAGTTCCGTCTGCATACCCGTCGCGGTTGTCACCGCCAGCCCCCGCCCGTAGGTCACCACCGTGCCCCTGTAAACCAGGTTACGGCGGTCACCCAGGGCTACATCGGTCTCGTGGATGGCGGCCGTGTTTTTTTCTACAGGCAGCGACTCCCCGGTCAAAACGGCCTCCTGAATCTTAAGGTTTGCGGCCTCCACCAGGCGGCCGTCGGCGGGAACTATTCCGCCCGCTTCAAGTAAAAACAGGTCGCCCGGCACGATATCTCTATCCGGGACTTCGCGGGTAATTCCATTTCTGATGACCTTTACAGCGGGGGTTGTAAACCGCTTGAGGGAGGCCATTGCCTGCTCGGCGCGATACTCCTGCGTAAAGCCGAGAATCGCGTTCAATACGACGATGGCCAGGATGGCGATGCTGTCCTTATAGTCCCCGACAAAAACGGAAACAGCGGCGGCAATTACGAGCACGACCATCATGGCCGCGGTCAACTGTTCCCATAAAATGCGCCAGGGATTTTTGCGTCTCGTTTCGACAAGCGCGTTGGGGCCGTACTTTTTAAGGCGCAAGCTTGCTTCGTCTGAACTTAGTCCGCTGGTTGCGTCGCTTTGAAGTTCTTCCAGGGCTGAAGTTACATCTAACCTATACCATTCTTGCATTTTGCCGTCCCTTCAACATTAATCAATATAGTATCCAAAGAAGGAGGCACAGTAAAGAAGAATGTGCCCACCGGGGCTTTAAGCAAGGATAAAAAGCGGCAGGCCTTTTGCCGATAGCGCATTTGTAATACAATAGAAGACGCCGACACTTGTGATATGGGGGCACGGAAAAAAAGCCTTGCCGAGTCGCAGCGACTTTTACTACGAAATACCGGAGGAACTTATCGCCCAGGAGCCTTCGGCCCGGAGGGACGATTCACGCCTCCTGGTAGTCCGGCGCGGGCGCGAGGATTTCGAGCACCGCACTTTCCGCGACGTGCCGGCGTTCCTGGTTCCGGGCGACCTTCTGGTCCTGAACGAGACGAAGGTCATGCCCGTAAGGCTCTACGGTGTAAAGGAAACGACCGGCGGGCGCGTGGAGGTACTCCTGCTGAGGGCTCTGGGCAACGGCGCGTGGGAGGCTCTTGTCCGTCCCGGGCGGCGCCTGGCCCCGGGGGCCCGGCTTTCGTTCGGCGGCGGCATGTTAACAGGGGAAATTGTGTCCCGCCTGGAACGAGGCGGCAGGGTGATTAAGTTTTCGTGTGGGGAGCCGCTTGACGAAGCTTTGCGGCACGTGGGGGAGGTACCACTGCCGCCCTATGTTAAGAAAAAACTGGCGGACCCCGGGCGGTACCAGACCGTGTACGCGAGAGCGGAGGGTTCGGCGGCGGCGCCGACGGCGGGGCTTCATTTTACGGAAGAGATATTGGCGGCGATCAGTGAGAGGGGAGTGGAGGTGGTACCCCTGGTGCTGCACATCGGGCTAGACACTTTTCGTCCGGTTCAGGCCGAAAACCTGGCCGAGCACAGGATGCACCGGGAAGATTTCCTTGTCCCCCCGGCCACCGCGGCGGCCGTTAACCGGGCGAAAAGGGAAAACCGCAGGGTTGTAGCCGTCGGTACCACCACGGTGCGCTGCCTGGAAGCGGCCGCCGGCCC
>JAGUUY010000159.1 GCA_020063185.1 Bacillota bacterium
AACTTCGAACTGACCCGTGATCCGTACCGTATTAGCTTGCACCTCGGACGTCGCACTTTTAAACCCGCTTCCCCACACGCAGATTTTCACCGAGGCTGGTGAAATGGTCAAGCCAGTCCTGCGCTTCTTCGTCCCCCTGCCCCGCCTTTTTTTTAAAGCTGGCGCACACAGTTTGCAGGAGTTCGTAATAGATGTTCTGTACTTTCCAAAGGTCCGTCTCGAAAGGCAGGGCGGCGGCCAGCCCGGTGGCCTCCTCCAACGCCAGGAGCAGCGAGAGGTCGGCCGGTTTCCGGCGTAGTGCCTCGGCCATGCGCTGGAGATTTTTTTTCAGCGCGTAGCTGAGGCCGGCGCGGTCGAGGGGGACGGCCCAGAGTCTTGCTTCATCCAACAGGGTTTTGATCGGTTCCAGGTTGAGCGGCTGGTTGGCGAAAGCGCGGCGGAGGCCGGTGTTGAGCACGAATTCGGCGGCGGTGTGCAGCGCTTTGGGCTGAGGGGTGCCAAGGTCTTTAAGAAACCGCATCAACGATACATGGCGTTCGTAGGTCTGCCGGTAGTTCGCTTCGACCTCCGCGAGCGTGGAATTGAGAATAATCTCAAGAATGGCGCGGAGTTTGTCCCGAAAAAGCTGCTTGAGCGAATAAGTCATCCCTTCAAAATAGTGGTCCATGACACGGATTACTTCGGGAAGCTCGGCCCTTTCGAAGGCGCCGGAAACGGCTTCCACCATTTCACGGTATGTTTCTTCGTCGTTTTCACGGTAAACCCGTACACCGCAGTGCACGTTATGGTAGCCGAAATAAAGCGCGCCGTAGCTCAGTTCCGCAACCTCGCGCGTGATTTCCGAAGTGATCTTGACCCGTCCGACCGTCAGTTTTATGTTTCCTGCCCTTAAATCATGGTGATCCTCGCGGTCCACAAGGTAGCAGTATACTCGGGACCGGTCGCCGTAAGATTCAAACAATGAACTGATGGCGTAGTGGGCGCCCACCTTGGGCAGCCTCACGATCGAGGGCCGTACCCGCTTTTCGTAGATATTTGCGCCGTCCCGGTACGCCGGCACATTGCTTTTTGCCTGCGCGAGCATCTCGAGAAACTGCGGTTCCAACTCACTGCCGAACAACTCCTCCGCGAGCTGGATGGCCCGCCCCGCGTACCGGATTACCTGCACCGTTTCAATACCGGAGATGTCGTCGAAAAACCAGCCGCAGCTCGTAAACATAAGCATTGCGTGGCGCTGCAGTTCGAGCAGCTTAAGCGCCGTTACCTCTTCGGCCGGATCAAGGGTGCGGACGGAGTATCGCTGCAGAAAACGGTCAACGTTGTCCGGGGAACGGTCGAGGATCACCTCGATGTAATCGTCGCGCGCGGCCCAGGGGTCTTCGAGAAACTCACCCGCCATGTTTTCGTAAGCCGGCGCCAGCGTGTTGCGCAGCCAATTGAGGGCGTCCCGCAGCGGCGTCCGCCAGGCCTGGCTCCACCCGGGATGCACGCCGGAATTGCACCCGCAGTTGGCACGCCACCGTTCCACCCCGTGCACGCAACTCCAAGACGTGTTTTCGGTAATTTCCACCTCGTAAACGGGCGGGTATTTTGCCAGATATTCCGCGTAGTTCACCAGCCGCGCGAGCTTGTTGGTTTCGATGTAGTTAAGGGCGTAAGCGAGCGCCATGTCGCCGTGGCGGTGGTGGTGTCCGTAGGTCTCGCCGTCGGTGGCGATGTTTACGAGCCTGGGTTTTCTGCCGCGTTCGTCCAGGTCTTTGAGCAGCCTCCGGGCGAAATACTCCCCGTTGCCGAGCAGCTTTTCGAACGCCACGGCGCTGGAGATAAAGGGGTCGTAAAAAAAGACGCTGATCGTCCGGTCCGCATTCGGCAGGCGGACCTGGAAGGGCATGCCCGTGTTTATTCCCTCGGGACGCAATTCCGTCCACGCCGCTTCGCCTATCTTGCGGGTGCGGCGCGCCTGGTAAGGCGCCAGCACGGTAAAGCGGATGCCCTGCTCCGCCATGATGTCGAGGGTCTCCAGGTCGACCGCTGTTTCCGGCAGCCACATGCCTTCGGGCGGCCGGTTGAACCGGAACTGAAAATCCTTAACCCCCCATACGACCTGGGTGATTTTGTCGCGCCGGTTGGCGAGCGGCATGATCAGGTGCCCGTATGCCTGGGCCATGGCGGAGCCGTGGCCGGAAAAATTACGCTTGCTTTTCCGGTCGGCGACAATCACCGCCCGGTACACCTCCGGCTCCCTTGTCTCAAGCCAGTCCAGCAGGGTGGGACCAAAATCGAAGCTGATTTTGGCGTAATTATTAATGATGTCCTTAATGCGGCCCTTGGTGTCGAGAATGCGCGACGCCGAATTGGGCGTGTAACACTCGGCGGTGATCCGCTCGTTCCAGTCGTGATAAGGATAGGCAGAGTCCTGGAGCTCTATGTCTTCAAGCCACGGGTTTTCCCGCGGCGGCTGGTAAAAATGGCCGTGAATACACACGCAGCGGTCCATTCATTTTCCTCCGAAGTTAGTACTTCACTCGCAGGAGCGGCGATAAGCTTCGCATTACTTCGTCAAGCTTTCCGGCGGGTCCTCACGTATTTCCGTATACGCTCCGGCCCGTCCGGATGCGCTCTCCTTGTACTGCTCGCTTCTCACCGCGTTTCGTTCATGTTGCATTACTACATTTAAGTAATATGCTCATGGGTCCTTATTTTCATCTCCGGTGGAGATCACCGGTCGATGTGAAGACTCCTCCCTTTCGCCCTGCTGTGGCCGAAGGCCGCAACCGTTAACCGCCGGCTTTCTCCGGCCCTCGGAGTTCGTTTATCCGGCGCAGCGTTTTATCCACTTCCGGCATGCGGGTAAACTCCTCTAAGCCGTATCGGGCTTTCCGCCGCCAGTTGGGGGCGTCCACACCCGTGCCGGGTAAGTTTTGCGGCGCCGTTTCCTGCCAGAGGTCTTCCAGGTTGACCAGCACCAGCGGCGCTTCACTGGCGGCAAGGTATGACAGGCAGGCCCCCGTCAGGGACGCGGTGTCGTCGGCCCCCGCTTCCAGTAATCCCTCCCGGCGCAGAAAGTCGGACAGGACGGCATGGTTTCCCTCCTCCGGCGCGCCGAGGGAAGCCGCGAACGGGGGCATGTCGTGGGTATTTAAGCTGGCCGCGGCGCCTGCTGGCACCGGTCTAAGGGCCGCGCTTTCCGTGTCGATTTCAAAGGGCAGCACGTACATCCGGTGGAGGCCGTGCCGGGACATGTCGGCGCGGACATAGGGCGGTACGGTCCCCAGGTCTTCACCCACGATCGCCGATTTATACCGGTGGGATTCCAGGGCGAGAACGGCGTAAAATTCGGCCGAGCGGTAGCGCACGTAAATACCTTCACGGGCGCTCAAGCCCGGAGGGATCCAGAAGAGGTGGTGCAGCCCCATCACATGGTCGAGCCGCAGCACCCCCGCGTGCCTGAGGTGGTGGCGGAGGCAGGCGATGTAGTAACCGTAACCCTGCTCCCTGATCCGTTCCGGGTGCGGGGGCGGGAATCCCCAGTCCTGGCCGTCCTCAAAAAGGGCGTCGGGCGGCGCGCCCGTGCTGGCGCTCATTACGAACGCTTCGCGCTCACGCCAGACGTCATAGCCGGCGCCGTGCACCCCAAGCGGAAAATCGAGGTACATCCCCGGGCCGTTTTGACGTGTCTCTGCGGCAAGCGCCTGCAACTGTTCTTCCACCGCCCACTGGGCGTACAGGTGGTAGCGCTCCGCCTCCGGGTCGTAGTCCCCTTCCCGGAGTAAGCCGTCCCGCATCCGGTCCGGCCACACCGGCCAGCCCTCCCCGCGCCGGTCCGTGACGGCGCGAAAGCGGGCGTAATCCGCGGCGGCCGGATTTGAGGAAACCCAGCGCCGGAGGGTGGCGAGCCGCTCCGAGTCCTCCGCGAAGCAGCAGCGCGCCAGCTCTTCGATTACGCTGCGCCTTACGGCCATACCGTGGCGGTAGTCCACCAGGGGAGCGGCCCGCAGGGACGCGATCTCTTTTTGGAAGTCCGTGGACCGCGCCAGGGACCGGGCCGCGGGACACCGTTCAAGTTCGGGGATTCTGGTCACGTCGAGGTAAAACTCGTTCCAGAACAGGCGGCTGGCCGGCGCGTACGGGCTCGGGTCGAAAGGCTCTTGCAGGAATGTCGCGAGCAGGGGCAGCGTGCCGACCAGGCTGCCGCCCATTCCCTTAACCCAACGCATCAAATTCCCGAGGTCCGTGAAGTTGCCGGCGCCCCAACTGTTGCCGGAGCGAAGCGAGTACAGCGGGATGAAAACGCCCCAGACGCGGCCCGTGGTTTCGTCAACAAGGTGGTAAACCTGCCGGGGGGCGCGGATGAGCAAGGATTCGCACCTTTGGCCGCCCGCGGCGACCCGGACCTTGTGGTAGCCCTGGGGTAAATCGGCTGGCAGCGTCAGTACCCGGACGACGTAGTCGACGCCTTCGATATTTGCCGCGCGGGAGACGGGTAAAAGGTCAAGATCGCAGGTCCAGTGCAGTTCCCCGCCGTTTTCCAACTCTACCGCGCAGTCGGCCGGGCGGCCCGAAGAGGCGGGCAGGCTCAGTTCAACTTGGGCGGGTTCCCCGTCCCAGGCCACCACCACCGGCCTGGAGCAGCGCCGCCACCTCTCCTCCCTGCGTTCACGGAGGGCGCC
>JAGUUY010000097.1 GCA_020063185.1 Bacillota bacterium
ACCAGAATTACCAGCCCCTTACCCGGCCGGCCGGGGAGCGCCGCTACATTCCGGACTATTCCGGAGAGCCTATTTCACCGCCGCTGGTTGACATAATATTTATTAGCGGTAGTAATTAATAATTCTTTCAATCCGGCTGCTATCACTTGCCCCATTACGGAGCAAATTTGTTCCTTTCCCCAGCCTCATTACCTCATTAACAGAAAAGCCGCATCAACCAAAATTATTCGCTCTTTCCTGAACCTCACCGGATCAATCGGACCATAGAACGCCCAATTCACTAACGAGCCAGTGAGCCCTCTCAGGTTTCGGCAGAACGGCCTTAAAAATCCGGAGCCGACTTCAGGGTTATTTCCAGGGCCAAAATCGTTACAGTGCCCGCTGTAGGCTTTCAGAAAGCCATTTAAAGCTTTCGGCATTTCAATCAACGTAACAGCTTTATTGCCCTGGGGTAATTCAAGGAAAAAATTGCGCTCCCCTACCCTGCATGTTAATTAAAAGAATTTATGGAAGTTAATAGCTTCGTCGGTCGCCCGCGGACGCCAGAGTTATCGCCGCTACAGAAATACTTGACAAATTTAATCTAATAACCCTCTTTTAACAAGGATTTTTTTGCGCTGCAAAGAATATCAGCTGTGATTAAAGGATGTTTAATCACGCCTCGGGCGCCGGGGGCGGAACCTGACGGCCGGAAGGCGGCGGAACATCCACCGGAGCCGCTGTCCTTCGGGTGCAAGCTCACTTCTTCGGTAGCCGTAAAAGAAATAGACCGCAATACCGATGATCATCCAGACAATAAAACGCACCCAGGTGAGCGGGGGCAAGTTTATTATCAGGTACAACGAAAGGACAAGGGAAAGCAGCGGCAAAAACGGCGAAAACGGCACTTTAAAAGGACGCCTGGCGTCAGGATTGGTCTTCCGGAGCACCAGAACAGCCACGGCGACCACCACGAACGCGGTCAACGTCCCGATGTTCGCGAGCTGCGCGATGATCTCAATGGGAACGAAGGCCGCCATAAGCGCCACGCCCATCCCGATGAGGATGGTGTTCAGGTAGGGCGTCTTGAATTTGGGGTGTACCCGTTTAAAAATACCGGGCAGGAGTCCGTCCCTGGACATGGCGAAAAAGACCCTGCTCTGCGCGTAGATCACCACCAGGAGTACCGAAGTTATGCCGGCCAAAGCGCCCACAGCCACCACCCCGCCGGCCCAGGTGACGCCCGCGCCCAAGAGCGCGGTGGCTACCGGCGAGGCGGTGTTGAGCTGGGTATAGGGCACAAGACCGGTAAGTACCGCCGTCACCAGGACGTAAAGCACGGTGGATATCGCGAGCGACCCCATGATGCCTATGGGCAGGTCTCGTTGAGGGCGCCTGGTTTCTTCAGCGGCGGTGGCCACCGCGTCGAACCCGATATAAGCAAAAAAGATGATGGCGGCGCCGTGTGTAATTCCTATATGGCCGAAGGGGAAGAAAGGGTGCCAGTTGGCGGGGTTTACGTACCGGGCCCCCAGGACGATAAAAAATAGCACGACCAGCAGCTTTACGGCCACAATTACCTTATTGAAATTGACGCTCTCACGCGTGCCGACGGTGACAAGAGTTGCGATGGTGAGCGCCACCAGCACCGCAGGGACATTCATGACTCCTCCCGCCGCGGGTGAACTGGTCAGCGCCGTGGGAAGCAAAACACCGAGGGAATGGAATATTTCGCTGAAGTAGGCGCTCCAACCTATGGATACGGCGGCGGCGGCCACCAGGTATTCGAGCACGATATTCCAGCCTACGATCCAGGCGGCAAATTCGCCGAGCGACGCGTAAGTGTAAGTGTAGGCGCTGCCGGAAACAGGAATCATCGACGCCAGCTCGGCGTAGGTCAGCGCGGCTAGACCGGCGGCGAAACCGGAGAACGCAAATGAAAGTATCAGCGCCGGTCCGGCGTACTGAGACGCGGCAACGCCGGTAAGGACAAAAATCCCGGTGCCTATGATTGCGCCGATGCCGAGCGCCACAAGGTCAACCGGGCCGAGAGTGCGGGTAAGTCTGCTGGTCTGTTTATCTTTTAACAGTTCTTCAACCGGTTTCTTGCGCCAGATGCTGGTGCTGATCGGCTTCACCACCCTGCTTGTATTATGAGCAGGCCGTCTACCAAGTATGTCGCCCTGAAATGCGGTTAATCTAACCGGTGAACCCGGCGAACATCATAAGCTGAGGTGAACGAACATGCGGATCAAGTGGTTGGGACACGCCTGTTTCTACCTTTTAACGGAGGACGGTACCAAAATTTTGACGGATCCCTACGACGAACCGACGGGGTACCGTCTTCCCCCGCTGGCGCCTGATGTGGTCACCGTGAGCCATCACCATCACGACCATAACGCCGTGTCACTTCTCCGGGGCAACCCGAGGGTTATCGACGTGGCGGGGACGCACTTGTTTCAGGGGTTGACCATAAGAGGGGTGGGAACTTTTCACGACAAGAAAAAGGGCGCCGAGCGTGGGCCGAATACGGTTTTCGTCATCGAAGCGGACGGGCTTAAAGTCTGCCATCTAGGTGATCTCGGTCATGACCTGGAAGAGGGCAAGCTGGGTGAGATCGGCCCGGTGGATGTACTGCTGATTCCCGTCGGCGGTACGTACACCATTAACGCCGATGAGGCAGCCGCGCTGGTTAAGCGGATGAAACCGCGGCTGGCCGTGCCGATGCACTACAAGACCAGACATCTCAGGATTTCTATCGCCCCCGCGGACAATTTTCTGGCACATTTTGAAGCTGTGGAACACAAAGAGCTTCTCGAACTGACCCCGCAAAACCTGCCTCCCGCGGTCAGAGTCGCCGTACTTGAAAGGTCCGACTCATAAGACCTTTGCCGCAAAGATTTGCGCAAAACGGCAAGAAAGATTAACCACAGAGACCCATGACTTAAGTCCTCAGTCGAAAGTCCCCAATCCTCAGTCCGGGAAGGGGAGGAAACGAAGTCGAAAGTCCCCGGTTTTTGTTTCCGACTTAGGA
>JAGUUY010000124.1 GCA_020063185.1 Bacillota bacterium
AGGCTGCCGGAGGCGCTGTAGACGTTGCCGGGCGGCCTGATTTGACCGGGAAAAAGTATGAAAAAGTATGGGGTCAGGTCTTGAAATATCAATTTTTTGGTTCTTCGACCATCTTCGCTCGTACGAATTTGATACCACAATGAGAGTTCCTTCGGTGCTGATAATCATCAAGAATTTTATCCTGCGCATTGCCCCAGGATGTTACCCGGAGGTCAAGTGCTTAAATTCTGCCCTTTTCCCTGGCGATGCGAGTCAATTGCTCCATTTTATTCTCGGGAGGAACGTGCAACACCTCCCGGCGAGACATGGTCAGCGCGCCGCTGGGGCAAGAGGAAGCGCAAACGCCGCATCCGAGGCAAATTTGTCTGTCGAAATCCGGTGCCTCAATCCCGCCTCCGGTGTCCCGCATGACAATGGCTTTTATGTGGCAACTGTCCGCACATGTACCGCAGCCGGTGCAACTATCTGTATCTCTGGTCGGTATGAAATTACTGGGGTGTGTCTGGAGTTTTCCATGCTCCCTGATGGAACGCAAAACCTCACAGCAGCAACCGCAGCAGTGACAGATGTAGGCCGGCTGGTTAAGTACGTTGTCACCCAGGTGCACCAACCCCAGCTTTTCCGTTTGGTCCAGCACCCGCAGCAGTTCGTCCACCGTAGCTGGCTTGCCCATGCCCCGATACGCAATCCATTTTGCGATGTGGCCCAAAGAGGTGCAGACCTCCATGGGCGCACCACAGGCCTTGCCCAAGTGGCTGGCCTTGTGCTTGCACGAGCAAAGAGATAGCGTCCCGCCACCGGACTGGCGGATGATTGCGGAAGCCTTCTCATAGGTTAATACCTCTGTCTCCACGGCGGCCGGTATAAGGCTTTCGTACACCAGTGTCTGAAATAACTTGGTATCGCTACCGGATAATTCGTCCCTCATTTCCGGACATTCCAAATACCTCTCGAACAGTTCCGCCAGTTCTTTCATGTTTACGCTGTCCCTAACCCGCATGAAGGTAAATTCAAAAAATCCCGACATCATCGGCGCCAGCATGTAGTAGGTACACTCCCGGCGGGGTAGGTCCAGCACCAGCCCCTTGTCAGCCATGTCGTCCAGTGTTTTTTTCAACACTTCTCTTTTCATTCCGGTAATGCCCACTATCTTATCCAACGTCATGGGAACCATGGGGAACTTGCTGCCCACGGCGGCCTCACTTTCGGTGTAAAGGCGGTAGAGTATCTCCATCAAGATCTCGTTCACGGGTGCTCCCACCGGCATCCTGTTCAACCGTTCGGCCAGCGCCCTGTATACCTCTTCTTTGGCGTTTACGGTATGTCCCATCAGAATTTCCCCCTTCAATATCAAAACTGTCGTGCTGCTGTTACGCTACCATGCACGACGAGCACTGATGAGAAGATTCCGCTCTTATGAATAAAACTATAGGTTGGGAGAAATATGGTCGGTAAAAAGATAGGTGGTCCGTCAGTGCCGCGCGGCTGAAGAAGTTCATATTCATCGCCACCCTCCTCTCAGGCTTATAACTAAAAAGCACCAGAGAAGGAGAGTGAAAACTTGATGATTTTTACAGTAATGGTCAAAGCACCGGTACGTATAAATAAAATCTGCCGGTTCGCCCGTAATCCTTAGTGAACAATTCGAACATATCAATACCGGCGTTATTGTTGAATTTGAGTTCGGTAATACGGAACAACTTTCCCAAGTCTTTTGTTACTGTGCGCCAAACCGATCCCATGCAACCGGGGTAATTGAAAACAGCGTACCTGGATTCGGGTATCTTACCCTCCGCTAACCCGGACTGGTCTCCGAAATGCTCCTCTGCGACTATACCGCAGAAAAAACAGATGCGGGACGGATTGCCGCTGTCTTTTCTAATGACGTTGAACAATCGGCTGGCAGTGCCCCGGATAACGTATTCGTTCTCAAAATCGAGGTCCTCACGGACCGCTTCGCCGATCTCGAACGGATCTTGGAGGTCAAAAGAGACTTCCTTGCCTAACAGTTTTGTTTCTTGAAGCTTAACGCAGTGGTAATTGACAATAATGTCTTTATTCTCGTTTTTAAAGTCTCGCTCGAGGACATCCATTTCCATCAAGGAAACTGGAGTATCCTTTTTTCTGTAACGACTCGGTGTCACGTGAAACTTTTTCCTAAAACTGCGTGTAAATTGTTCATGGGAATTGAAACCGTACTCGAAGGCAATATCCACCACCTTGCGGTCTGTGTTTTTCAGATCAATGGAAGCTTTGATCAGCTTTCGCTCCAATATGTACGTTGTAATGCTCTGATTGGTTACCGCCCGGAATATGCGATAGAAATGCATGGGCGAAATGTAGTACCGGGACGCCAGTTCCTCCAAGGATAGCTTCCGGTGTAAATTTGACTCTATAAATTTAATGGCGTCATCGACTATTTCGATGTAATTCACGAAGATCCCCCAGCCAAGCTCTTGTGAACTTGGCTACTTTCTTTGAAACCCTCTCTCGCCCATCATGAACCGCATGGTCCAATTTTTTTACAAAAGGTTATACTTTCTAAGCACCGAAAAGATTAGAGCAAGAAATCCTACACTCAACCATGCCATAGCTGCAGAAATCATGGGTTCTGCACCATATTTTCTATTTATACTGTAAAAGGCGATTGATTCTAAACAGAATGTTATCAATAACCCAATATCTGGCCATTTCCAACTCATTACTTATACTTCTTTCTTGATTTATACTTGTGCCAGTCACAACTCCACCAAACATTTGCAGTCCAGCGCCAATAGACATATCAGTCATGAAGTACCTTCTGTGTGACACAAGAAGGCTATCCTTGCTTCTAACACTGTCTTTTCTAAAAAGCAACGGCAAAAGAAAGATGCCCGGGCTTGATAACCGTAACAATTTCTTTTGCCCTCTACGCCACCGATATTTCTCGTTTAAAGTTATGATTTGTCTTAGCTACGACAGTTTTCGCTTACTCGCGTTAAGTATTGTAATTCCGATGACCTTCTTGCCGCGGTAACGGACTACCACATCATCTTCGATAAATTCACTATCGTCAGATTTTACTGGTTCTTCGCTGAAATGAACATAAAGTACATCTCCCGCAGGGTCATAAGATGCCCTCAATAAAGGAAGACCCGCACCTAAAACTACCCGGGAAACTGCCTCTGCAACTTTTAGGTAATTCATTTCTTCGGCCACACAATCACCTTCTTTTCTAACTGTCTAACCCTGCTGGTAATAAACGCTGTGATTACGAAACCGTCATCCACGCTTTCTTTATATACAACCACCAGGAATTTCCCTGATCCGACTTCTTTGATAGCAAGCAACTCTCCGTAATTGCCTGCCAGAACCTTGTCGGGGCTTCCGACTGCCGTTAAAACTTGTTCAAACACCGCCTCTAATTCCGGGTGTTCCCTTACAATGTGCCGCCACCGTTCCTCCGGCAAGCGGATCCATACACCGAAAACGGAAACCATACCCGTTTGTTTTACCAATGGTTCGGGTCACCTACCCTTTGCATATAAAGTATACCAGTACCTGTATTTGCCCGGCAACATTTCCTAAGTTACCCCTGTCTTAGACTCGGATAACGTACATTTTTAAATTATTCCAGCTTCAGTTCAGAAACAAGGTTTTTCGACCGAATGCCCCCTCCGACACCAGAGAGAATGTAAAGTCAGGTTAAGAAACCTGACTTTTTTGTTCTGGGTATTTAGTTATGTTGGAACGTGGAGTCAGGGTAAGACTCTTTCTCAGCGCTCTTTAGCTGTGAAGCTCCTCCGGCTCCGAGGGCGCGGGTGTTTGATGTAGCACCCGTATCTGCGCGCAAAACCTAATAGATCTCCCGAAAGCGGCCGTAAATAACCGCTCGGGTCGTTGAGATACCGCTCTAAATACTTCACAGAACGAGGAAAGCTCGTTCGATAGGCAAGCTTAAGGCGCTCAACCGAGGCCGGGTAAGGGTTCAGGGCTTCGAGGTAAACCTCCCTGACCCCGGCTCGGGTCAGGGCGCCTACCAGCCGTTCCAGTGCACCGGGAGCATCGGTTATTCCGGGAAGGACAGGCGCAACAAACACCCACACCTTAACACTTGCAGCCGTGAGTTTTCCGGCCGCGCGCAAGCGCAGCGACGGGGGCGCCGCTCCGGGTTCCAGCACGGCGGCCGCACCGTCGTCGGGAACAGTCACCGTAAAGCCCACGGAGCAGTTCCGGAGCTTCCCAAGCAGATCCGCATCCCGCAGCACAAGGTCGGACTTGGTGAGCAACTCGACCTCTGCCTCCCGGTGTTCCTCCGCTAGAACCGCCAAAGAGTTTCTCGTAAGACCGAATTCCGCCTCCGCGGGTTGGTAAGCGTCTGTAACCGTGCCCAGGATGATCCGGCCCGAAAGGGCCTGCTTCCACCGCAACTCCCGCCTGAGGACCTTCCGGAAAGTTCACCTTGGGGGCTGCGAACCCGCCCCACTTCCCGGCGCGGCTTTGGAAGCGGAGCACCGTGTCGGCGTAGCAGTAAACACACCATGCGCACAGCCGAAATAGGGGTTCAGGCAGTAGCGGTATCCCGGGATGCGAGTCCGGTTGAGGGCTGTCGTCTTATTTCCGCCGGTATACCAACCAGGCTGTTTGATAACAGAGGTATCGAAATTAATTCCGTCTTGATCACTGGATCAATTATATCTCAGAGCCCCTACATGCCTCAGGTTAAATGATGACTCTTGCCGGCTATTAAGAAGTCGCCCAGGACGATTAAAGGTTAATGAATTGGATATTTCCTCGCGGATTAATCTTTAAAATATTGCCAAGATGATAATGTTGAAGGCTTCCGGGGATTGCCGGAAGCCTTCTTAATTCCTTCAGCAATGGGGGGACTGAACCGTCCCAAATACAGCTTAAAATCCATATTGGCAATTATTTAACCGAAGGTATAGGTTATTAATGGAGGCCATGACGGTGATTGCAGGGGCTACAGTGTGATAATTTCCATTGTGTTTCGCCTTAATCTTCCTTTACTTGCGTCGAATAGTGTAATATAATGTTTTTCAACTAAAAACTAAAGGGGAGGTCAAGAGATGCGAGGAAGCAGATGGTTGCTTATTCTTGTAGTGCTTCTGGCCGCGGGGTTAATATTAACCGGTTGTGGCGGCAAGAAGAAGACTGAGCCCGCGCCCCAGCCTCAGGTGGAACAACAGGCTCCGGAACCGGCGGTAGAAGAAGAACCGGCGGTGGAGGAAGAACCGGTAGAGGAAGAACCGGTGGAGGAGCCCGCCGTTGAACCGGCCAAAGAAGAACCACCCAAAGAAGAACCGGCGCCGCCACCGGCACCTGCTGGTCCATCCAAACAACCTGCGGGGCACGAAGCTTTAGGAGATAACTGCGCTGGTTGCCATACGCCGTCAATGCTGCCTGCCGGTCACCCCACGGAAAACTGCGCTGGGTGCCACCCGCCGGCAAGCTAAGTTTTTTCTCCCGTAAAATAAAGAGCATAATTCTATTTGACTCGCTAAACTAAGAATTATTTAAAACCCCTGAGAAATCTTAGGGGTTTTTTTATCGGCTGAGATATTAACAACATTACCCTCAGGTCCGTGATCCAAACAGTACTCCCCCGGAATTAAATTGGATAATAACATGTAAAATACATTTCACAAGGGCAGGCTACACTTAAGATAAACGGGAGGTTAAAAGCCTTGGAAAGGGACAAACTCGTTTACAAGCTGAAAGAGTTTCAGGCTTTGGAAGCTTACCAGGTCGATCTTTTCCAGTCGCAGATCAAGTCCCTGGAAGATCCGCACATCAAGCACGCGTTCGAAAGGTTTACGGTCAGGGAGCAGGAACATGAAGTTTTCATTAAGGATCAACTTTATAGTTTTAACGGGGGCACCGGCATTGTCGGACCGGCCTTTAAATTTGCCGGTATGGTGACCGGGAAGGCTCTCGACCTCCTGAGCCTCAAAGACCGCCTTAAGTTAGGTATTGCGGTTGAACAAAAAGCCGTGCAAATGTACCATGAATTCATCGAGATGACTCGCCACGACCCCCAGCTTAAGGAATTAAACAAATACCTTTCCTACTTTATGATAGACGAGGAATTGCACCAATTCTGGTTCAAGGAACACCTGGCCCGCATAGAAAATATAGAGGCTCAACCTCATTAAGCCAAGTCGATCCCCTTGGTTATCCACTCGGACCCGCGATGATATATTCTATAGTGCCGAAAGACTTCGACTTCACACCCCCATCCGGGCCAGCAGACGCGCACCGTTACCATATAAAACGGCCTCCAATTCGTCGTCAGTGAACCCGAGTCCCTGTAAACGGGCCACCTCCCACCCCGGTCCGCGAAACGGAAAATCGCTTCCGAGTATAATTTTGGCGATTCCGTGTTCCCGTGCCATACGCACGAAGGTCTGATCCGGCAAGAAGTCGAGGCAGCTTGAAGTGTCGAAAAAAACATCCCTGCCGACAAGTGTATTCATTGAACGGTCCCACATCCGGTAACCGCCCATATGCGCGGCAATTACCTTAAGTCCGGGAAGGATATCCAGCACCCGTGCAAGCTTTTCAGGCGTGGCGTAATTGACCTTTCCCGGGATATCGTCGTCGCCCACGTGAAGCAGCAGCAGAAAGTCGGGTATTAAACGCTCGTACAGGGCCAGAGCGCGGTCGTCATCGAGGTCGAAATACTGAAAGTCCGGGTGAAGCTTAATTCCCTTGACGCCGGCGGCCCGAAGCCGCGCAAGTTCAGTTTCGATATTTTTCTCCTCACTAAACGGGTGCAGCGTTCCGAATGGAACAAGTTCCCTGCTCCTGTTTACCAGCGCCCAGTCGTTGGCTGCTGTCACCTGGTCCGGCCTGGTAGCGGCCGTGCTGAAGACCGCGGTTTGTACGTTCGCCATATGTGCCAGTTCGAGATATTCTTCTTTAAGCCCGCGGTAGTTAACCGGAATGCCGTAGTGACCGGCCAGGAATTCGACGACCTTTGCCGCGATGGTCTCGGGAAAAAAGTGCACGTGGAAGTCTATTGGTCCCATACCGCACCTCTATTTGAACAACTTCTAGTTATCTTACTTATACCGACTGCCAAGGTCAACTACCTTTCTTGAAAGTGAGTCCCGAGTCGAAAGTCGAAAGTCCCGAGTCGGAGAAACCTTAAAACCTATTTTAAACTGCGATGGTGACACCTCAGGTACGATGATGATCTTCCAAAAGGAAAGCCCTAACTTATCAGTTAAAGGATAAACGATTCTTTAACTGAATTTATCATTATCCAGAAGAAAGGAGTAGTTTCTTGATGTCTCAAAATGAAGACCCCAAGGACGGGGTGCCGATTAATTTCCCGGAGTCGCTTCGTGGCGGCGCGTATGCCAATAGCATGATCGTTCACCATACGAAGGAAGAATTCATCTTGGACTTCATATTTGTCGCGCCGCCGGCTGGCAGCCTTGTAGCCAGGATAATTCTTAGCCCCGGTCACGTCAAAAGGGTTTTGGCCGCCCTTCAAGAGAACATGGCAAAATACGAAGGCAAATTCGGAACAATTAAAGTTGCCGAGGAACCCAGCGGGGAACTGGTTATGTAATGACTTGTGAGCCCCCCGCCAGCCGCCGGCGAAGTCTGGTTATTAATACCGCATTAACTGAAACGCACCGGGAAAAATAACAAAAGGAGTTTCCTCTGGGGGGGTGCTTTTTTCACCCTTCTTTAAAATTCGAGGTAGACTGCTCCAGATCTGTTTAAACCCGGCGATGGATCCATGTTCGGCAGTTAAATCGACCTTGCCCATCACGAGGTGAGTGTGTGGCGCGAATTGTTGTAACGGGCGGAGGCACGGGCGGGGCCGCGGCTGCGCGCAGCCTGGCGGCGCGCTTGTTTACGATATACTGGTCCTCGCAGCCGGGGCCGAAGCCCTGGAGCCGGACCCGCCGGAACTTGGAAAGGTCGGTTTCAACCTTTATTCTCCTGAAGGATCGAGCAGCATCCGCGGCGCCATTGAAACCTTTGCGCGCGGTGAAATCACGCTTTTAGCGGTTTCTAACCCCTTCAAGTGCCCCGCCGCACTTTATGAAGCCGCTTTAATGCTCTGGTCGTACTTTGTCCGCTACGGGCGGGGACGCGATGTTCGGCTCTCCGTCTATACCCCTGAGGAGGCGCCCCTGGCGGCTGCGGGCGCGAGGCCTTCGCGTGTGATAACCCGTGCGCTGGCGGTACGGGGTATCACCTTGCATGTCGGCCAGCGTCTGGGGGCGGTCGATCCCGCTGCGCGCCGTCTTCGGTTTGCCGGCGGGAGCGAACAGCGTTTTGACCTTTTAATCTATATTCCCCGCCACCACTGTCCCGAAGCCGTCATGGACAGCGGCCTGACAGACACATACGGCTGGGTGCCGGTAGACGCGTTAACGCTGCGCACAAGTGCGCCCGATATTTACGCCATAGGTGATGTGAACCGGATACGTCTTGTTTCGGGCCACGATATGTTCAAAATGGGTGAAGCCGCGCACTTCCAGGGGTTAGTAGTGGCGGATAACATCGCCGCACAGATCGGTGGCCGGAAACCGAAACGGCTTTTTGGAGGGAAATTGGGGTGCATAATCGAGGCCGGTAACACGGCAATTCCCATGCTTGGCAATTTGTACCGGCGCCGTCCGAACCTGCTGGTGCTGCCGTCCAGCCGTAGTTGGCGTATTTTAAAACTACCGGCGGAGTGGCAATGGCTTAGAGAACACAGCTGACAAGACTTCGGCGAAACCATTTTTACTGCCGGTAGCTTAATAAACATCGTAATCATCCGCATCACAGTCCACAAAGTGCCACCACTCGTACCATATCGATTCAAACCCATGCTTTACCATAACTTCTTCCAGGTACCTGGCGTTGCGAGCCTGGTCGGGATTCACGTCGCTGTACTCCCGGTCCGCTTTGGCGCTGAAATCGTCAAACCCGCTCGGCATGTCAAGTTCCCTTCCCCGCTCATCGACGAGCGTAAGATCCACCGCGCATCCCCGCGCGTGAACTGAATAACCATTATAGGGGTCGGCCACAAAGCGCCTGTCCGGAAAAGCCTCCCAAAGCTTAAACTGGGCCCGGTGAGGCCGGTACGCGTCCCATATCTTGAGCCGGTATCCCTGCTGCCCTACCTCCACGGCGACTCTGCGCAACTTGTCCGCGGTGCCTTTGCGAAGATAAGCTTCTGAAAAATCATATATCTCTTTTCCTGTAAAATTATTTTTCGTGGCATATCTTAGTTCAATCTCCAATGAAGGAATATGCTGTTTGAGGTTTACGAAATCGGTCGGGAAGTTTACAAATGTCACATCCTGTTCAGGCCGGTTGAAAGGGAAATTGCCTTGGTACTTCACAAGTGTTAATACCAGCAATACCGCCAGTGCCGATATGGATATTAATGTTACCCGCCGCAAGTTCATCCTCCGCTCTAAGTCCTCATAATAATTGATATTTTTAAGGGCACAAAGTTAAAACTTTTTACACTGCTCGAAATTGACAGCGATTTCCGCCGACCTTCGCGGCGACTTACCTCGCGCAACGTTCTCACGGGTTTTTCATATACCGGATATTAGACATCGACTACGGGATAATAAAAACGAAAGCGTTGTTGCCCGAGGGGTTGACCTGGCTTGGTGCAAATAGGTGATTTCCATATCGGCAGCGCGGAGTCGGCCAAGGAAACCGTTCTCCTTACTTGAACATCTCCCTCCCGGCTAAGCGGATAATAAGCGGATAGGACCGCGGGATTAAGATCCTCCGGGCATTATGGTGCAATCCAAAACTCTTTTTTCCCAGTTGCGCATCCGTATCTTTCTGCCGTCGATCCGCAGTAAATATCGCGGCAGCACCGGTATTTTCCCGTAGCCATCGGGCGCATTGATGATATATGTCGGCACGGCAAGACCGGAGGTGTATCCACGCAGATTTTCCATTATTTCCAGCCCGTCGTCGACCGTAGTGATAAAATGGCGTGTCCCCTTTACGTTTTTGGCGTGAAAAATATAGTAGGGTCTCACCCTTATCTTCAGCAACTCCTGGTTCAGCTTTTTCATTAGGTGCGGATCGTTATTTACGCCTTTGAGCAGCACCGCCTGATTGCCGAGAACCACCCCGGATTCCACCAGCCTGTCGCAAGCCTGTTTGCTCTCCGGGGTAATCTCCCGCGGGTGGTTGAACTGTGTGTTAACGTACAACGGGGGATGCTTTTTGAGCACCGCGCACAGTTCCGGCGTAATCCGCTGCGGCAGAGTTACGATCGTCCTGGTGCCGAGCCGCTTGATTTCCACGTGTTTAATGGCGTCGAGTTCGCCGAGCAGCCAGTCGAGCTTCCGGTCGCTCAAAAGCAAAGCGTCGCCGCCGGTGATTAAAACATCTCTGATTTCTTCATTTTGACGGACGTATTCGAGCGCCGCAAACAGTTCATGTGACGGTTTATGCCTGTCTACCTCCCCGATGTTACGCCGCCTCTGGCAGTGCCGGCAGTACATGGCGCACTGGTTCGTGACATTTATTATTAACCGGTCGGGATAGCGCCTGGTAATACAGGGCGCCGGCGAAGTGAACTCCTCGGCCATAGGGTCTTCGAGACCGGCCTCGTCGAGTTCGGCGATCGAAGGTATGGCCTGGAGGGATACAGGATCATCGGGATTTTCGGGTTCCATAAGAGACGCGTAATACGGTGAAACCGACCACCGGTAGCGCATACCTACACTTCTTGCCTCACTGCACCGTGCTTCGCCAACGCCGAATAAGGCGCGCAAAACCTCCACATCATCGATCCGGTGTGTTATCTGCCATCGCCAGTCGTTCCAACTTTCTTCGCCGACGTTATAATAGCAGAACAGCTTTTGCTTGTTTGTTTCGGTAATACCGAGCATTTCAAACCCGTTTTTGATGTCGTCTTTCCTTGCCAGGTAATCACCAATCTGACTTTTCAGTTCCACCGCTCTTTTCAGCGCGATGGACCTTTTTTCTTGGCTGCTGAACCGCCAGTTTCCACCAAGTTGTAACGACATATCATTACTCCTTCCCTTTTCATGGTCGTAGAGACTAAAATACCCCGGAGAGCCGGGGCGTAAAAGGGCGAAATATATAAATCCCCCCTTTCAACGCTTGCGAAGTTAGCTGACGGGTTCGGGTCGAAAGTAACCCTACCCTGCACTCAATTCACTTGTTTTACATTAATGCCGCTTGTTTTCGGCCAAGGCCATTGATGTAGTAACGATGTTACTGCCGTTGAGTGCCGGGATTCACCCCAGAAACTTGGTTCCCCCGCTTCTCGCATTTGAGAACTCAGCGATTAAGGAGCATTATCGGTGTTTCAGGGAAAGATGCCCCCGCTCCATCACTCCCTTCTTGGCATTAAACTGTAAGCTGTTTATCACATATTATCATAAAAGTTTAATACTGTCAACAGGTTCTAACCTTAGTCAACCGTGACTTTCGGGGCGATAAATACCTACACAACAAGCGTGTATAGAACCATATTATGGTATTCGAAAGAAGGCTGAAACTTTTATTACTATTTTCGCCGTGCGGTCAAAAAACCATTTCCTTGTGTACGGAATAATAATCCTTATCCCTCCGTCCGGTTCAAGAGCTATAATAAGGTTCAGTACGGTATCCAACATTCTATTGATTTGTACATTTACGGGAGAGTGGAATTTGAAGCAAATGTACCTCGTCCGGCGCGGGGTTCTACAAGGAAAACCTTACCGCGCCAAAGCGGTGTTTCACCTCCGCCGCGCAGGCCTTCGGCCGCCCCCGTCAAAAAAATCGAGATTCGCCAGGCGTTTTATCGCCCTTTTCCTTGCGCTGGTGTTTGCCGGCGGTGTCGCGTTAACCGTATGGCCGCGCCTCTACCTGCCTTCGCTGGATTTTGTGTTCGACTCGGCGAGGATTTCCCTGGATAGCCGGGTCCGACGGCTCCAACCCGCCGTTGTTACCCTTACCGTACTGGCTTCACCCGGGCAAGAGGACCCTCCCCGGTTCCTGGTGCAGCAAAGAGGCACCGGCTTTAACATCGACCCCGGCGGCTTAGTTGTGACCAATTCGCACGTGGTACAAGACGCTCGGCGACTCGTGGTCAGATTCCCCGACGGGAGCGTGTTCAGCGTCGAAAATAGTTATGTAAAACCGGAGTGCGACCTGGCTGTTTTAACTCTCGCCGACGCTTCAGGCTTGCCGGTCGCCCACCTGGGAAACTCCGACCTGGTTGTCGAAGGGGACAAGATTTTCGTGGTCGGCAATCCCCTGGGAATAGACAAAATAGCGGTCACCGGCGTTGCGGGCCGCCGTTTTCACCTTTCGGATTGCGCGTCACCGGCCCTGGAACTGTTCGCGCCGATTCATCCCGGCAACAGCGGCAGTCCTGTAATGGACGTCAGAGGTGAGGTTGTCGGCGTGGTTTTCGCCACCGTTAAAGTTGAAGACGGTGATCGCGGTCTTGCGATATCATCCAACTGTGTGCGCGAATTTTTACAAACTGTACGCGGTTCTTAAATTATGGCAGGTATTTCCCGCGTTTTTAAATTATACCCGTCATTTAAATCCTCTAATCAGCCGCTTGTTTGTTTCCCGCCGCACCAACCATCGCCCTATCAGCCTTATACCCCAGGCCTTTTACTTTTGCTTAACTTGTCTGTTCACGTATTGATAACCCATAGCGCCAGGTTATGTCTTTCCATGAGTTTCTTCCCCGGCCAAATTAAGACTTCTTAACGCTTAAATACCGAGGAGATAATAATTTCAACGAATGAGAGGTAGGTAATATTGAAAAAAATCACCGACCGAATCCTGCTCGGAATTATTTGCGGTTTATCAGCCAATATCATTAAACTTGCCATCGGTAAAGCCGCCATGAAATTAAAATGTTCCGATCTGGACGGACCCATAAAAGCAACCGGCCTTCTCGTACCGGCGCATAAGATCGCCGACCGAAAAGGGATGCTTGTGGGGTACATAGCCGACAGTTCCATCGCTGCCATGATCGGTGTTTTCACCGTATACGTTCTTTCGATGACCGGAAAAGACCGGGCGTTGTTGAAGGGTACCTTGATCGGGAAATCGATGTGGACGGTGCTTTACGGTGTGCTTGCCACGTTCGGGGCTACGAAGATCGCACCGGTCGACCCTAAAACCGCGCTTACCGAATTCGCCTCCCATTCCGTTTACGGCGCGGCAGCGGCGGCCCTGGCCGTCCGTCTCGGCGATGAACGTCTCTTTAACGGCGGAATTCCTTTCTCCGCTGCCGGTACTCCAGGCGGAAAAGATAGCGTGACACCGGTACCTGAACCGCGTACCGGCAGCCGTTTCCAGGTCCTCGGCGCGGAAAGGGCGAGAGGCTGAATCATCCTGTTAGGGGGCGCTCTTTTGGACCTTGACTGGGAAAAAAACTCCGGCAACACCGACCGGGCAATTAGAGCCCTCACCGCGGTTTTATTGCTCGGAACGGTTCCGGTGATACCGGTTCGCCGGCCGTGGGCGGCCGCGATTGTCGGCACGGCCTTGTTTCTTTTGCTGGAATCGGCCGCCGGATACTGACTCTTTTACGACCTGATGGGTTGGTCAACCCGCAAGAAACCGGTTTAGGATAGTCAGAAGTCATTTGGTTCTTATTATCCGCTCCTTTACAAATCCGATGTCCGGAAGGCTTATCATATATCTATTGTTTGCGAGGCATCATATTGAAAGTGAACCTTCTTTAAACAGTTCCGCTCACATATTCTTTGGAACCGCCTAACGGAAATACCGGCTGCGGAGGCAAAAGACCGGTGCACCTTCAGGATAAAGTAGCTCTCGGGGCGGTGACAGGGGTTGCCGCTTCCCTGCCCGGGTTGCTTTTCAACCTTTTCTCGGTGCTGTTGGGAACAACCGAACATTATTCCTTTCAATTGTCGGCCGGCGTTTTTCTCCGGGAAGACTTGCTTTCAACCGCGGGTGGTCTGGTTTTAGGCGGCATTCTTTGGGAGTTGACATCGGCTTTTCTCGGGGTGTTGATCGTCTATGTGCTCCACTTTACCGGAAAGGAATTCTGGTGGCTTAAAGGACCTCTTACTTCCATTCCTTTTACGTACATTCTTTTCTTTGGTTTTGTTTTCGATATTCACCCAACGCATGTTGTACCCCGGGATCTGGGTTCAAATTTCTCCCTGCTGGGCGAAAATATTGTATTCGGGTTAGCGGCCGCATATCTGGCCGCCCGGTGGATGGGCCCAAGCCGAGACCCGGACAAGCCGGAACTAAAATAACTCACCACAGAGACACAGAGTTCAAGGAGAACCAGAAATAACAAAGTTACCAAAGCATTAATAATCAATACTTCTGAGTTTCGAAATGGAACTCATGCCTAAAATATTATCAAATATTCCGTGTTTTCCCCTCCGTGTGCTCTGTGCCTCTGTGGTCAAATTTTAACCGCCGCCGTGAGAATGCCGCTCGTCCCTCTCTTAGCCGTGTTAACGCGGCGCGGCGTCCCTGGACAAAAAGAGCCGGCCTACCAGCGCGTGTAGAACGCGAGAGTTTTTAGGATTAAAGCAGCCGTTTCGCCGCGCGTGGCCGTCGCGAGCGGTCTGAAAAGACCACCGGCGCCCTGCATCAGACCGGCGGCCCCGGCCCGCCGCACCGCCGGTTCCGCCCATGCGGGAACATCCTTCGCGTCGTTGAACACCGGGCATTCACCGTCTCCAAGTTTTAAAGCGCGGTCAATGAGCGACGCCATCTCCGCCCTGGTAATCACCTTATCGTGCATAAACCGCCCGTCGGGATAACCGGCGACTACGCCGCGCGCTACCGCGGCCCTGATTCCGGGGGCCGCCCAGTCGGGTATGCGGTCTTTAAACGGAAGGACGGTGTCCGGCGCCTCGCCCCACCCCAAGGCATTGGCCAGTATCGCCGCGAACTGCGCGCGCGTCACGGCGGCATCAGGCCGGTAAGCGCCGTCCGGAAACCCGTGTACGATACCCCGCGCGGCAAGCGCGTTAACCGCCTCGCGCGACCAGTGGCCGGCTATATCCTCCGGTTCCGTTATCTCCCCTTCAAGGACGGCCGCCGCAATTCCGCCCAGGCCGTATACGCGGGCGACTACTTGCTCGGCGCCGCCGCCGGTTGTCGGCTGGGCAACCCACTTACCGTCCCCGCTCTGCAAAAAGAAGACCACACGCCCGGCGTCCTGTCCTTCCATCCGCCATCTTACCAGGACAGGCACTTCCGGCGCGGGTGGATTTGCCGGTCTCAAAGCGAAGCCCTCGAGGAAAACATACCCCGGCGGCGGCGTGCAAGGCGCCAGGTATGTTTCCACCGCCACCGGAATGCTAGTTGACAGCACGCCCGGCGCTATCTTGAGTTCGAAGTTGCCCTCCCGCACAGCCGCTCCTTCGGGGCCCAACCACAAAAAGCGCTGTCCCGGCGGCGCAACCTCCACGGGAACAGATGCGCTCAAGCCCTGGAATGACGCTGTAACAATCCCCGCCGCGGTTTCCCGGCGTGCGTAAAGGGTGCCGTCCCTTAACTCGCCGACGCTTTCCTGTCCCTCCCACTTTACGAACTCGTTTGGAATGTTCCAGACGCGGCCGTCCTTGGCGCGCAACCTGACGTTCAATTTTTGCCGCCCGCCGGGCTCCAAAGCCACGCGGCCGGGGTCCACCTCCATCGCCGCCATATCTTCCGGTCCGAGCGCCCGCACCACAAGCCTTCCCGCAACCCCTTTCGCCGCGGCGCCCACGACGACGGCGCCTCCCGCCGCAACGGTAAGCGTATCACCCTCGAAGCTCCCTGAACCTTCTTCCACCCGCCATAAAACTTCCGTCGCGGCGACCGCGCACGGATTGAAATAGTTATCGTAAACGCCGGCTCTGTACTGGTAAGGCAAGCCCGCTATAACTTCCTGGGGACCCCTGACCACCAGTCCCGCCGGGCTGCCGGGAGGCGCCGTGCTGAATATCCCGAGCGCGTTCGGCACCTTGCGCTCTGAGCCTTTCGCCGGTATATTCGCGAGCGCCGGTTTGAATTCGCCTAGCGGGCGGGCAACCAGGCTCGTAGAACCGCCGCCGTCCATATTTAAGGCACGCCAGACACCCAGGCGCCCGACCAAAAAGTCCGCAAGCTCTTCCTGGCTTATACCGCGACTGTTTCCACTCTGCTCCACGGCGACGAGATAAATGGTCGTCCCGTCGCGGGAGAAACCAACGGCCGACCGCGCGTTATTGCCGCGTATGTTCTGGCTGAAAGGCTGGACCCGGCGGCCGTTCTCGACGAGCAGGGCCTGTCCTCCGACCGCCGTTTGAATATCGTTGTCGAGCGGTTCAATCCGGTATCGGACCGTCACCGCGTCCCCGACGCTGAAGTTGTCCTGCAGGAACGCAGCCGCCGTCCCGTGCCCGCGCAGGACGTAACCGTTTTGCGGGATGGCCGCGGGCGGTTGGGCGTAACGGATTTCCTTTACCTCGCCACCCGCCACCAACATCTCCACTATGTCCCCTGATTGGCCGTCTACGCCGCGGCTCTCGGGTCCCCAGGCACGCGTATACATGTGGAGCGCATAGACGTCCGAGTTGACGGATTTGCCGTCAACCACGGCGCTATACGCCGGTTTGTTAATGCCCGCGAGGGAAAAGAAAGCAACACCGCTCGGTGCCACCACTTCACCGCTGAAATTGAACAATTCGATCACCGGCACCCCGTCGCGCCGCGTGGCAAACGAGTAATAATCACCCCGCTGCATCGGACTGCTGAGAAGCTTCTGGTCGGCCACAGTCATCCCGAGCGGGTGTTTTCCTTCCGCAAGGTGAAAGAAATCGGCGTTCAAAGCCGCGACGGCCCCCGCGCGCTCCGCCATCTCACGCACGGTAAACGTTTCTGAAAAGCCCCCGTCGACGCCCCCCACCAGGGTTTCAATACGCACGTAAGGGTTGCGGAGATCCGCCGTAATTACACAGATCCTCATCGGCCCTTCACCGGTCTGTTGTACAAACTGCTTCAAGGAAACCCCCGCGGCGATATTTTCCTCAACCACCGTTTCGCCGGTTACGCCGTAAGCCGCCGCGGGCACCGGTCTCAATATGCTGAATACCCCAATCGCGACAACTATAGCAGCGAAAATTACGCTCCCGATTTTTTTCACGACACCCTCTCCCCATGCCTGTGGTTTGACAATCCTTTTACCCCCAGAAAAGATATTTCGACACAGTACTCCCAAATCCTTCTTTCATTTGTTACCCCCACCGTCGATAAAAATACGTTTTTCGACCCACAGCCGCTCCAACTGAGTGCGTGCATAGTTTCCACTGTGACAAGGAACTTTAAAACCGTTGGTTCTCGGTTGAAAAACGTTATTTCCAATTCCCGGGGGAGCGTTTGCATTGCAACAAAAAAGGCTCTGCTTGATTACCGCGGTTTTTCTGTTTGTGTCTCTTTTCGGCGCCCTATCCGCCGGCCACCCCGGGAAAAACTTCTTCCCAAAGCTTTTTCCCGCCACGGAAAATCAAAAACGGCCGACAGTCGAATCGCGCCTTACAGAACCTTCCCCCCGTCTTCCCCCTGACGGTGATCAAGTAGCTGTCAAGGAGAGTCGGCCCAGCGGCCCGGTTGATGAGCCGGTTCCGTGGACCGCCGGAGCGGTTGTAGAAATCGTGAAGCATCATTACAACACTCCCGTACTCGTAGCCGCTTACCGCGCAAGCCTTCCCGAACCAATCCACGCTGAACGTTTCAACATCGCCCTGGCCGCAAACATGCTTGCGGGAACGGTGGTTCAGCCCGGAGAAGTTTTCTCCCAGAACGGACGCATAGGACCTTATAATAGGGCCAGAGGTTTCAAGGACGGCCCCATGTACGCGGGCAACAGGATCGTCACCTCCGAAGGGGGCGGCGTGTGCAAAATAGCTTCACTCCTTTACAACGTCGTAATCCTGGCGGACCTCCCGGTGATTGAAAGACACCCCCATTCAATGACGGTACCGTACGTGCCTCCGGGTCAAGACGCTACCGTCGCATACGGAGTCTGCGATTTCCGTTTTAAAAATATAAATGACGGTCCTTTGTTAATCTGGTCGGAGATGATCGGCGAAACTCTTTACATTGCCTTCTACGGGCAGAAGGCGCCTCCGCCGGTAAAGTGGCGCCACCAAATTATCCGCCGGTTAAACTTCTGGACCGAGTACCGCTATAACGCCGCGCTGTCGGCCGGGACGGAAAAAGTACTCACGGAGGGTCAGGAAGGAATAGTCGTGCATTCGTGGCTGACGATCGGCAAGGAGGGGGAAACCGCCACGCGGGACCTTGGTGTCGATTACTACCAGCCGTGCCCGCGTGTCGTTGAGCGCGGTCCGAGCAAACAACATCAAACTTCAACCGGCTCCGGCTGTCCGGCCCTTTCAACATCCTTCAGCACCCTTATAAAACGGACGGTCGGGTCGTGTGGTCCCTGGAAATGCAGTCCGAGGCGCCTGACGAGCTGAAGATGCTCGATAATCTGCGGGGTGATTTTTTCGCCGGGACATAGAACCGGAATTCCGGGCGGGTAACAGGCAATCGTTTCGGCGGCCACCTCGCCGGCCGTCTTTTCCAGCGGCAGTGAAACCGACGGGCTGAAAAACGCCTCGCGGGGTGACACCGCCAAACGTGTTTCCGGCGGTTCAACGAGCGCTTGCTCCAAAACCACGTGAAAGTCGTCCTCCAGCATGATTCCTTTCCCCGCCTCCGCGGCAACGGCCTGCAAACCGGAAACCAACCGGGCAATATCTCCGGGAGTGTTGCCGGCGGTCACGATTACCAGCAGGTTGAAAACGTCCGACATTTCTACCTGGATAAAAGCGTTCTTCCGGAGCCAGGCTTCGGCTTTTACGCCGGTAATTCCGAGGTCCTTCACGGTAATTGTGACTTTGGTATTGTCGAGGCCCGCGGCCCCTCTTTCAACGGCCCACCGCTCATCAAAAGTCGTCACCCCCGGTATGTTTCGGATTCCCACACGGAGTTCCGCGGCCATTTTTAGGGCTCTGTCAAACATTTGCCTGCCTTTGGCGGCCACATCGGCCCGGGCGGCGTCGAGGGAGGCGAGAAGCAGATAGGAAGGACTGGTGCTCTGCAGCACCCGCAGGCTTTGCTCGAGTCGCGCACGGTCCACCCTTGGCCCGGTTACGTGCAGCATTGACGCCTGGGTAAACGAAGTAAGGAGTTTGTGCGTGCCGTGAACCACCGCGTCCGCGCCGCACTCAAGGGCCCGCGGCGGCAAGTCTTCATGCAGCCCGAGGTGCGGCCCATGGGCCTCGTCCACCATTAATGGAATTCCATACCTGTGGACTTCTGCGGCTATTTTCCCGATGTCCGAAGTGACACCGTTGTAAGTGGGGCTGATCACAAAAACCGCGCGTGCATCCGGATTTTGCGCCAGAGCGCAGCGTATCGTCTCCGGGCTCACAGCAAGCGGCAGCATCAACTCCCGGTCGTAAACCGGTTTGAAAAACACCGGCACCGTACCTGTTAGTATGATGCCGCTGAGGATGGAGCGGTGTATGTTTCGGGGCACGAGAATTTTATCGTCCGGCCGGCAGGTGGCCATAATTAAGGCCATCAGCCCGCAAGAAGACCCGTTGATCAAAAAATAGGTGTCTTCGGCGCCGAACGTCCGCGCCGCTAGTTCCTGCGCTTTGCGGATGATACCGGTCGGCTGGTGCAAATCGTCCATGCCGGGTATGTTGGTTACATCGGCCCACAAAACCGCCTGGCCCATTAAGTCTTTAATGACCGGTGACGTCCCGGCGCCGCCCTTATGGCCCGGCATGTGAAAGCGCACTGTCTTCCCGGCCGCGTATTCCCGGAGCGCTTCAATAAGGGGCGTGTTTTTTTCAGCCATCGCGGCCACCTTTTGTCGGGGTCGTTTTCATCCTTTTAAGCGTTATACGTTCCGGCCCCGAAAAAGGTGAAAGGTTAACCTTTCCACTGCTTCAGCGGAATTGCCGCACCGACCGCCGCGCTCCGGCGCCTTAAGAGTTTAACCTTCCGCTAACCCCTTAAAGGCTGAATACCCACAAGCACCAGCCCGCTGACGATCAACACGGCGCCGATGATCTGATTGGCAGTCGCGCGCTCGCCTAAGAAAGCGTAAGCCGCTAACATGGTGATTAACGGCGCAGAGGACATAATCAGGGTAACCTGATTAATGTTTCCTCTTTTCAAAGCCATAAAGTAGGCCAAGTCCCCTATCAGCGTCGCTAAAAGGGCCTCTATGGCGATAAAGATCAGGCTTTTAAGCGGGATGGCGTGAAAATACTGCGGTCCGCCGAACACTATCTGCCAGCTTAAAATGAGGCTGGCCGCGATGATAGTCCTGATGGTCAAGGCGGTCATGGAATGCATGTACATGAGCCCCATTTTGCCGAACAGCGGGGCCAGTCCCCAGCAAAACATACCCAACAGCGCCAGGAACAATCCCATGGCTTATCCGCCCCCCCAGACTAACCTTATGGGGCCGGACGGCCTGTTAGAACGGCTGGGGTCTTGACGGCGAAACGGTTTGGGGGGAGGCAGGGCTAACCGTGATTCACTTCAAGCCGGACCAGGTCGCGGTAACTCTTCTGCAGCCGTTTGGTCACCGGTCCCGGACTGCCGCCGCCCACAGGCGCCTCACCCACCTTTAAGAGCGGCACAATCTCGACGATGGAGTTCGTAAGGAAAGCTTCGTCACTGGACAGCAGTTCTTCCAAAAGGAGAACTTGTTCGCCGAAAGGAATGAGCTCTCTTGCGGCGATTTCGGCGACGACCTCCCGGGTTATTCCCGGGAGCAGCCCTTCACGCGGCGCCGGCGTCTGGAGCATGCCGTTGCGGACACAAAAAATATTTGTGGTCGCTCCTTCCGTCACGTGGCCCATCTCGTTCAGGAATAACGCCTCGTCAAAACCCCTCTCCTTGGCGTCCCGTCGGGCCAGAACTTTGTCCAGATAAGAGGTGGTTTTATACTGGAGCACATCATTCCGGGAACTGACCGTCCCTCTGTGGATCGTTGCCCGCCAGCCGTCACCGGATGCGGGTACGCCCTCTATGGTTACGGCCGTCATCACTACTGTCGCCGCCGCGGCGGACACCGTTCCCGGCGTTACGGTCAGGCGCACGCGCGCGTCCTTAAGGCCGTTGAGCCGCAGCAGCCGGTCAATAATTTTCGAAACCGTTGCTGCCTCGGCGGTAAAGGGGATTCTCAGGGCGGCGCATGCCCGGTTCAAACGCCGCAGGTGCGCTTCAAGGCGGAAAATTATGCCGCCGTAGGAACGCATGGTCTCAAAAGCGCCGTGGCCCACCAGAAATCCCGCGTCCAACACGGAAACCCGCGCCCGTTCTTCAGCCACGAAGGCGCCGTTAACGTAGACTTTCAAGTTCTCTTACCTCGCGCAAGTTAAGTCCAAGCACACGCGAAAAGGCCATACCCTTGTCCAACGTCTCCTGGTATTCCTCTTCCGGGTCGGAGTCCGCCACGATGCCGCCGCCAACGTGGAAATGGATGTACCCGCTCTTAAGGACAAGTGTCCTGATCACAATGTTCAAGTCGATGTTACCGTTAAAGCTCATGTACCCGATCGCACCGGTATATATACCACGTGTTATCGGCTCAATCTCGTCGATTATTTCCATCGCGCGCACCTTCGGGGCACCTGTTATCGACCCGCCGGGGAATGTAGCCCGGATAATCGCCGCCGGTCCGGTGCCTGAAGGCAATACCGCTTCCACGGTAGAGGTCAGGTGGAATACGGTAGGGAACGTTTCCAGTACGCAGAACTCCGGAACGTGGACTGAGCCGGTCGCCGCGATACGTCCAAGGTCGTTGCGTTCAAGGTCCACGATCATGACGTGCTCGGCGGCGTCCTTTTCGCTGGCCACCAGCTCGCGGGCCAACCGCTCGTCGTCCTCCGGCGTTGCCCCGCGCGGCCGCGTGCCTTTAATCGGACGGGTATGAATAACGCCTCTTGAAGCGTTGTAGTGGAGAAATCGCTCCGGAGAAGAACTGACGACCGCAAAATCTTCGCCCGAAAGGTAAGCGGCAAACGGCGCGGGGTTTGTGCGCTGGAGCAGCCTGAACAGCGGGTATCCCTCGACCGCCGCCTCCACGCTAAACCGCTGGGCGATGTTTACCTGGTACACGTCGCCCGCGGCGATGTACTCCTTTACTTGTTTAATGGCCTTAATATAGCGCGGGCGCGAGAAGGAAGAATACAGCGGGCCCTTGGAGGCGGCGCTTCCCGTCCCGGGCACGTCGGCAGCAGGCTCCCGGCGCAGTAACGCCAGAAGCTTGTCAAGCCGCTCCCGCCGCCGCGCGAGCATTGCCTCACCCTTTAAAGGCATTCCGGTGGAGGTCAGCCAGATCCTCTGCTCGTAATGGTCGATGCTTACCACGGCATCATAGAAAACGAAACGCAGGTGCGGCAGCCGCAGGTCGTCGATACCGCCGGCCGGTACTCTCTCCATCAGCGTTCGCAGTTCGTACGAGAGAAAACCGAGGGCGCCCGCAGGGAACGGGGTCGGCGCGGTTTCCTCAAGCCTGTACGATAAAAGGAGGTTCTCCAGTGTCCGCAGCGGGTCCGATAACACGCCGACACCGCCGGGACAGGGCTGTACCGAGGATGCTCCCGGATAGTATGTAAACACTAAAAACGGGTCCACGGCGACAAACGTCCAGCGGCCAAGGGGCACGTACGGGTGCGCAAGCGGTTCCCCGCCACCGCTTGCCAGTACGGCGAAACCCTTTTGCGCACTGAAACGTGAGATTACAGTTTCCGGAGGTTCTTGCAGGGGAAGCGAAACGGTCAGCAATGCGCGATGCCTCCGCCCCGGTTCAGCGCCGATCCGGCTTCCCGATTAAGCCGCCCCTCGCTCTTTGCCCGCCGCAGCAGGCGTCGGGAAGCCCGATCCGTTTTCTTTTCAGCAAACGGCTTATTTTGACAATTCCGGCTGGGGCCGGCGGTGTAACATTTCCGCTTTATCCGAGCTAGTGCGGTTTTTCGCAAGCTACTTTTTAGCGCCTTCCTCTTCTCCGGCCACTGCCTGCAATAAATACTCCATCAACGCGTACCGCAACTTGACCGCCCATGCGGCGAGCGCCTGGTTATCCTCACCCGCGTCGCGTATTTCCGGACGCCCGAAAACTCCGTCTGCCGGCGGAGCCGGTCTAGTTCTTAGTGGTTCCCCCTGCGCGGACTGCTCAACACTGCTCAGGGACAGGACCCGGTCCACGTAAGCCCGCGTTTCCGCGTAAGGGGGAACCCCGCCGTACCGCCTTACGGCCCCGGGACCGGCGTTGTATGCCGCCAGCGCCAGCTTCTCGTCCCCCCCGAACCTGTCCAGGAGTGAACGCAGGTAAGCCGCCCCGGCGAACACGTTTTCCAACGGGTTAAACGGGTCGCGGACACCCAAAGACCGCGCGGTTTCCGGCATCAACTGCATAATCCCTTGAGCCCCGGCCCTGGATACCGCCCTCGGGTTGAAGTTCGATTCGGCCTGGGCTACCGCACGTAGTAATTGCGGACGGACACCGAAGCGCGTTGCGGCATTGACCAGTATGTTTTCTATGCCCGCCGTACCTGAATCAACGAGGACGAAATTCAGGGCTCCGGCAAAGTCGCTTTTGCCGGACGACGGCAGTTTCTTCCGGGATGTCTCCCCGGTCTCAGGATGCCAAACTACCCGCAAACCCTTTCCTCCCCCGACGCGCCGCCTTTTTAAAAAACAAATTCGGCGCCAAACTGTTTTTTTCCTGGTGACAGGGAAAAAACCTGCGTTTAAAATTCAGAAAGGGGGCTGATATTCTTGAAAAAGAAATTCACGATTAAGGAAGCCGCAGGTTACTTTACCGCCAACCGTGAAATAATTCCCGTTCTCGAAACCAGCAGGGGTGATTACGCCTTGGAAATCAAGCCCGAGGACTACCTGTATCTTGTGGTCGAGGTTAACAGTCCCGGAGTGTTCCTCGCCCGTTTGGGTCCTGACCTCATGCGGCTGAAACCTCTGGACGACGCCCGGCAGAGCGCCGCGCGCGCTTTTACACACCAGAGACTCTCCGAAGCCGGTCTGCTCTAAATTTATGAATTTGTGGAAACATATCTCTTGACAGGTTATTGTGAAATATAGTACAATGTGTTTTAAAATAACTATCTTATGGAGGTGGTCTGCATGCCGAATCTTTTTCCGCGGGACCCGTGGCGTGAACTCCGTGACATGCGGGAGGCGATGGAGAGGGCTTTCACCAAGCTGCCGAAGTTTTTTGACCGCGGCCAGTTAGGTGACTGGCTGCCGGCAATCGACGTCCTTGAGCGGGACGACAAAATCATTGTCAGGGCGGACCTCCCCGGAGTAGGCAAAGAAAACACCACGGTCCTTGTTTCCGACCAAGAGATCACGATTAAGGGAAAGACGAGCCATGAAGCAGAGGTGAGGGAGAAGGACTATTTCCGTAGTGAAAGGGCTTACGGAAGCTTCTCCCGTACGGTACCGCTTCCGGTCACGGTGGACCGCGAGAAAGCGAAAGCATCGTTTAAAGACGGCGTGCTCGAGGTGGTAATCCCGAAAGTGGTAGGCGCCGTATCTAATCAGGTGGAAATAAAACCGGAATAGCTGTAAGTCCAACAGGAAGAAATGAAGCGGTCTTAGGCCGGCGCCGTGCGGTTTTGATCGGAAGAAAAGGGGAACCCCTTTGGGGTTTCCCTTTTCCCTAAGTTACTCCCGGACTTTGAAAACCATCCTGCCCACGGGACGTTTGCCCCGCCGGTAAGGGATTATGCGCGGTAAACGCCAGAACAGAAAATCAATCAGCCCCAGCGCCACGGTGGCGAGGAGCAAACCGCCTTGGAGTTTCAAAGAGTCGGCGGCGCCTTTTCCTTCTCCGCTCTTCACGTCCGTTCACACCTCCATAATAATCGGCAGGATCATGGGCCTGCGCCTTGTCCGCTCGTAAAGGAAGCGGCCGAGGACGTCGCGCACCTGCGCCTTGATGCTCGCCCACTCGGTACTCCCGCGGCCGGCGCATTTGTCAAGCGCGTTCTTCACCTGCTCTTTAGCTTCCTCCAAAAGCTGCTCTGCTTCCCTCATGTACACAAAACCGCGGGAAACGATATCGGGTCCCGCAACCACCTGCCCCGATTCATGGTTCAGCGCCAGCACCACGATTAGTATTCCGTCCTGGGCAAGTTGTTTCCGGTCCCTGAGCACGATATTACCGACGTCCCCCACACCCAGTCCGTCCACCAGGACGCGCCCGGCCGTAACCCTGCCGGTGAAACGGCCGCTTTTGGGAGTGAACTCCACCACCTGTCCGTTCTCGGCCACAAACACGTTTTCGGGCTTTATGCCAAGATCGCGGGCCAGCCTGGCATGCTGGATGAGCATGCGGTACTCGCCGTGGATCGGCATGAAGTACTTGGGCCTGCACAAATTAATCATCAGTTTCAGTTCTTCCTGACTCGGGTGCCCGGAAACGTGGATACCGGATACAGCTTCGTAGAGCACTTCAGCGCCCCGTTTAAAAAGCTGATCGATGACCCGGGCCACCAGCTTCTCGTTCCCCGGTATCGGCACCGCGGAGATGATTATCGTGTCCCCGGGCATTATTTCCACAAGCTTGTGGTCGGCCATCGCCATCCGGGTCAAGGCCGACATCGGCTCCCCCTGGCTTCCTGTGGTGAGGATCACCACTTCGTGGCGCGGCAGCCGGTTTGCCTCCTCAAGCTCGACCATGGTCCCCCGCGGTATTTTTAGATACCCGAGCCTGTGCGCGATGTTCACGACGTTAACAATGCTCCGGCCCGCCACCGCAACCTTCCGCCCGTAACGCTCCGCTACCAGCAGCGCCTGCTGGATCCGGTGGATGTTGGAAGCGAAGGTGGCGACGATGACCCGGCTGTTCGACCGCCTGAACGTGTCGTCAAAGGTCTCGCCGACGACTCGTTCCGACATGGTGTACCCGGGACGCTCAACGTTGGTACTGTCCGAGAGGAGGAGCAACACCCCTTTATCTCCCAGTTGCCCCAAACGGTGAAAATCAAACATCTCGCCGTCCACAGGCGTGTGATCGACTTTAAAGTCGCCGGAGTGCAGCACGATGCCTATCGGGGTATGAAGCGCCACCGCCACGGCATCCGGTATGCTGTGGGACACACGGATGAACTCGACTTTAAAACTGCCTATTTCCACGGTATCCCGCGGGCGCACTTCCCGTAAATCCGGGTTGAAACCCGGGAGGTGCTCCTGAAGTTTGCCTTCCAGCAGCCCCAGCGTCAACCGCGTGCCGTAAATCGGCACGTTCAACTGGGGCAAGGTATAAGGGAGCGCGCCGATGTGGTCCTCATGGCCGTGGGTCAGGACTATGGCCCTCAGTATGTGTTTGTTTTCCAAAAGAAAACTCAGGTCCGGGATCACCACGTCGATCCCCAGCATCTCGTCTTCGGGAAACATCAGCCCGCAGTCTACCACAACGATGTCGTCTTTGTAACGTATAGCCAGCGCATTTTTGCCGATTTCCCCAAGTCCACCCAAGGGTATGACCTGTATCTTACCTTCGCGCAAATTTACCTCCATCTATTCCGTTCGATTTCTAAAACGCGGGCAGCACGACGTCCGACCCGCTTCCTTCTACCCAGCAACGAGTAGAATCATTTCTCTCAGGACCGTTGCGGCCAAGAGCGGCGTCAACCCGCCGGGATCGCAGACCGGGTTCACTTCCACGATGTCGAAACCCACCACGTTAAGACCCGCGAACCCGTACACGGTTTCCAAAAGCTCCCGCGGGGTTATCCCCCCCGCCTCCGGGGTTCCGACACCCGGAGCATAGCCGGGATCGACGACGTCAATGTCGATAGTGATGTAAACCGGTTTATCGATTTCCTGCCGCAACGCCGAATACGGCTCTCTAACCCCGTAAAGAAAGAGCCGTGTATTTTCACGCGCATATTCAATTTCTTCCCGGTCCGCCGAGCGAATCCCGAACTGGTACACCCGCCCGGGGCCGAGCATTTCGACAACCCGGCGCATGACCGTCGCGTGGGACAGGCTCTCCCCAAGGTACTTGTCCCGCAAATCCGCATGGGCGTCGAAATGCAGCACTACAACATCCGGAAAGAACCGGTTCACGGCCGCAAGGACAGCTCCGGTTATCAGGTGCTCCCCGCCAATAAACCCGGGGACCTTGCCGTCGGCCAAAATCTCCGCCGCCGTTGCGTTGATCCTGGAAAGGGCCGCTGCGATATCGGCGGCCGTCAAAACAATATCTCCCAGGTCGCAATAAGCGGCCTCACGCAGGTCCCGGTCCAAACGCAGGCTGTATTCTTCGATACATTCAGAATAGTAACGTACGGCCCGGGGTCCTTCCCCGGTGCCGGACCGAAAACAAACCGTGGCGTCGAGCCCTGCGCCTACCAGAACGACTCCGGCTTCGGCGTACCCGCGGGTCGCCCCGAGAAACGGCTTTACCCGTGCAACGTTACTGAACATTTCTACCCCCGGCCGAGAAAATCCTGCATAAACTGCGGCAGCATAAACGCGGCGAGGTGGATCGACTTATTATAGTAACGGTATGGCAGTTCGGGAACCGACGCGGGCGGCGTCAGAACAGGATCAAACTTTTTAGAACCCATGGTGAAGCTCCAAAGCCCTCCCGGATAAGAAGGAACGCAGGCCAAGTACTGCCGCACAATCGGGAAAACGGCGCCGACGTCATCGTTAATCCGCGCAATGAAGTTTAAATCGAAAAGCGGTGATTCGGTCTGGGCCGCAAAAAGCCCGTCCTCTTTGAGCGCCTTATGCACCTTCCGGTAGAAACCGCCGCTGAAAAGTCCGACGGCCGGTCCCACCGGATCCGTGGAATCGATGATGATTACGTCGTATTCGTTTTCGCATGCCTCAACGTGCTTGATGCCGTCTTCGAACCGGAGGTCCAACTTTGGATCGTCGAGTCCGGAACTTAACTCCGGCAGGAAGGCGCGTGACGCGGCCACCACGCGCTCGTCGATCTCCACCATCACGGCGGCCTGTACCATAGGGTGGCGTACCACTTCGCGCGCCGTCCCGCCGTCCCCGCCGCCGATGATAAGGACTTTTTTCGGACTGGGGTGGGTGTTCAGCGGTACGTGGGCAATCATTTCGTGATAGATGTACTCATCCCATACGGTAGTCTGCACGATCCCGTCCAGGATCAGGGCACGTCCGAATCCCGGCGTCTCGAGCACGGCCATGCTTTGAAACGGCGTCTTTTCCACGTGCAGGGTCTTCGTTACCCGACAGCTAAGCTTAAGGTTATCATTTTGTTTTTCAGTGTACCAGAGTTCCATTCTTACCCTCCTTGCCGGCCTAATACCAGAGCGGCACCGCCGCCATAACGCAGCCGATCTTTTGGACGCGGTGCTCTACGGCCGACATTTTAATTTCCACAACTTCCATGCCGCGGCGTCCAAAAGCTTCTTTGATCATGCCTTCTATCTTTTCCTGCGCCTGCGCGGCGCCGCATTTCCCCGAGTATTCCATGATCACACCGAAGCTCTCCTGCGAAATCCCGACCCCTACCGCGGCCGCGATCAACTCGCCCGGAACGTCGCTGACCGTCGACCCGTACGCCGTCGGCACGAGTGAACCCGGCGGCAGCAGCAGTTCAGGGTCGTATTCCGTACCGGGCGGAAGGATGCTTGACACCCTGATGATGTTAATGTTCCCGATCCGCGCGGCGAGAAGGGCATTATCGAACGCGTTGAGGCACGATGATCCTTCGGCGGCGCCGGAAGTGACGAAGTATTTTTTTGGTGTTGGCAGCACGGTCTCCCCTCGCTCCATGATAATTTCACAATGGTGTTAATTATACAAAATGTTCCGCCATAAATAAACAATTTTTCGCGTGCGCCGCATGACCGGTTTAAAAATTCCATCCGCGTGTTTTTAAAGTACAAGAGGAAATAACCATATCCTGCCAGAATTATTTCAACGGGTGATGCAGTGAATATTCGAAAAGTTCCTTTATATATTGTTACGGCGGCCGCCGCATTGTTACTATTACTGCTTTTGCGAAACGGCGCAACCCAAGAGCGCGATCACAGTATGTTACTGGTGGCCGCTCCGGGCCTTCCGGCGCTTGACGGCCGGATAAGCGTTTTCGACCCCGACACGGCCGGTTTCTTACCTAACGTTTTTGAGGGACTCGTAAGGTTCAAGCCGGAAACATGCGCGGTGGAACCTTGTCTCGCCACCGAATGGCGCCTGTCCCCGGACGGCCGGACACTTACCTTCCAACTCCGCCGGAATGTGCATTTCCACGACGGGCAAAAACTGACCGCCGCTTTAGTAACAGCTTCTTTTGAACAGACCTTGCGTGACGGTTCCCCGTATTTGTTCGGCATGGTCGAGTCAGTAACGTCGCCTGACCCCCATAGCGTCGTTTTCCATTTAAAGAAGCCTTACACGCCGTTTTTGCGCACCCTTGCCTTGCCCCAGGCGGCCGTATTCCTTCCCGGCCGTCCGCCTTCCGGCACCGGCCCGTTTCGCATCAAGTCCGCCGACGACCGTGAGGTGGTCCTGTCCGCTTTCCAAGACCACTGGGATGGGCCGCCGGGTGTTGAAACCGTGAGCATTAAGTCCGTTCCGGACCCCGGACGGCGCGCCGCCCTTATGCATAAGCATCACAGGGTCATCGCCCTGGATGTTCCCTGCTCCGCCACCGGTTCGCCATCCGGCGGCACGACGGCCGTTACGACCGCGGCCAGCCTGAACTACCTTGGATTTTACACCGGTAAATCGCCTTTTGACAATCCCGCGGCGCGGCGCGCGGTTGCTCTCGCCCTTGACCGCCATTCGCTGTGCAACCAACTTTATTGCGGTCTGATAGCCGGACCTGAAGGCCTGCTGCCGCCGGTGGTGCTTGACGGCCTTAATTCTCAGCCGCAGACTTTTGATCCGGCCGCCGCCCGGGACCTGGCGTCAGCCGCCGGACTGAACGGCAAGACATTGACCCTCCTGACCTACAAAGGCACAAGACCATACAACCCTGCGGGCGGCGAACGCCTGGCCGACGAAGTCAAACGGCAGCTTCAGGCCGCCGGGATGGAGGTCAGGGTTCGCTGTTACGAGTGGGAATCTTTGAAGAAAGCCATCACCCGCCGGGAGGGGGATTTCTTTATATACGGCTGGGTCAGTGACAACGGCGACCCCGACAACTTTCTTTACTGCCTCTTGTCCGGGTCGCCTTCGACGCGGGGGTTCAACACCACAGGCTACGAAAACCCCGTCGTCAACCTGATGCTGTCGCGGGCCCAGCAGGTGCCGGACTCGGCGGTAAGGGACGGAATTTACCGCCACGCGCTGGAAATTCTGGATCGGGAGGCGCCGCTTGTCACCCTGAATTACGGCGCGCACATCGCCGCGGTAAGTCCGGGCTTGCAGGGTTTCGCAATGAATCCAACAGGCACCTACGACCTGACCAGAATTATTTTAAAGAATTAATTTCCACTAATTAAGTCCCCTCTTACTGTCAATAATACGTAAAAAAGGAGGGGCTAATTGATATGTTACGTTTACAGGAAATGCAAAACCACATAAACCGCTTGCGGCAAGACCTCAACGCCATTTCGACGACCGCGCAGCAGCTCCAACAGGCCGAACAGCAGGCCCAGTCCCAACTCGCGCGGTTAAGCCAGCACGAAAGCCTGAACAGTCAGCAACTCCAGCGTATCGCTCAGATCTGCAACAGCCTGCAAAGTGACGTGATCGCCATTTCGTCGGCCGTGCAGCAGATCAGCACTGCTGTGCCGGCCTTTACGACCGGCCAGTTCGGCGTCGGCGCCGGGCAATTCGGCGCCACCGGATATACCGCCGGCGTAACTCCTTACACAGGCGTCACCACCGGGGTCGCACCGTACCCCAGTTTCGCCGCCACGGCCCAAAATGTGCCGTTTTACGGCTCGGCCGCCGGAACACAGTTCACCAACGTCCCGAACCTGAACCTTAATTTACCCGTTACTCACACCGCGTCGCCCGTATACGGCGGGGCTTACGCCTACAGGCCCTGGCCGGATAAAGACAATCCCAGCGCCAACATCGGCACGTCTTTTGTCGGCGGCACGTTTTAAAAACACTCATTCCTTACCGGCGCCGAAAAAATTTCTCCGATGGGGAAAAGGCTGTCCCGCAGCCTTTTTCTTGTTTTCGAAGGGTTTAAAAACTGCTCGCAGGCGGGTTTCGACAAAACCCACCCGTTCCCATATTACTCCGGTTGTGGTATTATCCGGGAAAAGGAGGTGGGAGCAAGTGGTAAAACCTCTTCGCGAAGGAGCAACTTACGCCCATCGTGATATTGTCGACATGTTGGCCGAGTTTTCCTGCTTCAAGGACCGGGTCGCCAAAAAGTTTCGCGACCTGGCCAAAGAATTAGAAGGTAAAGCGAACGAACACGAGCTCTGGGTGAACCTCTATCTGATCGCCAGCGATCACACGGAAGAGACCATGGGTAAGCGCCAGCGCCAGGAGTTGGGGATTCAAAAGATTTCCTGAGCGACAACCCTTCGTCCTCCCTCAAGGGGCTGCCCGCGGTAAACCGCGGGTATTTTTTCTCCCTTGTGTTTCGGCGTCCCGCGTGCTACAATATTTTTCGTCAGTGGGCCTGTAGCTCAGGGGGAGAGCGCTTGACTCGCATTCAAGAGGCCGGGGGTTCAATTCCCCCCAGGTCCACC